>JABFXX010000167.1 GCA_013368795.1 Kofleriaceae bacterium
GGCTCGGCGGCACCGGCCGCGGGCTCGGCGGCGCCGACCGTCGTCGAGGCGAAGAAGATCAAGGTGACGTTCAACGTGAAGCCGGATGCGGCCGCGAAGGACGTCAAGATCACCGTCGATGGCAACGAGATCACCGGCGCGATCGCCGAGATTGCGCCCGGTACGAAGTCGATCAAGGTCGAGGCGAAGGCCAGCGGCTATCGCACGTACGAGAAGAAGTTCGACATCGTCGGCGACGAGATGGGCATCGAGTTCGAGATGGCGAAGAGGAGCTCCGGCTCGAACATTCGCCCGCCGAAGCGTCCGGACCGTCCGCCGAGCGGCGGCGGCGGCTTGATCGACATCTAGTTCGAGCTTGCGAGCCCGTCTGGTCCGTATAGGCGAGCGTCTCGCTAGCCCTTGACCGCGCCGGCGGTGAGCCCGCCGACGAGATACTTCTGCAGCACGTAGAACGCGATCATCACCGGGATGCTGGTGACGACCGCGCCGGCGGCGAACAGGCCGTAGTCCGCCGTGTGCTGGCCGACGCTCGACTGGATCAACACCGGCAGCGTGTACTTCGACTCGTCGGTCATGAACGTCGATGCCATGATGAATTCGTTCCACGCGGTCATGAACGAGAACAGCGCGGTGACAGCGAGGCCCGGTCGCGCGAGCGGCAGCATGATCTTGCGGAAGATCATCCACGTCGATGCGCCGTCGATGCGCGCCGCCTCCTCGAGCTCGCGCGGCAGCGTGTCGAAGTAGCCCTTGAGCGTCCACACGCAGAACGGGATCGCCGTCGTCGAGTAGACGAGGACGAGACCGACGAGGGAGTTCAAGAGGCCGAGCCGGTCGAGGATGACGTAGAGCGGCAGGAGCAGCAGCGTCGCCGGGAACATCTGGACGACGAGGAACGTCGTCAGTCCCGCCTTGCGGCCAGGGAAGCGGAACCGCGAGAGCGCGTAGGCGGCGGTGCACGACAGCACGACGCCGACGACCGTCGTCGCGAGCGAGACGATCAGCGAGTTCAATGTGTGGTGCAGGAACAAGAGCTCGCCGTGGCCGCCGCGCGCGCCGAACAGGTGCTCGAAGTTTTCGAGCGTCAGCGTGTTTGGCACCGGCGATGCCGACAGCGCGAAGTGGCGGCCCGGCTCGAACGCCTTCTTGCAGACGAGCATCACCGGGTACAGCACGACCGCGGTGAGCAGGACGAGCGAGGCATACGCGGCGACGCGGACGAGCACGCGAGGGCGCTGGCGGTTCACGACTCCGCCTCCTTGCTCCGCACGATGCGCGTGCCGAACACGGTCCACAGCAGGAGCACGAGGAAGATGATCGTCGCGTAGGCCGCGGCCATGCCGTAGCGCTCGCCGCGCTCGAAGGCCCAGCGATATGCGTCGGTGACGAGGATGTTCGTCGAGTTGCCCGGCTTGCCGCCCGACACGAGGAAGATCACGTTGAACATGTTGAACGTCCAGATCGAGCCGAGCGCGACGGCCGGGCCGAGAGCGGGACGCAGGTGCGGAAGCGTGATGTGGCGGAACTGCTGCCAGCGGCTCGCGCCGTCGACGGCGGCGGCCTCGTAGAGCTCGCGCGGAATCGTCTCGAGCGCACCGAGCGCGACGACCATCATGAACGGGAAGCCGAGCCACGTGTTCGTGATGACGTTCGCCGAGAATGCGGTCGCCCACGACGAGAACCACGACACGCTGTCGAGACCCGCGGCGTGGAGCAGCGAGTTGATCGCGCCGTACTCGCCCTGGAACATGCCGTTCCAGATCAGCGCGGTGATGTAGTTCGGGATCGCCCACGGCAGGATCAGCAGCATGCGGAAGATGCCGCGCCCCGCGAGCCACTTCTTCGACAGGACGAGCGCGAGCATCACGCCGATCGAGACGTGGAGCACGACGTTCGCGACCGTCCACAGGACGGTGACGCCGAGGATGAACCAGAAGTTGAGAGGGTCCTCGAGCGAGTGACCGCCGCCCGACAGGATCTCGAAGAAGTTCGACAGCCCGACGAACGTCCACGTGCCGTGGTGATGGTCGTAGAAGCCGAGGATGATGCCGATGAAGAACGGTGCGGCGACGAGCACGAACATCGCGATCGCCGCGGGCGCGAGGAAGCCGACCGCGTTGCGGTTCTTGCCGAGCGCAAAGGCGAGTCGATCGGTCAGCATCGCGCGCTGCGCGAGCGCGACCGCGGCGCCGAGCAGCACGATCGCGGTCGCGGCGATCCACGCGTGCCACAGCATGGTCGGCACCGCGAGCGTCGCGATGCCGGCGAACATGCCGATGCGCGCGGCACCACGACCGGCGAGCGCGCCGGCTGCCGCGAGCGCGGCGCCAAGGCCGAGCACGCCGATCATGACGAGGAACGGGTAGGGCGCTGGCGCGGCCGGTGCGGTGACCGCGATCGAGATGACGTTGCCGTCGCGTTCGGCGGCGATCGCGCGGCCGCTCGCATCGGGAAGCAGCTCGGCGAACGTGCCGTCCTGATCGACGCGCGTCGCGACGTCGTAGAACAGCTTGTCGTTGGGATGGACGGCGGTGCCACCGAGCGGCCGCCACGATGCTGCGTCGTCGTCCTTGATCTGGCGATGGCGCAGGTAGGGGTGGCGCTTCGACGGCGTCGCGGGACCGACGTGGACGGCCTCGACGGTCGGCAGTGCCTCGCCCGCGGCCGCTCGCTTCGCGAGCCCGATCTGGCGCTCGGCCAGCTCGGTGTTGCGGACGACGACGAACGCCGCCGTCGCGATCAGGATCGCGATCGCGCCGACGAGCGCAAAGTCGCGCAGCTGGCGCTGCAGCACCGGCACGCGCGTGTACGACGATTCGGTCACGGCTTCGCCTTCTTCGCGGCCGGCTTGCGCGGCGCCATGTGCGAGACGTACTGCGCGACTTCGGACTCGACGCCGAGCAGCGCCTCGGCGGGCTGGGCGCGGCCGGCGAGCACCTCGCCGAGCGCGGTCTTGTACGGCGTCCACACCATGCGCATCGCGCCGGCCTTGGGCATCGGTACGGTGTGCTCGAGCTGGGCGCGGAACGCGCGGAGCGCCGGATCCTTCGCGACGTCCGGATCGTCGTACGCGTGCACGTTCGCGACGACCTGGCGCGCGGTGCGGGCGCGGACGATCGCGGCGGCATCGCTCGTCAGCGCATCCATCACCGCGAACGCGGCCTGCTTGTCCTTCGCGTGCGCCGACATGATCACGCCTTCGGCGCCGAGGAACGGCGCGGCGCGCTTGCCGGTCGCCGACACGACGGGCAGCGTGTGGACCTCCCACGGCACGTTCTTGCCGATATCGGTGACGAACCACGGCCCCGACATCACGGTCGCCGCCTTGCCCTCGTTGAACAGGCTCGCGACGAGCGGCGTCTGCGCGTCGGCCGGTGCGATGCCGTCGGCGACGAGCTTTCGCGCGAACGTCATCGCATCGGCGGCCTCGCGCGAGTTGATCGCGAGGTTGCCGTCGTCGTCCATCACGCGGCCGCCAAACCCGTGCAGCCACGGTGCGTGGCCGTAGAGGTCGACGTTCGCGTACGCGAGCGCGAACCCGGACTTCGCCTTCATCGCCGGCGCGAGCGCGACGAGCTCGTCGGTCGTCTCCGGCGCCGTCGGCACGATGTCGGTGCGCGTGTAGAGCGCGAGCGACTTCACCGAGAGCGGCAGGCCCCACAGCGAGCCGCGGTACGCCATCGCGCCGATCGCTTGCTCGTCGAAGCGATCCGCGCGCGCGTCGTCGACCCAGAACTCGATCGGCTCGATCGTGCCCGCATCGGCCCAGTCGCCGATGCGATCGTGCGGGTAGATGAACAGGTCGGGACCGTTGCCGCGAGGAATCGCGCTCGTCAGCTTGTCGGCAAACGAGTCATACGGAACCGCGACGAGCACGACCTGGTTGTCGGGATGCGCGGTGTTCCACTGCGCCGCCGTCGTCTCGAGCGCGGTCCGCTCGAGCCCGGTGTAGGCGTGCCACAAGACGACACCCTTCTCGTCCGCTGGTCCGCACGCGACCAACGCGAGTGCCAGGAGCGCGGCTTTCACAGCCGGACCTCGGTTTGCCCGTGAAACACGTGGATCGCGCGCGGATCGAGCCACACCTGCACGGTGTCGCCGGGGCGCGGCGCGGAGCCCGCGTCGGTGCGCACGGTCAACGGGCCCGCGTCGGACTCGAGGTGGAGCACGACCTCGGCGCCGAGCACCTCGCGCATCGCGACCGCGCCCGACAGGCTGACCTCGCCGCCGCGCTTCTCGAGCGACAGCCGCTCGGGGCGAATGCCGACGACGATGCGGTCGACCGCGGACTGCGCTGGCCGCAACGACGGCGAGAGCGCGAGCGGGATCTCGAACCCGGGACCGCGCGCCGCGTGCTGCTCGCCGGTCTGCGCGAGATCGGCGGAGAGGAAGTTCATCGTCGGCGTGCCGAAGAAGCCGGCGACGAAGCGATTCGCGGGCTGCTCGTAGATCTCGACGGGCGTGCCGATCTGCTGCACGACTCCGTCCTTCAGCACGACGATCTGATCGGCGAGCGTCATCGCCTCGATCTGGTCGTGCGTGACGTACATCGCCGTCGCCTGCGAGCTCTGGTGGATGCGCGCGATCTCGCGCCGCATGTCGCCGCGCAGCTTCGCGTCGAGGTTCGACAGCGGCTCGTCGAACAGGAACACCTTCGGCTGGCGCACGACGGCGCGACCGATCGCGACGCGCTGGCGCTGGCCGCCCGACAGCGCCTTCGGCCGGCGCTCGAGGTAGGGCTCGAGGCCGAGCGACTGCGCGACGGTCACGACGCGGCGCTTGATCTCGGCCTCCGCGACATTCTTGATCCGCAGCCCGAACGCCATGTTCTCGAACACGGTCATGTGCGGGTAGAGCGCGTAGCTCTGGAACACCATCGCGATGTCGCGCTCGGCCGGCGGGAGGTGCGTGACGTCGCGGCCGTCGATCAGGATCGTTCCCGCGGTCGGCTCCTCGAGGCCGGCGACCATGCGCAGCGTCGTCGACTTGCCGCAGCCGCTTGGCCCGACGAGGACGACCATCTGGCGGGCGCCGATCGTCAGGTCGAGGCTCGGGATCACGGGCCGGGCGACGCCGTCGTACAGCTTGCGGATGCCCTTCAGCTCGAGGTCACACACGGGCTGGCCGTCGAGCAACGTCCAGGCCAGGCCAAGTCCGCAACATGGTTGGCGGACGCGGCGAGTGCGTTGAGCTTCGCAACGACTCGGTGTTGCCGTCATCGTCGCCCGGTCTGGTCCGACCATGCGAGAATCCCTGTGCTCACGCCGAGATTGCCGCTAATTGACCCGTCCTCGGGAACGAGTTAACCGTATGGGATCTAAATGGCCCGACGTCCTGCTGCTCGTCCTCGCTCGTTTGGCCGGAGGCGGGCGCGTCGTGTTCGGCAGATGCAAGCCGTCGGCTTGCCGGCGCCGCTCCATTCGGTCTCGACGCCGATCGACGGCGGCTCGCTCCGCGTGCTCGGGTCCGGCGAGGCCGCGTTCCAGGCGATCCTCGAGCGCGTCCGCGGCGCGAAGAAGTCGGTCGAGATCCGCGCGTTCTTGTGGCGCGACGACGAGGCCGGCAACCTGCTCGGCGAGGCCGTGCTCCAGGCCGCCGATCGCGGCGCGCAGGTGATCATCCACAAGGATCGGATCGCCGCCGTCTACGAGTACACGGGCGGCAACAAGCAGAGCTTCTTCCACAAGCGCGTCGATCCGATCCGCGGCTTCCAGGCGTGGTTCCTCGGCGCCGTGTATCGCGCGCCCGGATCGTTCAAGCAGAAGCCGAACGAGCTCGCGCAGCGGATCCTCCAGCACCCGAACATCACCGTCGAGCACATG
>JABFXX010000344.1 GCA_013368795.1 Kofleriaceae bacterium
GCGTCGTGCCGGCCAAGCTCCGCGAGCTCGGCTTCCAGTGGAAGCATCCCGACCTCGCGGAAGCGCTTCGGGCCTCCGCCTGATCGCGTACGCTCGCCACATCGCATGCCGAGATTCTTCAAGCGCGCATGGGAGGAGCCACGCGGCGACCAGTACGACGCCTGGGGGACGTGCGTCTACTACCTCCAGGTCGACGAGCAGAGCTATCCAGAGCGACAGCTCGAGGTTTACAGCTCGGGCGACGTGCTCGCATACGACCGCGAACACTGGTCCGACGAGTACGGCGGCCTGGGAGATCAGCCTCTCGACGAGGACGATGAATGGCTCGCCTGCACGAGCACTGCCGAAGAGTTCGAGGCCGCCTGGGCCTCGGCGAAACCGCGCAATCGCCGTACGCCTTGATCAGGTCCGGGCTGAAGAGCTCGAGACGACCTGGAGTCAGGCGAATCTGCGAACCGACCGGACCTCGCTCGAGCCTGAGCTCGAGTTGATGTCCGCCTGAATCAGTCGAGCTTGAACGTCGCGTGGACGATCGTGATGATGTCCTTCTCGAGGGACGTGCGGTCGTTGTTGCCCTCGTAGTCGGTCTCGGTCGAGTTCGCGGGGTTGATGTTGATGATGCCCATGTCGGCGGCGACGAGCCCGCCGACCTTCGCGCCGCCCGCGTTCTTGATGATGTTGTCGGCGCGCGCACGCGCATCCTTGCCGGCGGCCGCGAGCATCTCGAGCTTGAGCTCGCCGAGTCGCGTGTAGAAGTACTCGGGCGCGTTCGACGTGATCGAGATGCCCTCCTCGAGCAGCGACGTCACCTCGCGTGATGCCTTCTCGATCCGCGCGACGTCGGTCGAGCGGATGAAGATCGTCTGCGTCGTGATGTAGCCCTTGAACGTCTTCTTCTCGGTGCGGACCGGCTCCTTGAGACCGGGCAGCATCTTGAGCTCCTCGGTGGTCTCGACGTCCTCGGAGAACGAGGCCGATTGAGGTTGGATCTCGTCGGGCTTGATGCCCTGCTCCTTGAGGAACGCGATCGTGCGGTCGGTCTGCGCGTGCAGCTGCTTGTAGGCGGTCGTCCGATCGGGAGCGCGAGCCTCGAGCGTCGCCGACCACTCGATGAGGTCGGAGATGATCCGCTTCTTCGCCGACCCGGTGACCCGGATCGTGCGCTGCTCGGGCTTCACCTTGATGCTGTGGTAGGTGCTCGCGACGATCCACGTCGACCACACCATCGCTGCCGCGAGCGCGACGATGCCGACGGGGCGCAGATCGAGCCACCGCGGCGTGGGGATATCCAGCCGTTCCATACGCGTCTCCTCCTCTAGGTCCGGACCGGAACGCGCGACGTCGCGGGACTATTCTCGGCGCAGCTACTTTTCGAGCTGGTACTTCTGTACGAGGCGGATCAGGTTGCGGCGGGAGACCTTGAGCTCCTCGGCCGCGCGCGTCTTGTTGCCGCCGAACTTCTTGATCGCGGCACCGATCATCTTGCGCTCGAGCGCCTCGACCGCGGCCGGGAGCGAGCCGGCATCGATCGGCGCCTCGTCGTCGGCGGGTACGTACTGACGGATGCGCGGCGAGAGCAGCGGGAGGTCGATCGTCCCCGAGTCGCCTGCGAGGACGACGAGCCGCTCGATCTCGTTCTCGAGCTCGCGCACGTTGCCCGGCCACGGATACACGAGCATCTGCGTCTGGCACTCGACCGTGAGCTTCTTCGGCCGGCCGTTGCGACGGTGGCGCGCGAGGAAGTAGTCGATGAGGATGGGCACGTCATCGCGTCGCTCGCGCAAGGCGGGCAGCGTCACGTTGATGACGTTGACGCGATAGAAGAGGTCCTCGCGGAACGTGCCCGCGGCGACCATCGCGCGGAGGTCGCGGTTCGTCGCGGCGATGATGCGGACGTCGACCTTGCGCGTCTCGGTGTCGCCGACGCGGTTGAACGTGCCCTCCTGGAGGACGCGCAGCACCTTGACCTGGAGGGCGGCAGACATGTCGCCGATCTCGTCGAGGAAGAATGTGCCGAGGTCGGCGGTCTCGAACAGACCGGCCTTGTCGGCGACGGCGCCGGTGAACGCACCGCGCTTGTGCCCGAACAGCTCGGAGTCGAGCAGGTTGTCGTTGAACGCCGAGCAGTTCGTGACGACGAACCGATGCTCGCGGCGCTTGCTGCGCGTGTGGATCGCGCGCGCGACGAGCTCCTTGCCGGTGCCGTTCTCGCCTTGCACGAGCACGGTGGAGTCGCTCGGTGCGACGCGATCGAGCAGCGAGTAGAGCTCGATCATCGACGACGCTCCGCCGATGATGCCGGCGTAGCCCGTGCGCCGCGCCGCGGGCTCGACATCGCCATCGCGCTCGCGAACGGCGGCGGCGACATCGAGCGCGGCCTCGCCGAGCATGTGCTCGATCAGGCCGACTTCGGGGGCCGAGAGATCGGGTGCGATCACCGCGAGGCCCGCGCCGCTCGGCTCGTCGGTCGACAGCGCGGCGAACGCGGCGGGCTCCGTCGGGCGGCGCTCGACGAGCGTCAGCTCGAGGCCTCGCCGGCGCAGCACACCCCGCACGTGCCGGAGCACGCGGAGATCGAGCCCTTGCCACCAGGGGGACCTCATACCCGCCGCAGTGTGACAAGGCGTCACAGGCGCGGCAAGGCGTGAATACCGATCCCTCGCTAACTCGATCGCTCCGTCGAGGAATCAGTGCGGAGCGAGAGCCATTCAATCGGGGAGATCGACGCACCAGCGCAGCGCAGTGCGGCATTCATCCCAACCTCGCTCGTCTGCGAGGAGATAGGGCGACTCGAGCGTGATCACTTCGAGCCCGCGCTCGACGCCATACTTCGTGCCGAACGAGCCTGGGCACGGATAGCCCATGTCGTGCTCGACGGGATAGCCGCAGCGCTCGGCCATCTCCTTCGCGAGCTGCTCGCCAGCGCCGTCCCAGTTGACCATGCGGTACGTCGCGTGGACCGCGATCAGGCGCTGCGCGCCAACCTGTTCGATCAGGTTCGAGAGCGCCTGGGTCTCCGGCTGATCCTCGGCCGCATCGCCTGGGTTGTAGCCGGGGCGACGCTGCGTGCCCCAGCTGCGCGACGCGAAGTTGCGGTTGAGATCGACGTCGTTCGCGTTGTTGCGCGTGCCTGCGAGCAGACCGTCGACATTGACCGCGGGGATGATCCACGTGTCGCGACCGGGCGGCCGTTCGATCAGCTCGTCGGCGAGTCGCTCGAGCATGAGCTGACTCACCGGCTCGTCGCCGTGGATGCCGCCGAACAGGATCGCGGGCGGCCGCGGCTTCGCGTACGACGGCGGCGTGAAGTGAACAGCTTCGATCGGACGGCCGAGGACCGTCTGACCGATCACGAGCTCGCGGCGATGACTCACTCGAGTTGTTTACCAACGACGGTGGCTCCGCCGTAGCCGACGAGCACCGAGTACGCGAGTCCCGGCACGATCGCGCCGAGCACCATGCCGGGAGTCTTCGTGAGCGCGTCGACCGGGCTCCCGCGGCCGCCGAGCAGGACGAGCGCGAACGCGGCGACCGGGAACAGGATCCACGCCCAGCCGAAGATCTTTGCACCCGCGGTTGCCGGGCCGGGCATCCACACGAGCAGGCACAGCACGGCGAGCACGATCTGCGCGAGCGGAATGATCACGCGCTCCATGCCGCTGCCGGCTTCGATCAGCGCCTTGATCAGGAGCACGAGCGGAATCTGCCCGTGATCGGGCACGAGGTACTGCACGAGCGTGAGCACGACGCCGATCGTCACCATCACGCGCGGCACGATCGACTCGGTGTACTCGTGGCGCGCGAACAGACCGGGCACCATGCAGACGATCGCGACGAGCGTCAGCAGCGCCTTCCAGTCGCTGAACCCGCCCATCACGCCGATCGGCACGAACACGCCGGCGAGCCCGAGCACGAGCGCGAGCAGGCCGCGCGGGAACGTCGCCATCGGGATCGCACCGACGACGATCGACAGCAGCGCGACCGCGGCCCAGATGAGGTTCGGAATCTTCTCCTTGCCCGCACCGTGGATGATCGCGTCCCACTGGAACACCATCGCGGGCTCGGTCACCAGCGGGGCGGCGAACGCGGCGAGCGCGACCGCACCCCAGATGAACATCATGAGCCGCAGCGAATCCTTCCACGGCTCGATCGGACGACCCGCACGCGCTGCGGTCTGCGACGCGAGGTACGGTGGCTGCACGGTCGGCAGCGGCGCCGGCGTCGGTTGCGGCGGCGAGTGAATGCCCATGCCCCCGCTCGGCGCAGGGCCGCCGCCCATCGGCCCGGTGCCCGCAGCGGGCTGGCCGTACGCTGCATAACCGGGTTGCGGCTGCGGCGCGGGAGGCGAGTACGGAGCGGCTGCCGGATTGCCCGGCGGCGAGTACGGCGCGGCTGCCGGATTGCCCGGCATGGGCGACGTCATGCCCTGACCGGGACCGTTCTCGACGAACATCGTCTTCGCCTGCGCGCTCGCCGTCGGCGCGAGGCCGCTGCCCTGCGCGTAGCTACCCATCGGCGGCGGCTGGCTCGCGGGCTGCGGGCGTTGATACGGCTGCTGTTGCGGAGGCGGTTGATAGGCCTGCTGCTGCGGCGGCGGTTGATATGGCTGCTGCTGCGGAGGCGGTTGATAGGCCTGCTGCTGCGGGGGCTGCTGCGACGGCTGCGACGGAGCCTGTGGACGTGGCTGTTGATTACCGAGCTGCGCCATCACCTCGTTGGCCGAGTAACCGAATGCCGTCTTCGCGACACTCGACTGCACGGCTGGCGCTGCCGCCTGCTTCGCTCCACAGAACACACAATGCAACGCCGCCTCGGGCAGGTCCTTGGAGCAGCTAGCGCATTTCTTCACACGTTCCCCCGGTCGAAGGGTGTGACTATACATTACGCTGGCTCCCGATGGTCAGCCTCGGGGACGTCAAGCGCAGCG
Organism: Kofleriaceae bacterium; assembly: GCA_013368795.1. Lineage (GTDB taxonomy): Bacteria > Myxococcota_A > Polyangia > Haliangiales > Haliangiaceae > JABFXX01. The sequence goes on from JABFXX010000344.1 coordinate 4,928, forward strand.
CAGCGACGCTGTTCGGGCAGGGACAACATCTCGCCGCACTGAGGCTGTACGACGCGATCGTTGCCGTGGCGCCACTCGATTACGACGCGCGAATCCGCGTCGCTGATTGCGCGCTCGCAATGAACAATCCGGCGGCAGCGAACGTGTATCGCGCGACCGCCTGGTACTGCCTGAAGTCCGGACATCCGCTCGCCGCACTCGTCTGCGCGCGTGTGCTCGAAGCTCACGGCGCCGACGCCTCCGATATCATCGCAGCGCTCGTCGTCACGTATGGCAGCGAGAGCGAGCGGCTCGGCAAGGTCGCGGCGCGCATCGCACTCCCGGTGGCGAGCCTCGAGGTTCCGGTCCCCGACGTTCGGCTCGAAGCGCCGCCCGACGCCGTCGCCGTCGCACTCGCGCGTGCCGAGCATGCGACCGCCAAGTTCACCGAGTTCCCCGAGTCGCTGCACGCGATTCCACTCCTGTCCTCGCTCTCCGAGGCCGCGTTTCGCCGCGTGCTCGGCACGCTGCTGCTCCGCCGCTTGCCCGTCGGTGCGCCGGTGATCCGCGAGGGCGAGCCGGGCAACTCGTTCTTCTTCGTCGCCGGTGGCGAGCTCGAGGTGTTCGCGACCGATGGCCTCGGCCGGCGGACGCCGCTCGCGCGGCTCGGCGAGAACGCGGTGTTCGGCGAGATGGCGCTGCTCTCGGCACAACCGCGCACCGCGACCGTCGCATCCTTGACCGAGGTCGATCTGCTCGAGGTCGGTCGCCAGTCGCTCGCGGCGCTCGCCGACGAGCTGCCGATCGTCGCCGAGGCGCTGCACGGGTTCACGCGCGAGCGGCTGCTCGGAAACCTGATGGCGACGAGCGCGCTGTTCAAGCCGTTCAATCGCATGCAGCAGCGCGACCTGCT
>JABFXX010000104.1 GCA_013368795.1 Kofleriaceae bacterium
GCCAGCACGACAATCGTCGCGATCAGCGTGAACCAGTACGTCTGGGTCATGCCGCCGGGGGCTGCAACCGACATGCCCCCTGCGACGCACGTGGCTCGGCGGAGCGCTTCCCACGCAGCGCGAAATGGGGTCCGACCCCATTTTTTCTGCGAGACGGATCGCTCGATGGCGCTCCTATTCACATGAAGGACGTAGCGCGCGGACGTCGCGATCACGATTCGGTGCACGACCACGAGTCCGCGAGCACGCCGGGGCGCACGACGAACGTGCCGGACCGCGCAGGCGCTTCCGGCAGCGGAGCGCCCTACACGACGGCGACGATGACGGGCGAGCGCCCTCCATGGAGCAGCGACCGGCCCGAGGCCGCGCCGCCCGTCGACCTTACGCCGAAGCTCTCGTCCGGGCTCGCACCTGCGCCCGCGGTCGCGCCGCAAGGCCCCGGTCTCGCCGAGGTCAAGAACCTGTACGCGCCCTACGCACCAGGCGACGGCGTCCGCGATCCCGGTCTGATGGCAGACGTCGCGCGCATCGTCGAAAAACATCCGGACGAGGAGGCAGCCATCCGCGCCTACATCGAAACGCGCGACGGCGCGGATGCGAGACACGCCTTGGTCGCTGCACTCGAAGAGAACAAGCGGAAGAAGAACGGCGTGCGCTTGGAGGGCGCGGCGCTCGACCTGGGCAACCCCTTGCTGCCCCGTGTCGGGGTCCCGGTGTGGGCAGGTGGCGTCTCCCGCGAGAGGGACAACCCGGAGGAGGCCCGGATCGCCCAGTCCAAGCGGCAGGACGTCAGGGATGCAGAGCGGAGGAAGGAGAAGACGCCCAACCCGATGGTCGAGGGGCTGAACAGAATGCGCACGGGGCCAGAGCCAGAATCGAAGGAGGTGAGTCGCAACGGGCAGAAGCTCATCGACGCGCTCGAGGACGAGCGCAAGCGCAAGGCCCAGCGCGATGGCGGCACACCCGATGCCGGCTCGCCGCTCGAGATCAGGAAAGGCCTGGACGACTAGCGAACGGCTTCCCAGGCGCGCTCGCAGCGAGCGGCACGTGCAGCACCGGCGACGCGAAGCAGCGCACGGTCGCGGACCCAGCGCTTCCATTCGTCGTCGTCGATCCCCTCGAGCGCGCGCTCGGTCTCGACGACGTGCTCGCCCGCGAACGTGATGAGACCAGCGAGCGCGAGGTGCGTCGTCGGCGACGTCGGATCGGCGAGCGCGATCGCCCGCGCGGTGACCGCGGTCGCGAGCAGCTGCTCGATCAGATCGTTCGCGAGGTTGTGCCGGCGCGCCGTGCCGATCAGGTAGCCGAACAGCGCGGCGTGGACGTGCGCGTCCTCGATCGTGCGGAACGGCTTCACGTAGTCGGTGTAGCCGTCGCCGGGCAGGATGTCGTCGGCGGTGACGCGCACGTGATCGAGCTCGACCTCGGCGTGCGGGATCTCGGGGACGAACGGCGCGCTCGACGCGGTCAGCCTCACGCCCGGTGCATCCGTCGGCACGCGAACGAGCCGCAGCATCGCCTTGCCGTCGGGACTGTTGCCGAGCGTCGCGCACACGAGCAGCGTCTTCGCGAGCGGCGCGGTCGTCGCCCACTTCTTCTTGCCGGTGATCTCGAAGTCATCGCCGGCGATGGTCAGCGTCGTGTCGATGTCCTTGGGCGAGTTGCCGCGGGCCTCGGTGATGCACAGCGCGCAGATGTCGTCGCTCTTCGTTTGCACGAGCGCGCGTAACGCCTCGTGGTAGCCCGCGGCGAACGCGAAGCCGAGGCGATCGGCAAGCACGCCACCGACGAGCGCGCGATCGACGGTCGTCGTCTCGCGCCCGCGGGCCTCTCGCGTCTGTTCCCACCACGCGGTCAGCGAGTCGGTGGACGGCATCGCGCGCTGCGAGAGCAGGTCGGGCAGGAGCATGCCCGACTGTAGATCACTTATGCATGATCTCGAGAATCGCGACGCGACGTGAAGCGTTCTCCTCGAACGTCACGACCTCGTCGTTCGACAGCGACGCGTGGCCGTGCGCGCGGGCGTAGATGTAATCGCAGCCCTTCTTCGGCGCCGGCTTGTCGAAGCACGCCTCGAGCGCGAGCTCCGGAACACCGAGCGCGAGATCCTCGAGGAACACGTAGCCGCGATCGGCGGTGTTGTTCCGGCCGTAGAATGCACCTTTGAGCGACGTGTAGTTCGTGCTCTTCAGCGCGCCGTTGTAGCGCGTGAACGTCTTGCCCTTCTCGTCCTTGGTCTTGCCACCGGAGTCTTCCCAGCACGGCGTGTGATAGATGCCGAGACCGAACGCGCGTCCCGTCACGTGCACACCCTTCGGCAAGTTCTTCGGCGTCACGAGGCCGGTCTTGCAGATACCCATGAGGTTCTCGGTCCGCGTGCCGTGCCAGCCGGGAACGATGCCGGTCGCGCCGTCCTTCTTGACGACGCTGGCCGCATACGTGTCGAAGTCCGACTTGCGACCCTGCTGCTCGAGCTTCCAGATCCGGCCGACCTTGAGCTTGCCGTAGAAGTTCGAGTTGATGGGCGACTGCCCCTTGTCGTAGAGGTTCTTGTACGCCTTGTACTCGTCGCTCTTCGGGTCGAGCCAGCCGATGTCGCACTTGAGGCCCTGGTACCAGACCTCGTGCGGATCGTCGGCGTCGGCGGCCGCCGCGAACACGGCCTTCTGCAGGAACGCGTCGCGGAGCAGGCCGATGAAGGTCCGTTGCTCGGCGATCCGCTCCTTGCTGTCGATCACGATCATGTCGAGGTCGAGCTTCTTGCCCTTGCGCGCGTGATCGATGTTGCGCGGGATCGTCGAGAGGAAGTCGTTCGTCAGATCGACGAGCGCGGCCTTCTTGGCCTTCTTCGCGATCTGGTTCTCGATCTCCTCGAGGATGTCGGCGCCCTTGTCGAGCTGCGCGTCGGCGAGGTTGCCGAGCGGCGACTCCTTCGTCGCGCCGGCCGACGACGACAGACCGGCGGCGACCGCCTTACCGGTCGAGTTGTAGATCACCTCGAGCAGGCTCTCGACCTCGGGGTGGAAGTTGCTCTTCTTCGCCGGACCTTTTGCCTTCGTGGGCGCCGCGCCCGTGGCCGCGGCCGTCTTCTTCTTCTCCTCGGCGTCGGTCCGGAGCTCCACCTTCGTGTAGCCCTTCGCGATCTTCGAGTCGATCTTCTTCTTCATCTGCTTCTGCGCGTCGGCGAGGTCCTTGCCCTTGATGGTCTGGACCTGACCCGCCTGACCGACGCGGCCGTAGGTGAAGACGACGGTGAAATCGCCGAACAGCTGCGCGCGATAGAACTTGTTCGAACCGAGCGCCGTCGCACCGGTCTTCGCGCCGGTGAGATCGGTCCAGTTCAGCGTGACTTCTTCGAGGACTTGTTTGCTCATCGCGTCCTCCTCAGAGCTTCACGTGGAGCGCGTAGCGCAGGCGGATCTGGCTCTCCTCGTAGACGAGGTACTCGCTCTGATCGAAGCTCGACTTCGCGTACTGCTTCTGCGCGATCGGCTTGCCCTGCGGGATGACGACCTTCTTGCCGTCGTACGTCCACGTCGTGTCGTCGGACGGATCCGGCTCCTTCTGGCCGCGCGCGACGATCGAGTCGAAGCCCTTCGGCGCCGCCTTCAGCGACGAGTCGTCACGCGTGATCGAGTGCTCCTTGCCGAGCGCGACCTCGGCGAGGAACATCACGCCGATACCGCCGGACGCCCAGCCCATGTAGTTGATCGACTTGCCGTTCTCCGACGCGGTGTAGATGCCCTTGCCGACGCGGCCACCCGAGTGCGGCATGATGCGGAGGCCGGTTTTGCAGATCGCGGCGACGACGGCGACGTTCGTGCCGTGCCAGAGCAGCTTGCGGTTGTCGAGCTCGTCGTGCTTCTTGAAGCGCGCGCCCTCGCCCTTGCGATCGAGACGGAAGATGTCGAGCAGCTTCGGCTTGCGGCCGGCGCGCGCCGTGTTCTCCAGATACGTCTCGAGGATCGTGTACTCCTTGGACTTCGGATCGACGAGCTCGAGCGTCGCGTTGAGCTTCTCGTAGTTCTCGTCGGCCGGGTGGGGCAGGAGCTTCGCGGCCTTCTGCTTGGTGTCGGCCTTCTGCATGCTCACCGCGATCTCGATGTCGTTGAGCACGTTCAGCATCTCGACCTTCTTGTCGAGCAGCTCCTGCGTATCGATGATCGGCGGCGTGCGGCGACCGAACGCGTGCGGGATCACGGTGTAGAAGCGCGAGGTGACCTCCTCGACCTTCTTGTTGTTCTTCGCCTTGATCGCCTTCGCGAGCTCCTCGAGGACGTCGTAGCCCTTCTCGACCTGCGTCTTGGACAGCTGGCCGAGCGGCATCTTCTTCACGTCGATGTCGAAGCTCGCCATCGCGCCCTTGAACATGTCCTCGTCGAAGATGAGGCTCATGAACTTCTCGATCCGCGGATCGAGCGAGCACGGCGCGTACTTCTTCGCGGTCGCCTTCTGCACCTTCGCCGCATCGGCGTCGATGCCCTTCAGCTTCTCCTCGATCTCGGCGGCGTCACCCGCATCGGCGGAGTGATCGACCTCGATCAGCGAGTAGCGGCCCGCGACCGGCTTGAAGTTCTTGCGGTCCTCCCACGCGTTCTTGGTCTTGTCCTTGAACTTCGCAGAGAAGTCCTTCAGCGCCTTGTTGAAGTCGCTCGGACCGAGCAATGCGTTCTGGCCGTCTTCACCGACCCGGCCCCAGCGCGTCCACGCGTAGTACTTGCCGCCCTTCTCGAGCAGCTGGATCACGTAGAACTTGTTGTTGTTCGCGCCGATGTTCGTCTGGTTGAGCATGCAGTCGTAGTCCTCGTGGACGACTGCACCGCTCAACGGGCACTTGCTGTCGACAGGAATCTTGACCTTGCCGGACGTGGCCATGAAACGATTTCCCCCTCAGGTGAGCTGCGCTCGGAAACGAGCGGCAGCGAATCGTATCAGTGAGGCCCCGAGCGATGGCAATCCGGACGCCGTGTTACAAGCGCCCGGTACCTGCCCTGTTGCGGAGTATGAACCGACGCGCCGTACTGGGTTCTACCTGGTAGCTAGGGGTGGCTCGCAGCGCTTCGCGGCGCACCTCCTGCATCCCACGCAAGGAAGATCGTGAAGTCATATTCGATGTTTGTTCTGCTCCTCGCAGCCTCTGCCTGCGGCCGGGATACCGGCGCACAGGCCAAGCCGGCTGCGTCTTCGGCGCCCGCCCAGGTAGGTGTCTTCACGGTCGAGGGCAAGCCGTTGACCTTGACCCGGGAGCTCCCCGGCCGGACCTCGCCCTATCGGATCGCCGAGGTGAGGGCGCGCGTGAACGGGATCGTTCTCAAGCGCCTGTTCGACGAAGGCACCGACGTCAAGGCTGGACAGAAGCTGTTCCAGATCGATCCGGCGCCCTATCAAGCTGCGCTCGAGAGCGCGAAGGCCCAGGTGGTGCGCGCCGAGGCAGCGATCGGATCGTCGAGCGCGCTGGTCGCTCGCTACCAGAAACTCCTCGAGACCAACGCGGTCTCCAAGCAGGAGTACGACGACGCGGTCGCGAAGCAGAAGTCGGGCGTCGCCGACCTCGCGGCGGCGAAGGCCGCGGTCAAGACGGCGCAGATCAACCTCGACTACACGACGGTGACGTCGCCGATCGCCGGCCGCATCGGCCGCAGCGAGGTGACCGAGGGCGCGTACGTGCAGGCGGGCACCGCGACGCTGCTCGCGACCGTGCAGCAGCTCGACAAGATGTACGTCGACCTCACCTGGTCGAGCTCCGAGATGATGAAGCTGCGCCGCTCGCTCGAGAGCGGTGAGCTCAAGGCGAGCCCGACCGAGGCGAAGGTGACGGTAGTACTCGAGGACGGCCGCGAGTATCCGATCGCCGGCACGCTGCAGTTCACCGACGCGAGCGTCGACCAGACGACCGGCTCGGTCTCGCTGCGCGCGACGATCGGCAACCCGAACCAGGAGCTGTTGCCCGGCATGTTCGTGCGCGCTCGCATCGACGAGGGCACGAAGGAGCTCGCGCTGCTCGTGCCGCAGAAGGCGGTCGCGCGCGATCAGAACGGAAATCCCGTCGCGCTCGTCGTCGACAAGTCGAACAAGGTCGAGCGCCGATCGCTCGTCACCGACCGCGCCGTCGGCGATTCGTGGCTCGTGACGAGCGGCCTCGCGGCCGGCGAGCAGGTGATCATCGAAGGCATCCAGAAGGTGCGGCCCGGCATGCCGGTCACCGCCGTGCCAGCGGGTGCGATGGCAGCCCAAGCGCAGCCGCAGGCGCCAGGGCCCGTGCCGGCACCGGCGCAGGGCTCCGCGCAGGCTCCGGCGCAGGGCTCGGCGGTGCAACCGGCGACGAAGACCACGGAGAAGTGACCCGTGGCCAAGTTCTTCATCGACCGACCGATCTTCGCCTGGGTCATCGCGATCATCACGATGCTCGCCGGCGGAGCCTCGATCTTGCGCCTGCCGGTCGCGCAGTACCCGGCAATCGCGCCGCCCGCGATCACGGTGAGCGCGACGTACCCCGGCGCGTCGTCGGGCACGCTCGAGCAGACGGTCACGCAGGTGATCGAGCAGCGCATGAACGGCCTCGACGGCTTCCGCTACATGTCGTCGTCGAGCGACTCGATCGGCACCGCGAGCATCGAGCTGACGTTCGAGCCGGGCACCGACCCTGACATCGCGCAGGTCCAGGTCCAGAACAAGCTGCAGCTCGCGATGCCGCAGCTGCCGCAGGAAGTGCAGCGGCAGGGCGTTCGCGTCGCGAAGTCGAACCGCAACTTCCTCCTGATCGCGGCGTTCGTGTCGACGGACGGGTCGATGACCCGCAACGACATCTCCGACTATGTCTCGTCGACGCTGCTCGATCCGATCAGCCGCGTCTCGGGCGTCGGCGACGTCCAGGTGTTCGGCTCGCCGTACGCGATGCGCATCTGGCTGAACCCCGACAAGATGATCGCGCTGCACGTCACGCCGAACGACGTCACCGCGGCGGTGCAGGCGCAGAACGCGCAGGTCTCGGCCGGTCAGTTCGGCGCGGCGCCGGCCGTGAAGGGCCAGCAGCTCAACGCGACGATCACCGCGCAGACCCGCCTCCAGACGCCTGCGGAGTTCGAGAACATCCTGTTGCGCGTCAACGCGAACGGCTCGCAGGTGCGGCTCCGCGACATCGCGCGCGTCGAGCTGTCGGGCGAGAGCTCGGAAGTCGAGAGCTACTACAACGGCAAGCCGACGTCGGGCATGGGTATCAAGCTGGCCGCGGGTGCGAACGCACTCGACACGGCCGCGGCGGTGCGCGAGCGCCTGACCGAGCTGTCGGCGACGTTCCCGCCGGGCCTCGAGGCGGTCTATCCGATCGACTCGACGCCGTTCGTGCAGATCTCGATCGAGGAGGTCGTGAAGACCCTGATCGAGGCGATCGTGCTCGTGTTCCTCGTCATGCTGCTGTTCCTCCAGAACGTGCGCGCGACGCTCATCCCGACGCTCGCGGTGCCCGTCGTCTTGCTCGGCACGTTCGGCGTGCTCTCGGCGTTCGGCTACAGCATCAACACGCTGACGATGTTCGGCCTCGTGCTCGCGATCGGTCTACTCGTCGACGATGCGATCGTCGTCGTCGAGAACGTCGAGCGCGTGATGAGCGAGGAGGGCCTGTCGGCGAAAGAGGCGACGCGCAAATCGATGCAGCAGATCACCGGCGCGCTCGTCGGTATCGCGATGGTGCTGTCGGCGGTGTTCCTACCGATGGCGTTCTTTGGCGGCTCGGTCGGCGTCATCTATCGCCAGTTCTCGATCACGCTCGTGTCGGCGATGGCGCTGTCGGTGATCGTCGCGCTGACGTTCACGCCCGCGCTCTGCGCGACGATCCTCAAGCCCGTGAAGCACCACGGCAAGCGCCGCGGCCTGTTTGGCCTGTTCAACAGCGGCTACGACAAGACGCAGAACGGCTATCACAAGGCGGTCGGCGGGCTCCTCCGCCATCGCTGGCCGGCGATGATCGTCTACGCCGGCCTCGGTGTGCTGCTCGCGCTCCTGTTCACGCGCATGCCGAAGGGCTTCCTCCCCGAGGAGGATCAGGGCCAGCTGAGCGTGCAGGCGCTGTTGCCGCCGGGCGCGACGCAGGAGCAGACGCGCGCGGTGATGGAGCGCGTGACCAACTACCTCCTGACCGAGGAGAAGGACTCGGTCGAGGCGGTGATGTCGATCACCGGCTTCGGCTTCGGTGGCCGCGGCCAGAACTCGGGCACCGCGTTCGTCAAGCTCCGCCACTGGGACGAGCGCAAGTCGCCGCGCCTCAAGGCAAGCGCGGTCGCGCAGCGCACGACGCGCGCGTTCTCGCAATACAAGGACGCGATCGTGTTCACCGCGGCGCCGCCGGCAATCTCCGAGCTCGGCAACGTCGCCGGCTTCCAGATGCAGCTGCAGGACCGCGCAGGTCTCGGTCACGCCGCGCTGATCGCCGCGCGCGATCAGCTGCTCCAGCTCGCGGCGAAGCACCCGGCGCTCGCGAAGGTGCGCCAGGGCGGCCTCGAGGATCGACCCGAATACAAGATCGACGTCGACCAGGAGAAGGCGTCCGCGCTCGGCCTGACGATCAACGAGGTCAACCAGACCTTGTCGTCGACGTGGGGTGGTTCGTACATCAACGACTTCCTCGATAACGGCCGCACCAAGCGCGTGTACATGCAGGCCGACGCGCCCTTCCGCATGCAGCCCGACGATCTCGGTCGCTGGTACGTTCGCAACAAGGCCGGCGAGATGGTGCCGTTCTCGGCGTTCGCGACCGGCCGCTGGACTTATGGCCCGCCGAAGCTCGATCGCTTCAACGGCTTCCCGACGATCGCGATCCAGGGCGAGCCCGCGCCGGGCCACAGCTCCGGTGAGGCGCTCGAGGCGATGGAGCAGCTGATGAAGCAGATGCCCTCGGGCATCGGCCACCAGTGGTACGGCCTCGCGTACGAGGAGCAAACCTCGGGTGCGAACGCGCCGATCCTCTACGCGCTGTCGCTGCTCGTCGTGTTCCTCTGCCTCGCCGCGCTCTACGAGAGCTGGTCGATTCCGGTGTCGGTCATGCTCGTCGTGCCGCTCGGCGTGCTCGGCGCCGTCGGCGCAACGCTGCTCGGCAAGCAATCGAACGACGTTTACTTCCAGGTCGGTCTCCTCGCGACGATCGGTCTGGCCGCCAAGAACGCGATCCTCATCGTCGAGTTCGCGAAGGACCTCGTCACCCAGGGCAAGACGCCGGTCGAGGCGGCGCTCGAGGCATCGCGCATGCGTCTGCGGCCGATCCTGATGACGTCGCTCGCGTTCGTGCTCGGCGTGTTGCCGCTCGCGATCGCGGCCGGCGCCGGCGCCGGTGCGCAGAACGCGATCGGTATTGCCGTCATCGGCGGCGTGCTCGCGGCGACGTTCCTCGGCGTGCTGCTCGTCCCGGTGTTCTTCGTGTTGATCGTCCGCCACGGCAAGGCAAAGCCCGAGGCGGTTGCTGCAGGACCTCATGCATAAGCTTGCTGCTGTCATCTCCGCGCTCGCGCTGTCGGCGTGCTCGTTCATTCCCAAGTACGAGCGGCCCGCCGCGCCGGTCGCGAACCAGTTTCCGTCGAGCGGACCGCCGGGCGCGCTCGCCGCGGCCGACCAGGGCTGGCGCTCGATGTTCGGCGATGCCCGCCTGCAGGGACTGATCAAGCTCGCGCTCGCGAACAATCGCGATCTGCGCGTCGCGGCCCTGCAGGTCGAGGAGGTGCGCGCGCAGTACCAGATCGTGCGCTCGGACCTGTTCCCCCAGGTCGGCGCGACGGGTAGCGCGACGTTCCAGCGCGAGACCGCGACGCAGCCGGGCCAGCTCTATCGCATCGGCGGCAGCGCGTCGTGGGAGCTCGACCTGTTCGGCCGGGTCCGCAGCTCGTCGAAGGCCGCGCTCGAGCAGTACCTCGCGGCCAAGGAGACGCACCGCGCGGCGCACCTCGCGCTCGTCGGCGAGGTCGTCAGCCAGTACCTGCGCCTGTGCGCCTACGAGGAGGAGCTCGCGATCGCGCAGCAGACGCTCGAGGCGGTGAAGGGCGCGTACGATCTGACGTCGCGCCAGCTCGAGGCCGGCACGCGCTCCGAGCTCGACGTGCGCACGTCGGAAGGGCAGGTCGCCGCGGCGAAGGCCGAGGTCGCGCGCCTGACGCGCCTGCACCTGCAGTCCGAGAACGCGCTCGCGGTCCTGATCGGTCAGCCGATGCCGCAGAACCTGCCGGCGGGCCAGCCGCTCGAGTCGCAGCAGATGATCGCAGAGCTCGGCGCGGGCGTGCCGTCGGAGGTGCTGCTGCGCCGTCCCGATGTCGCCGCGGCCGAGCACGCGCTGATCGCCGCGAACGCCAACATCGGTGCCGCGCGCGCCGCGTTCTTCCCGACGATCTCGCTGACCGGCTTCGCGGGCCTCGCGAGCACCGCGCTCGGCTCGCTGATCACCGGCGGCGCCGCGGCGTGGTCGTTCATCCCGTCGATCACGGTCCCGCTGTTCACCGGCGGCCGCAACTCGGCAACCCTCGACGTCGCGAAGGTTCGCAAGAACATCCAGGTCGCGCGTTACGAGCAGACGATCCAGAACGCGTTCCGCGAGGTCGCCGACGCGCTCGTCGCACGCGGCTATCTCGACGAGCAGCTGCAGGCGCAGACCGAGCGCGTGACGGCGCTGCAGAAGCGCTACGAGATCTCCGAGCAGCGCTATCGCGGCGGCATCGAGAGCTACATCGTCGTGCTCGTCGCGCAGCAGGACCTCTACCAGGCGCAGACGCAGCTGGTCGAAGTCCGCGTGGCGCGGCTGCAGAACCTCGCCGACCTCTACCGCTCGCTCGGCGGCGGCTGGAAAGAGTCCTAGATCCGGACGTCGGGCTCGAGTCCGAGGAACGCGGCGTAGCGCACGGCAGCTTCCTCGAGGGCGCCGCGGTCCTTCGTGGCGACCTTCTGCCACGGCGACAGCTCGATCGTGACCTTCTTCTTGCCGGCGGTTCGCTTCCAGCTGCCGATGACCTGACCGTCGAGCACGAGGTTCGGGCCGAGCATCGTGCGCTCGTTGAATGTCGTCGCGGTGGCGGGTGGCGCGCCGACGTGCGAGCGATCCGCGTACGCGACCGTGTACTCGTCGAACGGCGGCAACAGGTACGCGCGCGGCCCCTTCGCGGCCTTGGTCGTCTTCGCGCCGCGCAGCAGCTTCGTGCCGTCGATCGTCTCGGCGATGAGGTCGTCGCCGGCGAGCGCGATCGCCTCGCGCACGTCCGCGGCGGGCAGCTGGCACCACCACGAAAAGTCGCGCTCGCTCGCGGGACCTCGCGTCGTGAAGTAGCGGCGCGCGAGATCGGCGAGCGACTCCTCGCGCGTGCGCGGTTTGCTCTTCGGCACGCGCTCGTCGAACAGCGCGATCGTGACCTGCTTGCCCTTGCGCCGGCCGCTGCACACGAGGCCCTCGAGCTCGGCGCGATAGATGATGTGCGCGATCCGCTGGCCCTCCGGCGAGATCTTCGCGCGCGTCAGCGCCGCCGCAACCCCCGCGCGGTCGAGGTGGTTACCGCCTTCGCACGCGCGCGCGATCACGTCGAGCGCCTTCGCGAGCTGCTTGTCGTCGAGGTCGAGCTCGCGGTTGCGCCGCGCGATGCGCTTGATCATCAGCTGGCCGAACAGCCCGATCATCCAGCGCATGTCGTCCTTCGCGACGAAGTGATGCGTGCCGCGCATCGGGTGCGTGCGCAGGATCTCGCCGTCGGCGAGCGCGGCTTCGACGGCCGCCTCCGTCGCCGTTTTCGCGCGGAGGCCGACCGCCCACACGCCGCCCGCGTAGTCCTGCGCCTGCATCGCGCCGAGTGCTGCGACCACCTCGACGACGCCGACACGTTGACCGGCCAGGTGCTGGTTGTGGAGGCGCTGCACCGGGATGGGCTGCATCGGTCAGGTTGTAGCGAGTTTCGCGGGATGCGCGCACGCGCCGGCCGTATTAGCTGTCACCTTCTTGTCAGGTCTTGTCGCGCCGGGGGCGACCGCGATATCTTGGTTGAAAGGGGGCGTCGTGGGGCATGGTGACGGCAAAGAGCACGGCAGACGGCCCGAGGGCGGCGCAGCCGGGCCACATCACGCGCCCGCTGACTCGTCCACACCGGGTAAGAACACGCTGATCGAACGGATCGATCAGGGTGGTCGCAACGGCCCGTACAAGGGCAGGAGCGGCTTCGGCCGGTTCATCACGGAACAGAAGGAACCAGCCGGCAGCGAAGACGGGGAGGCCCGTCGGATCGCCGCGGAGGGGAGCGCGGATGCAAATGCACCCTTACCTCACCTCGACAAGATTCAACGGTCGTTTGGACGCCACGACGTGTCCCATGTCCGAGCGGCGCAGGACGGGACGGCGGGCGAGGCGACGGATGCGCTTGGAGCAGAGGCATTCGCGTTCGGAGATCGGGTCGCGTTCGGCGGCGCTCCGAGCCTGCACACCGCCGCGCACGAGGCGGCTCACATCGTCCAGCAGAAGGCCGGCGTGCAACTGGCGGGTGGAGTCGGCTCCGAGGGAGACGCGTACGAGCGCCACGCCGATGCCGTCGCAGATCGAGTCGTCGCGGGCGAGTCCGCCGAAAGCTTGCTCGACGCCATCGCTGGCACCGGCGGCGGGGCAGCGGCGCAACCTGCGCTGCAGCTGGTCACGAAGATCAAGCCGCCGGACCGCCGCGTCGGTCAGCCTCTCGAGCAGCTCACCCTGGAGGAGGTGAAGGCGCTGATCAGTCAGCTCGAGGGCAGCGCGTTGATCTATTACAAGATCGACTACGACGGAGAGACGAAGGGGGCGCTGCTCGCTCGCGCGAAGAAGCAACGAGCAAAACTCGAATCCGAGACGAAGGCGACGTTCAACGTGCGCTCACGCGGCACGGATATGCACGGTGTGGTGCTGAGCGATATCCCGGAGGTGCTCGCCGCTGCGTCCAACAGTGGACTCCACGTTGCGGCGGCGGCGAACCAGTCCACCGTTCTAGCCACCTTCGGGAATAGCATCGCGCAATCTCATGGCGGGCAGGCGAAGGATACCGATCCGGACGCATGGAAGCTCATCTTCGAACAGCAGCAGGACGGGTTGAAGACGCTGGCCTACGGCAAACCGTCGAAGGAGATCCGAGGGCCGCGTGAGAACGCGGCGGAGCTGAAGGCTGACAAGAAGGTCGAATTCAAGCGGCCGACCAAGGATCCCTGGGTACGCAGGTTCGAGATCGGCGGAGCCTGCAAGCGCGGCAAGGAGACACCGGGGCGCGACGCCGCGATGGGGGGACTCAACGCATGCCAGTACGCCCAGATGGCCAAGCTCCAGGATGCGGATAAGCACTCGTGGGAGTGGTTGCACCTAATCGCTGCCAGCATCGGCGGCAACAACGAGGAGGGGAACCTCGTCGCCGGTACGGTGGATTCGAATACCCTGATGATCCCGTTCGAACAGAAAGTCGTCGCTTACGCCAAGGAGAATGCGACTCCGTTCGACCCCGTGATCTACACCGTGACCGCACAGCTATGGGAGAAGACCTGGGTGGCAGTGAACCTTCATCTCAAGGCCGAGCACAAGAACAAGGTCCTTGCAGAGTTCAGCGTTCCCGCCCTTCAAATTTCGACGCTCACCAAATTCGAGTACGACTATTACGCCGCGATATTCAAGGCGATGTTCCCGAAGGGGTGATTCATGATCGAGCGAGGGCAGCGGTTGTCCCGCTCGGTCATCTGGAAGCTCCAGCGTCGCTACTTCGAGCGCGCCGGAATCGCGGCGTGGGGCAGCAACACGGTACCGCACTACATCACGAACACGCCGCTGCTCGCGGATCGCTATGTTCGGGTGGCGGTCGCCTTCGTGCGCGACCTCGGCATCGATCCCGCGCACCCGATCGACGTCGTCGAGCTCGGAGCCGGTACAGGGCGGCTCGCCTACCACTTCGTGGGCGCGTGGCACCGCGCCGTCGGGACGGACGGACCGAAGGTTCGTTACGTACTCACGGATTTTCACGCCGAGCGGCTTGCAGAATGGCGCCGGCATCCGTCGCTGCGGCACCTGATCGATGAGGGCCAGATCGAGCTCGCGCGCTTCGATATAGAGTGCGACCGCGAGCTCGATCGGCTCGGACCCAATCCGACGATCGTCGTGGCGAACTACGCGTTCGACAGCGTGCCTCAGGACTGCTTCTACGTCGAAGACGGCGTCCTACGCGAAGCCCTCGTGACCACCACGATCCCATCGATGCAGCTCGACGACCCAGCGCTGCTCGAACACGTGACCCTCGCGTACGAGCGGGGTCCGGAATGCCAGGCTCCGTATGGTGAGCCGTTCCTCGACGGCGTGCTCGAGAGCTATCGGCGCACGCTCGCGAGCGGCGTCGTGACGATGCCATCCGCTGCGCTGCGCTGCGTGCACCGCCTCGCGGAGCTGACGTCCGGGCGAATGCTGATGCTCGTGGCCGATAACGGACCCACGACGCTGGATTCGATCGCCGATCGGGGCGAGCCCTCGATGACGCTCCACGGTAGCTTCTCGATGCCGGTCAACCTCCACGCGATCGGCGAAGGTGTGCGCGCGCTCGGCGGCGAGATGCTGGCGGCACCGGGCGAGTCGATCCAGATCTGCGCGTATGTCCTTCCGGGGACGGAGATCGCGGCAACGCGCGCGGCCTTCAAGGCGGCGATCGACCTGACCGGTCCGGATCGCTTCTACGCGTGGAAGAGCGCGTTCGCAGAAGAGCACTACACCTGGCAGATCGGCGAGCTCGTGGCGTTCATACGAGCGAGTGAATGGGATCCGAAGGTGCTCGCAACGTGCTTGCCACGGCTGACCGAGCTCGCCACGACCGCGCGAGACGCGGACCGCGACGTGCTGTGCGATGCGCTGGCTCGCGTCTGGGACGCCTACCTACCGATCGGCGAGGGAGGGGACCTCGCGTTCGGAATCGGTGTCCTGCTCGCTAGGATGCGGTGCTGGCAGGATGCCGAGCGGTACTTCCAGCGTTCTCTTGCTCACCACGGAGCCGACATCAGCACCGTGATCAACTTGGCGTTCTGCGAGCACCGCCTTGGCCGCTCCGCGAAGGCGAGAGAGCGCGCACAGCAGGTGCTCGCGGTCGATCCCGCACATCCGTCTGCACGTGCGCTGCTCACCGAGATCGGCCCGCTGGAATCGGCTGATCTCTGAAGCCCGATGTACTTGATTTTCGGTATTGCGTCGATCCCGTGTAGGTAGTTGCGAGCGTGAATGGGGTTTGTCGGCTAACCTACCCGTCCACGTTCGAACCGGAGAAGCATGTCAAATCAGCGAGGGACCTTTGCAAAGCGTCAGCGGGAGATGGAGCTCAAGGATCGAGCAAAGGCCAAAGAAGCGCGCCGGCTCGCTCGCAGCGAGCAGACGCGCACGACAAAGGGCCCCGAGATTGCGTGGGATCAGGCGGTTCGTGCGGTGGTGACGCCGGACGCGCCGACAGAGTCTGTGGTTCCGACCGACGACAGCTCGGACTAGCGGGAGCGCTGTACCGCCGCGCGGTCTGGGGACCTGCGCGCATCGACGGGTGCTCACGCGCTAGAGTCGCCGCCATGGCACTCACGCTCTACGTCGGTAGCAAGCGGTACTCGTCCTGGTCACTCCGCCCGTATCTCGCGCTGGCCCAGGCCGGCGCGGATTTCGAGTGCAAGACGATCCTCCTCGATCAGCCCGACACGAAGGCGAAGATCGGCGACGTCAACCCGGCGGGCAAGGTGCCAGTGCTCCACGATGACAGGCTCGTCATCTGGGACTCGCTCGCGATCTGCGAGTATGTCGCAGAGCTCTATCCGACGGCGGGCCTGTGGCCCGATGACCGCGTCGCGAGGGCGAAGGCGCGCGCGATCTCGTGCGAGATGCACTCGAGCTTCGCATCGCTGCGCGGCGCGATGCCGATGGACATCCTGTCGAAGAAGCCGGGCGTCGGTCACACGGCCGAGGCACTCGCCGACGCGCGGCGCGTGCAGCAGATCTGGCGCGAGGCGCTCGACGCGAGCGGCGGGCCATTCCTGTTCGGCAAGTTCACGATCGCCGACGCGATGTTCGCGCCTGTGACGACGCGGTTCACGACGTACGGAGTCGACATGGACGCGCAGTGCCGCGCGTACGTCGACGCGATCGCGCAGCTCCCGGCGTTCAGGGCGTGGTACGCAGACGCCGAGCGCGAGCCGAAGTCGCGCGAGTGATATGGGTCGAATCGTCCAGCTCGCGCGTTCCGACGGCGGAGTCCCCAAGCTCGCGATCAGCGAGGCACATGCGGGCAAGCTCGGGCTCGAGGGCGATCGGCAGATTCACACGAAGCATCACGGCGGCCCCGACCGGGCGCTGTGTCTGTTCTCGCGCGAGGTGATCGAGGCCCTGCGGGCGGAGGGCCATCCGATCACGCCGGGCTCGACGGGCGAGAACGTGACGATCGAGGGCCTCGATTGGGCGGCGCTCCATGCGGGGACGCGCCTCGCGCTCGGCGACGAGGTCGTCGTCGAGCTGACGAAGGAAGCGGACCCCTGCAAGCAGATCGCGGCGTCGTTCGCGGGCCGCAAGTTCAACCGGCTGAACGTGCCGGGTCAGATGCGCTGGTACTGCCGCGTGCTCGTGCCGGGCCTCTTGCGCGTCGGCATGAGCGTTCGCATCCAGGCTTAGATCGGCTTAGATCTCGTCGTCGAGCGGCGAGCTCGGCGGCGCCGTGAATGGCGTCTCCGAGAGCTGCGCCATCGCCGTCGCGAGGTTCGCGACCTCGACGGACGGCGGCGCGTTGCGCTTCAGCATGAACGTGCAGGTCGCGCACGAGGTGACGACCATGCCGCCGCCGGTCGCCTGGACCTCGGCGAGCCGGCGCTTCGCCATCTGATCGGCGACGAGCGGCATCGTCTTCGGCAGCAGGCCTCCGCCGCCGCAGCACTCGGTGTCTGCCTTCGCCCAGGACAGCTCGCGCACCTCGGCGAGACCTCCGAGCGCGCGGCGCGGCGCCTCGACGACGTTGTTGTAGCGCGCGTGGTAGCAGGGGTCGTGGTAGTAGACCGTGCGGCGGTTGAGCGAGCAGGCGAGGTTGTTCGCGGCGGGCGCGAGCACGTCGGCGAGTGACACGACCTCGGTGCGCACGCTGACGCCCTCGGCGGCGTACTGCGAGCGGATCGCGTAGAGGCACGCCGAGCAGTTGATCGCGACCTTGCGGAAGCCGCGCAGCGAGGCGGCGACGCGGCCGGCGTGCCAGCGGAACAGATCCGTGTGACCGGCCGCGAGCAGCGGATAACCGGCGCAGGCCTGCGGCGCCTCGACGATCTTGACGCTGTCGAGACCGACGCGCTCGAACAGCGCCATCGCCGCGGCGATGTCTGCAGCGCCCTTGTCGATCGCGTCGCAGCCGGGCCAGTACCCGATGTCGCCCTCGGTGGCCATGTGCTCTTTGAACCCCGTCGCGAGCTGCGCCGATAGCCGTTGCTCGCGCGCGCGGAATCGTTCGCTGTAGCCGACGAGCGCCGGATGCGGCACGCCGTGATCGACGGCGGCGGCGCGGCCCGCGAACAGGACGAGGCCCGGCTCGTTGCCGTGGTCGCAGTACATCGTGCAATGGCGGCAGCCCGTGCACGCCCACAGCGGATCGGTCGACTCCGTCGTGAACTGGCTGCGTCCGAGACGCAGCTGGTTCAGGCGATCCATCTTGACCTGCGGGATATAGGTCTCGCGACCGCTCGCCGTCGAGACCGGACACGAGTGTCGGCACATCTTCGGGCAGTACGTGCAGTAATCGAGCTGTCGGGAGACCGAGTCTGCCGAGAAGGGCTCGTGCTTACCCGGTTTGCCCGATGGGCCGGCTGACATCGGGCTCACTATACGGCGAATCGCCGCGTGGAGCGCTAATTCAGGCCATCGACGCGCTCGCGAAGCGATGCGAGATCGCGAGCGATGCGCGGATTGCTCGGCTCGAGGATCGCGAGCCGTTCGAGGACGTCGAGAGAGCGGGGCAGGTCACCGTTGCGTCCGTAGATGCCCGCGAGGTTGACGAGCATTCGAGCGACGATCTGACGTTTGCTCGCAGCCGCGATCACGCTCGGCTCGAGTACGGCGTTCGGCGTCGTCGTCTTGCGGAGCAGCTCCTCGAGATCCGCAGGCGTCAGCTGCTGGCCGCGCGAGTACGGATCGAGGAACAGCCACGCATCCTCGATCGCGACGCGTACGAGGAAGTGACCGGGGAAGTTCACGCCCTGCGCGAGCACGCCGACGCGTCTCGCGATCTCGAGATACAGCACTGACAGCGAGATCGGGATTCCGGTCCGGCGATCGATCACCTCGCACAGGAAGCTGTTGCGCGGATCGTAGTAGTCGTCCTTGTTCGCGGCGAAGCCGAGCCGATCGAACAGGTGGTCGCTGATCGCGCGCGCGCGACCGATACCGTTCGGTGCGCGCGACACGTCGGACGCCGCCTTGTCGGCGATCGAATCGAGCATAGCGCGATAGGCCTCGAGATCCCGTTCCGGGTAGTCCCAGGCACCGATCATGAGTGCCGCATGATCCAGCGAGAAGTCGTCCTTGGTCACGACCTCGCCAAACCGCACGAGCCCGGGGCTAGGTTCCATGGTCGCCGAGAGTACCATTCGACGTCGCAGACGCGGATTGTTTCCCGTCGATATGCGAAGATGCTCATTCCATGGCTGAGGAGCCACGCCCAGGGCTGATCGTCGGAGGACGATACGAGCTCATCGAAGTAGCCGGGCGCGGCGGCATGGCTGATGTCTGGCGCGGGCGTGTACGAGGAGATTGGGGATTTGTTCGCGACGTCGCGATCAAACAGATGCACCAGAATCTCGCAGCGCAGCCGCCGTACGTCGCAATGTTCGTGGAAGAAGCACGACTTGGCTCGATGCTTCGTTCTCCGAACGTCGCCGAGGTGCACGACTTCGTGCACGATCGTGGCAATTACTACATGGTGCTCGAGTGGATCGACGGAGTCGATCTCGGCACCTGGATTCGGTGGCACGTTGGCAAAGGCGAGCAGACTCGCTGGGAGCTTGTCGCAGCCGTCGCCGTCGGAATTCTTCGCGGACTCGCAGCGGCGCACGAGCGCACCGGACCCGACGGTGAGCCGATGCCCGTCGTCCATCGCGATGTGTCTCCGCACAACGTGCTGCTCACCAATCGCGGCATGGTGAAGCTGATCGACTTCGGGCTCGGCCTCGCAAACGATCGCGCGCAGGAGACGACCGAGCCCGGCATCGTCAAAGGCAAGATGAGCTATCTCGCGCCGGAGATCGTCGCGGGACAGCGCCCACTGCCCGCGTCGGATCAGTTCGCGTGTGGCTCCGTGCTCTGGGAGGCGCTCGTCGGTCGCAAGCTGTTCGACGGCGCGACTGACTACGAGGTCTACACGCGGCTGCGCGACTGCATCGTGCCGCCGCTGCGCCCGATGCGTCCCGACGTGCCGCAGCCGTTCGTGCAGATCATCCAGCGCGCGCTCAGCTCCAACGCGGATCAGCGGTTCCCGTCCGCGCGCGAGATGGCGCGGCAGATCGGCACGACGCTCAAGAAGGTCCAGCTGCGCAAGGACCTCCACACCGTGCTCTCCAAGTCCGTCGCCGACGCACGTCAGGGCATGGGCCTCGGCCCGCGCACGGGCGATCCGTCGAGCGCGACGCCGGTCGCGCAGATCGTCGCCGACGACACGCCGCGCATCGAGCTCGCGCCGCGCGTCGAGACGCCGCCCGCGGGCACCTCGGTCTCCGCACTCGAGAAGCTGCGCGGCCTCCGTCACCGTCTGCCGTCGTTCTTCGGGCGAAAGCGCGGCTAGCCATGCGGCTCGTCGCGTTGCTCGCGCTGTGTGCCGCCTGCGGCGACAACGCGGCGCCGCCGTTCGTGCCGCTCGCGTCGGGCGCCGCCGAGCTCACCGTCGACGGCGACACGCTCGTCTTCACGCGCAACGCCCAGCCCCTGCTGACGCTGCACGCGGAGAACTTCCAGATCGGCACGGTCGATGATCTCGACAGCGGTGCGTCGTTCGATCCGTACTGGCTGCTCGTCCAGTCACCGCCCGACGATCTCGTGTGGCATCGCGGCGCGTCGCTGCGCGTGCTCTCCTCCGACACGCAGGCCGCGACGTTCGATCTCGGCGATGGCACGCTGCGCATCACGCCATCGACCGACGGTGGGTTCGCGCTGACGTTCGCGACCAAGCTCCCGCAGGCCGCATACCTGCGTCTCGCCGCAAACGTCGACGACGCAGATCGCTTCTATGGCCTCGGCGAGTGGGGCGATGGTGTCGAGCATCGCGGCAAGATTCGCCCGGCGCAGCTCGAGGTCGACACGACGATCGAGTCCTCCAACAACGAGAACCACGTTCCCGTCCCGCTCGTGATCGGCACGCGTGGCTGGGGCCTCTTCGTCGCGTCCGATCGGCCGGGCGTGTTCGATCTCGCGAAGACCGATCCGGCTCTGCTCGACGTCACGTTCGGGACCGCAGAAGCAAGTGCCAAGGGACTGCGCGTCCATCTCTTCTCCGCGGACAAGCCGCTCGACGTGCTCAAGCCCTACTACGATGTCGCCGGCTATCCGGGCCTGCCCGCGGTCTGGGCCTATGGCCCGCTCCTGTGGCGTGACGATCATCGCGACCAGGCGCAGGTCCTCGACGACATCACGCAGATCCGCACGCTCGATCTCGCGACCAGTGGCATCTGGTTCGATCGTCCGTACGCGACGGGCGTCAACACGTTCGACTGGGACGCGACCAAGTTCCCCGCGCCGGCGACGATGCTCCAAACCCTCCATGACGCAGGCCTGCGCTACGCGATCTGGCAAGCCCCGTACGCCGCAGCCGCCGACAACGATCAGGACCAGGCCCCCGAGCAGAACGCGTACGCGACGTCCCACAACTTCTTCCCTCCCTCCACCGGCATCCTCGTCAACCAGTGGGGCAAGCCGATCGACTTCACCAATCCCGACGCCTACGCGTGGTGGAAGTCCAATCTCAGCAAGTACACGCTGCCGCTGGCCTCCGGCGGCTACGGGGTCGAGGGCTTCAAGCTCGACTACGCTGAAGACGTCGTCCTGGGCGTCTCGGGCCAGCGCGTCCCGTGGCTGTTCGCAGATGGGTCCGACGAGCGGACGATGCACTACGGCTACACGATGCTCTATCACCGCATCCATCGCGAGCTCCTCGACGAGTCCGGTGGCTTCCTGCTCACGCGCACCGGCCGGTGGGGCGACCAGGTTCGCGGCATGATCGTCTGGCCGGGCGACCTCCAGGCCGACCTCTCACGCTTCGGTGACCCACGCCCGGGCTCCTCGACCACGTCGGTCGGTGGCCTCCCGACCGCCCTCTCGTTCGGTATCGGCCTCTCTGCCTCGGGCTTCCCGTTCTACGCGTCCGACACCGGTGGCTATCGCTCCTCCCCTCCCAACAACGAGACGTGGCTGCGCTGGGTCGAGGCCAACACCGTCTGGTCGGCGATGCAGGTCGGCGATTCATCGAGCCAGATGCCGTGGGAGTTCACGCCCGAGAACGGCCGCACGACCGCCTCGCTCGACATCTATCGCCGCTACGCGCGTCTCCACATGCGCCTGTTCCCGTACGCGTGGTCCTACGCGTTCGACATGGCCAACACGGGCCGTCCGCTCGTGCGTCCGTTCGGTCTCGCGTTCCCAGCACTCGACCAGCACCCCGCCGACCAGTACATGTTCGGTGACTTCCTGCTCGTCGCGCCGGTCATCACGGCGGGCGCAACCTCGCGCGAGGTCACCTTCCCGCCGGGCACGTGGATCGATTGGTGGACAGGCGACGTCCACGACGGCGGCACCACGCAGTCCGTCGACGCGCCGCTCGACACGCTGCCGCTCTACATGGCAGCGGGCGCGATCGTGCCGATGGTGCGCGACACGATCGACACGCTCGCACCGACGACGCTGCCCGGTGTCGATTCGTACGCAGCCAACCCGGGCATCCTCACCATTCGCATGACGCCGGGCACGGCACCGACCTCGCTCACGCTCTACGACGGCGCGACGATCGAGCAGAAGTCGGACGCCAGCGAGATCACGTTCACGCAGGGCACCAGGTTCACGGCGGGGGTCCTGTTCGAGATCATCGCGCGCACCGACATTCCG
>JABFXX010000059.1 GCA_013368795.1 Kofleriaceae bacterium
GAGCCAGACCTTGGACATCGGATTCTCTGCTGCCATTTGCGCTCACTCTGTCCCGGTCGCTCGAGCCTGGCGAATACGAACGTGAACAATCGGTCGTCCTCCCTGATCAGGCGGGAGGAGCGCACCAGCTGTGCCCGAACCAGTAAGCGCACGACGACTGGTTCGAAGCCGTCCGTGACCGTTGACGGCGGCTTCGGCGCGGGCGCACGGGATCGCCGACGCCGAGCGCGAGCACGACGAGCCGGAGCGGTAGTACGCAACGAGCGCGAGCCCGCAGAGCCGCGCGTAATCGCGAGCGAAATCGTCATGCTGTCGAGCACGGAGCCGTGCATGCGTCATGACGACGTTGCCCGTCGTGTCGAACGAGACGTTGGCTCTTGGAGCTTTGAGCGGCTGTCACGCCGTCCAGTCGAGTCCAGGCCACGCGAGCTGCGTACCCGCGGGCAGCGTGATGCCGAACTGCCGCTCGAGCACGGCAAGCAACTCCGCGTGATCGGCGATGCGCGTGACCGTCGCCGCGCCGTTGCGTGCGCGCTGGGTGAGGTCGCGGTCGGCCAGCGTGATGCGTCCGCCATCGGGCGTCGCGCGCGCGGCGATCAGCCGGCTGCGAAAGTGCGATTGCGGATGCGCGCTCGTGTACCAGTTCCCGACGATGCGATCGATGAGCGGCATCTCCTCGAGCGTGAACTCGTTGACGTCGTGCCACGTGTCGCCGAGCCGGGCCTGGTGATAGAGCCTGTCGTTCTCGCGAATGATCCGGCGCGGCTCGTGTGGCGTCGCCTGCTCGCCCTCGCCGAGCTGCAACGCGCGCGTGAGCGACATCGAGCCAACACCGACGTCCGCGAGAAACGAGCCCTCAGCGAGCTCGACACGCACGAACAGGTGGGTGCGCGCGGGCGTGTAGTCGCGCGTCCGTCCCCAGCGAACGCGGGCGCTGATGGGCTGTGCGCGAAAGCCGAGCTGGCCGAGCACCTCGAGTAGGAGCGTGTTCTGCTCGAAGCAGTAGCCGCCGCGCCGAGCGTGGACGAGCTTCTGTTCGAGCGCGCCGGGGTCGAGATCGATCGGCACGCCGCGCAGGACGTCGAGGTTCTCGAATGGAATCGCGCAGACGTGAGCCATGGAGATCGCGTTCAGCGTGGCCAGGGATGGCTCCGTGCTGCCCGCGTAGCCGATGCGCGTGAAGTACGCGTCGAGATCGATCACGTCCAGCTCATACCCCAGATCGGCGGCGGATGCCGATCGAGCGAGCGCATCGGCCAATCCCTTGGCGAGATTCCAAGAGGAGAGCGCGCCAGGTTGGCATCGGATCCCGTCCGCGCGAGCTGTCACGTTGGCAACGTCGGCGGGCAACATCGCGGAACCGCGTGCGCGGGCTCGGTGGTACGCGGCATGAATTCGCGGCCGGGGCATGCGCACGCTCCTCGCCCTTACGCTCATCCTGACGGCCTGCGACAGCCACACGACTGAACCGAAGAAAGGAGAAGGAGCGTTCGAGATCGGGGACGTCGTCAAGACCACCTCCGACGAAGCGCGGATCTCCGTCGAGCGCAGCGCGGTGCCGCTCGAGGAGATGGCGTTCGATCGCTGGCTCGCCGGGCTTCCGATGCGCGGCATGGCGCACATGACGATCGACCTCTCGGCACCGCGGCACGCAGACCGGACGCTGTTCTCGCGTGCACGGGGCACGCTCGCGTTCGAGTGCACGGACTGTCAGATCGGCGACGACAGCGCGCAGCTCGAGATCGCGGGGCAGAAGCTCGACGTCGGGCACCTCGACATCAAGTCGCTCGCGCTCCGCGGCACGGTCGACGGCGGTCACGCGAAGCTGACAACGTGGGAGCTCGCGTCCCCCGACGTGAAGCTCGACATCTCGATGGACATCGCGCTCGCGGACGACCTCGCCGCGTCGAAGATCGAAGGCTGCATCCGGTTCGCACCCGCGTCCGGCCTCGACAAGCGCCGGCCCAAGACGTGGGCGGTGTTGCAGACGACCGGTGCCAACGTCGACCATTCCGGGATGTACTCGATCCGGATCACCGGCACGCTCGGTACGCCGAAGCGGCTCGCGCAAGCGTGCGACGCGCGCGCGCGGTCTTGATGCCGCTCAATGCCGCTTCATCCCCAGCATCGCCTTGCCGACGTCGGTGAGTCCGGTAGGCCGTCACGGCAGCGAGTTGCTCGGGGTGCAACAAACGGCTGCACCACTGTGAAGCTCTGAGATGAAAAGGCAAACGACGCTACCTCGTTGCTACCCGTGCGTGCACCCGAGCGCTCGCTCGACGGGTGTTAGCGTCGTCGCTGTATGCGATCAACATTCGTTGTCCTGGCGGCCGGAGCCGCTCTGTCTTTGAGCGCGGCCTGCAGCGACGATGGCAATCCCATTCAGACGTGCGCGACTGCGGAACTGAGCTGCGGCGCGCACGGTGTCTGCAGCGATAGCTCGGGCACCCCAGCGTGCGTGTGCAACATGGGCTACGACGGCGCGTCGTGCGGAACGTGCGCGACGGGCTACCAGGACAACGACGGCGACGGCGTGTGTCTGCAGGATTGCGCGACAGCAGGCCTCTCGTGCGGCACCGGCACGTGTGATGACAGCGGCGGCGCCGCGGCGTGTTCGTGCACGCCGAGTCAGGCAGGCGCGGACTGTACGCTTTGCGACCACGGCTACCAGGATAACGACGGTGACGGCGCCTGCACCGCGAACTGCGTGACCGCGAGTCTCGATTGCGGTGCCAATGGCGTGTGCAGCGATGTCACCGGCACCGCAGCGTGCGCGTGTGCGGCCGGTTATGGTGGCGCGAACTGCGAGACCTGCGCGGCCGGTTTCCAGGATGACGACGGCGATGGCACTTGCGCCGCGACGTGCGCCGAAGCGAGCTGGTGGGACGCGGCATACCTGAAGCGCGTCGCGCTCACGTACACCAACGACACGACGGACGCGGTTCCCGCGGGAACGCCGATCCGCGTCGTGTTCGATCATGCGACCCAGGTGGCTGGGGGCGGCGGCTCCCTCGCGAATGGTGACGACGTGCGCGTCGTGCGATACGACGCGGGTACGAATACGAACACGGAGGTCCCGCGGTTCGCGGAGACCTGGAACGACACGCACACCGAGGTGGTGTTCGCGCTCGCGTCCGAGCTCGCGCCGGGGGCGACCACGACCGCGTACTGGCTGTACTGGAACAACGCCGCCGCGACGGCTCCGACGACCGTGTACGCGCCGCCCGCCCGCGCGCGCGTCCCGGTCTCGGTCGCCGACCACAGCACGCTCGCCTGCGAGCGCCGCACCGGCAGCTTCCTCTCGATCCAGCTCCGTCAGCTCGCCGGCTCGCAGAATCAGTACGAGATCTTCGCCAACGAGCACACGGAGGACTCCGGCTCGTACGCCAAGCTCAAGGTGGTCGACGACGACACCACCATGGCGATCGTGACGAAGCAGTACGGCGATCTCGGCGGCCATTGCTGCTCGCCCGCTATCGACGGCAACACTGCCGAGACCGTCACGATCAACGCGACGCGGTTCACGGTCATCCTCGAGACGAAGGAGTTCACGAGCACCAGCCGGATCTTTGGCTGCACCGGGTTCTCGACGAACTATCCGACCCAGATCGGGACGACGCAGCGCCAGTACGTGATGACCACGGTTCCGTATCGCCGCGCAGACATGTGCGGCCTGTGAGTCTCACGGCCGCTTCATCGCCAGCATCGCCTTGCCGACGTCGGTATCGGCGAAGTCCGGTAACCCGTCGGCATCGGTGCTCGCGCTGAGCGCGCGATTCGCATCATCGTTTGCCGCCATCTCCTGCAGGGTCGCCCTGGCGAGCACGTAGGCGTCGCTGCCGAGGAGAAGCCGGCGCGGTTGCTTCTCCATCGCCGCGACCTCGAGCAGCACCTTGGCGGCTTTCGCGGGCACGCCACGCGACGCGGCGGGATTGCCGCGGAGGCGCCTGTTGGTCGCACCGACGGTGGCTTCGTAGTCGGGCTGGACGGCACGGACGGTCATCGAGCTGCCGGCCCAGTCCGTGGCGAATCCTCCCGGCTCGACGATCGTCACCTGGATGCCAAGTGGCGCGACCTCGTTCATCACGACTTCGCTGAAGCCGGCGACCGCGAACTTCGCGGCCTGGTATGCACTGAGGCCCGGCGTGCCGCCGCGCCGTCCGCCGATGGAGCTGATCTGGAAGATGCGCCCGCTTCGCTGCTTGCGCATCACGGGCAGCACCGCGCGGGTCACGTGGACAACGCCGTAGAAATTGGCGTCGATCTGCGCGCGAAAATCGTCGAGCGGGAAGTCTTCGGCGGAGTCGGTGTTCGCGTAGCCCGCGTTGTTGACGACGACATCGATGCGACCAAACGCGTCGACGGCGTCTTTCACAGCGCGCACGGCGTCATCGGGCCGGGTGACGTCGAGCGCGATCGCCTTCACGCGATCGCCATAGCGCTTCACGACGTCGTCGAGATCGGCGGGCTTGCGCGCCGTCGCTGCGACGCGATGACCGGCACCGAGGGCCGCCTCGACGAGAGCGCGACCGAGACCACGAGAGCTGCCAGTGATGAACCAAACGTTCGACATGCCCGAAGGATGGGAACGAACGAGCAGCGCACCAAATCCGATCGCGCCACGTCTACCGGGAACGTGAGTGAGATGTCCTCGTACGACACGGTCGCCTGCGGCGCACCACGCGCGCGGTCACCGGTAAGATGGCGGCGATGTTCTCACGGGTCGCGCGGTAGCATTCCTGTCGTTTACGCGATCACCATGGCGCCCGATGGGTCGATCCTCGGGACCGGAATCGCCACACCCTCGGACTATTACGACGTCATGTACTTCCGGCTCGGTGGCGACGGCGTGCAGCTGACCACGCAGCAGTTCGGGTCAACCGGTCAGGACACGGGAACCGGGATCGCGACCGATGCGGGCGGTAACTTCATCCTCGCCGGCAACACGCAATTCGCGCTACCGGGCGGGACGTCGGCCGGAGGGGTCGATGCCTTCATCACGCGGCGCCCGGCACTGCCTTGAGCGCGTTCGTTGCGGTGATCCGCAGTACAGCTTTCCTCGCAAGAGCACGGTCGCCCACGACAGCGAGCCGCCTGCGTTATCCTGCGCGATGAATGTTGCGACTGCGCACGGTGCGGGCAAAGCTGGTCGCTCTCGCCAGCATCTCGGTCGTTGTCACGCTGATCATGCTGGTCGTGCTCGGCTGGCTGATGCGCACGCAGCTCCTCGACGAGGCTGCCAGCCGCGTCCGCAGCGCACGCCGTGCGTACGTCGGCGACCTCGACGACCGCATCACGATCCTGAAGCTCGCGGCGACGCTCCTCGGTGACAACCAGGACATCCAGCGCGCGATCCGCGACGGCGATCGCACCGCAGGCGCCGCCGAGGCCGATGCATTCCTGAAGCTCTACCCCGACTCCGACATCGTGCTCCTCCAGCAGGACGGCACCGTGGTCGCGACGGTCGGCTGCGATGGCGAGGGCGTTGCCGGGCTGCATCTCGTCGCCGACGCGCTCGCGGGCAAGGCAGGGGAGGGCCTGTCCGGCCGCGGCTGCGGTGATGCGCGTGCGCCGACGTATCTCGCGGCGCGCCCCACCGACGCGGGCGCTGTCGTCGTCGGCTTTCGCTTCACCGGCGAGCGCCTCGCGAGCACCGGCAAGAAGGCCGGCCTCGAGCTCGCGATGGTCAGTGCCAAGGGCGACCTCGTCCACGCGACACCGGGCTTCCCCGCAGGCGCCCAATCGATCTCGCTCGACGAGCGCAAGATGATCGATGTCGGCGACAAGAC
>JABFXX010000285.1 GCA_013368795.1 Kofleriaceae bacterium
GTCGCGAAGGATCCCGCCGGCGACAAGGCGGTCGCGACGGGCGCGTCGCCGTCGAACGATCCGAGCCTCATCGTGCTCGGCGTGCTCCCGCTCGGCGGAAGCGCACCGAAGCCGTAGTCGCAGGCAGCCAGCGTTCGCCGGCTCTACTGCGTCAGGATGACTTTGTCTTTGTTGAAGTCTTCGGGCTTCGGCGCCTTCAGCGGATGGAGATCCTTCTCCTTCGGCATCGGCGTGTTCGGATCGGGGTTCGTGCCGCGACGGACGTACTCGGTCACGGGCTTGTACTGCACGACCCACTTCTGCTCGCGCACCATCTTCTTGCCCTGATAGAAGCGGCGGTAGCGCTTCATCTTGTAGCCGTTGAAGCCCTGCTGATCGAGCGTCGTCTGGCCCTCGGGCATCTCCTCGTCGAGACGCTCCTCGGTGCCGTACGGCGTCTCCTCGAGGACCTCGCGCGCGAATTCGACCTTCGTCCACGGGCGCTTCTTGCCGAGGATCTCGACATGCGCCTCGCCGTTCGCGACGCGGTAGAGCACCGCGACCGGGAAGTCGTACGGGTTCTTGAGCACGAGGTCGGTGTTCGGCCACACGACCGTCGCGTCGAAGGCGAGCGGCGTGTACACGCTCGGGCGCGAGTGGTTGATCGTCTTGACGATGTCGAGGCCGGCGAAGAACGACGCGCCGAACAGGGTCGTCGAGATCTGGCAGGTGCCACCCGCGAGACCGTCGACCATCTCGCCCGCGGTGATCACGTGCGCGACCTTGTATCCGGTCGCCTGCGAGCGCTCGCCGACGTTGCCGTTGAACGACCACTCCTCGCCCGGCTTGAGCACTGCGCCGTTGATCTTCGACGCGGCGAGCTTGAGGTTGAAGTTGCGGTCCTTGTCGGAGACCGAGAACTTCGTCGAGTACTGGCCAAGGACGTTCGAGATGTCGTCGATCCCGAGGCCGGCCTTCGTCACGTTCGCCGGCACCGCGACCGATGCGAGCTCGAACGACGGCGCGTTCTGGCGCGCGGCGGCGACGATGCGCGGCAGCGACGCCCACACGTCGATGCCCTGGCCGGGCGAGTCGTCGTAGATCTTGCGCTCCTCGAGATCGAGGTACGCGTTGATCGCGCCCTTGTCGTACTGCCCCTTCAGCTGGAGCAGCGCCTTCACACCCTTGTCGCGATCGAGGCGCACCGGGATCGAGCCCTTCGCGCCAAGCGCCGCGAGATCGACAGAGCCGACGCGCGAGAGCTCGTCCTGATCGATCTCGACGCCGAGCTCGGCCCACGACAGCTGCGCGGTACCGCCGCTGCCGGTCTTGATGTCGACCTTCTTCGCGAGCATCTCGTCGAGCGCCTTCGTGCTCGGCGCGGGCTTGCCACTCTTCACCTGATCGAGCTTCTGCTCGACGGGCGAGCGCGTGGCCGCACGGGCCTCACTGCGCGTCGCCACCACGTAGTAGCCACCGACGAGGCCTCCCGCGGCAACGAGCAAGCTGCCCGCTAAACCGAAAAGGATCGCGCCGTGCTGACCGGGTCGATTCGACATCTAGCTCCTTCTTATCATGCTCCCGAGGACAACCCCCAGTTTGCAGACGCTGCGCCAGGGCAACTCAGTGGTGCCGTTACGCGTGTGTCTCCAGGCACGCGCTCGTCGTGGCCGCGCTGACACACTCGTTTGACAGACCCTAATCCATGGTGCAGCCTCCAGAAGTGAGCTCCCTGGTCCAGCGCAATAAGGTGGTTGCCAAGCGCAAAGGGACGATCGCTGCCGCGACGGCCGCAGGCGCAGGTGTCGCAGCGATCGCCGGTGCCCCGGTGATCGCGGTGATCGGCGTTGCGGGGGCTGCGTATCTCGCCTGGGACTGGTTCTCGTTCCGCGTGAAGAACGGCATGCGATTCTAGTCACGTTCGGATGAGCGGTGACGAGAGCTTCGCTGCAGGTCTCGTAGGCATCGTCCTCGACGACCGCTATCGGCTCGACGCCCTCCTGGGAGAAGGAGGGATGGGTGCGGTGTATCGCGCACATCACCTGGCGATGGACCGCAAGGTCGCGGTGAAGCTCCTGAAGCCTCACCTCACCTCCGACGATGTCGCACTCCAGCGGTTCGCGCGCGAGGCGCGATCGACGATGAAGGTCGACTCCGAGCACGCGGTGAAGGTCCTCGACTTCGGGATCACGCCGCACCGCGACTACTACATGGTGCTCGAGTACCTCGACGGCCGCACCGTGCAGCGCGAGCTCGACGTCGACGGACCGTTCGCGCCGGCACGCGTCGTCCACATCGCGAAGCAAGCGCTACGCGCGCTCGGCGCCGCGCACACGAAGGGCCTCATCCATCGCGACATCAAGCCCGACAACATCCTCCTGATGCGCGTCGGCGATGATCCCGATTTCGCGAAGGTGCTCGACTTCGGCGTCGCGAAGCTGATGGACGGCGCCGCGAGCTCGGCGAAATCGATGCTCGCGCTCACGCAGACGGGCATGGTGTTCGGCACGCCGGAGTTCATGTCGCCCGAGCAGGCGTGCGGGCAGTCGCTCGATCCGCGCAGCGACCTCTACTCGCTCGCCGCGACGATGTTCGCGATGGTCACCGGCTGCGGCATGTACGACGCGAAGTCGCCGATCGAGTGGCTGACGGCGCACGCGCGCACGCCGCCGCCGCACCTCGCCGACGGCCTGCCCGCACTCGCGAAGTTCACCGCGCTCGATGCCGCGCTGCAGACGTGCCTCGCGAAGCGTCGCGAGGATCGACCGGCGAGCGCCGAGGACATGATCCGCTTGCTCGAGTCCGTCGAGCCGACGCTCGGCGGTGACCGGATCGAGGTGGATCTCGACGCGGCATCGACGGCGCGCGGGCGCCACCTGCGCGTGTCGCCATCGACGTACATCGAAGCCATTGATCCGAACGCCACCGACACGACACTGGTCCCGACCTCGCGCGCGAGCGAGCAGACGCTGCCGCCGCCGTCGCAGAGGAACCCGGGCCTTGCGACGCCGGTCCCGGAGAAGCGCCCGGGCAACGCGATGCTGATGCCGCCATCGTCGGCGTCGCCGTTCGCACAGACGATGCAGACCGGTGTCGCCGCGCCGGTGGCGGCCAGGGGCCGCGGCATGTGGCTCGCGATCGGCGGCGCTGCCGTCGTCGGCATGATCGTCACCGTCGTGATCGTCGCCAGGAGCAAGCACGGCGCGAAGGGACCGGTCCTCGCGAAGGAGACCGAGCACCGCAGCGTCCCGATCGCGGCGAAGCCCACGGTCGCGCCGGCTCCGGTCGATGCCGCCGCCGAGACCGGAAGCGGCGCCTCACCGACTGTTGCAACGGAGGGTCCCGAACCGGAACCGACTGCGCGCGTCGTGCACCGGCCGCGCACGAACCCCGAGGTCGGCAAGCTGCTCGCCGAAGCCGAGTCGGCCCAGAAGGCGGGGAATCGCCTTCGTCAGATCACCCGAGCGGATGCCGCGCTCCGGCTCGATCCGAGAAACGCGCGCGCCAAGCTCCTCCTCGCGGACGGCCTGATCGCGTCGGGCGATCACGACCGCGGTTGCAAGTACTTACGCGAGCTGGGTAGCAATGCGGCGGCACGCGCACGGGCGAAACAGGCAGGCTGCTCGGCCGATTGACGCTCGTCGCCGCCGGCTCGTATCCTAGCGGCTCGCCAATGGGGGTCGCTCGCCGATGACGGCGCAACCTGGAACAGCGTCGGGGAGCAGCGCGCAGCTTCGAGCAGGCGCACAGCTCGGTGATTACGTGCTCGGCCAGCCGCTCTGGCCCCTTCGGATCGCAGACGCGTATCGCGCGAACGGACCGAAGGGTCCCGCGACGGTCTACGTCATCAAGGCGGCTGTCGCCGGCGATCCCGCGGTCCGCGATCAGGTGATCGCCGGGACGCGCGCCGCAGCGGTCCTACCCGAGCACAAGCACCTCGTTCGCACACTCGCCGCCGGCCTCACCGGCGACATCTTGTGGATCGCGACCGAGGAGGTCGATGGTTCGCTCGTCCGCGACATGCTTCTGAAGAAGAAGCAGGCCGGATCGAGCGGCCTCGGCGCGCGCGGCACGGGCAATCTGATCACCGGCGTCACCGCGGCGCTCGCCGACGTCGTTCACGGCGCGCTGGCGTCGGAGTCGGTCGTCGTCAATCGCCAGGGCCGCATCCGCGTCACCGATCTCGCGCTCGGTCCCGGCACGCTCGCGGCGATGAAGGCCGGCATCATCCCGATGCAGAGCTGCATCGCGCCCGAGGTCCAGGCGAGCGGCGAACCGACGTCGGTCGGCGACGTCTACAGCGTCGGCGCCCTGCTCTACGAGTCGCTCGTCGGCAGCGCGCTCGAGCGCGGTGGTCCGCGTCCGAGCGAGGTCGTGTCCGGCATGAACGCGCAGATCGACGAGCTCGTCGCGCGCGCGTGTCACCGCGATGCCGACAAGCGCTTCGGCCGCGTCGACGTGCTCGGCGAGGTCGTCGGCGAGGCGCTCGGCAAGGGCGGCGCGATGGAGACCTCGGCGGTGCCGAAGCTCGAGCATGCACCGGAGCTCGGCTCGCAGGTGCAGAGCCTCGCGACCGAGCTGTCGGCCTCGACGAGCAATCCCGCGGTCTCCGGCAACCTCGTCGTCGATCGCGCGCTCCAGGCCGCGCTCGCCGACTCGACGGAGAAGTGGCTCATCAGCAAGGGCCGCCTGGACTACGGTCCGTTCTCGCTCGCCGACGTCGTCGCGCAGATCGAGAAGGGCGAGATCGTCGCCGGCAACATCATCATGGACAAGGACACCGGCGCGCG
The DNA here is from genome assembly GCA_013368795.1 of Kofleriaceae bacterium. Classification (GTDB taxonomy): domain Bacteria; phylum Myxococcota_A; class Polyangia; order Haliangiales; family Haliangiaceae; genus JABFXX01. The sequence continues at coordinate 4,770 of JABFXX010000285.1, forward strand.
CAGCGACGTCGGCGGCCACCCATTGCTCGGTCCGATGGTCGATGCCGCGAAGGCGCGCCTCGACGATCAGCGCCGGGCGCAGGCCGAGGTGAGGGTTCAGTCCGCGGAGAAGAAGCGCGGCGCGATGCTGTACGCCGTGATCGGACTCGGCGCGCTCGGCGCCGCCGCCGGGGTCTACTTCATCATCCAGTCGGTGCGCAGCGACGACAAGGCCAAGGAGGTCAATGCCGTCGCCAAGCTCGAGGGCGCGGACCTGAAGGTCAGCGTCTCGCTGCCGAAGGTGCCGCCCGCGAAGAAGCGCTCGGGCGGCAGCCGCGGCACGGCAGGCGCCGGCGGTGCGGGTCGCTACGACGACAACCTCGCGCTCGATCTCAGCGACGACAGTGACGAGACCGAGACGCTCGGCATGGACAAGGTCTTCGCCGTGTACTCGAGCTACGGCGGCCAGCTCGGCAGCTGCCTCGGCGCGAACGGCGTGCGCTCGGCGAACATCGGCATGATCATCGACGGGCCGAGCGGCCGCGTGAAAGGCGTGAAGGTCAACGGTCAATCGTCCGGCGGTCTGCACGGCTGCATCTGGCGCGTGATGACCAAGATGCAGTTCCCCAAGATCAACGGGCCGCGTACGCGCGCCGAGTTCGACATCGGCGTGTGACGTGAGCGAATCGGACAAGCCGGCTGCTCGCGAACGCCTCGACGCGCTACCGCCTGCGTCCACGTCCGATGCGCTGCGCGGGCCGAAGGCCGAGCTCGCGAAGACCATCCCGCGGCGCCCGCGCGTCACGTGGTGGCTCGGCCTCGTGCTCGCGCTCGGCTTCGCCACGCTCGTCGTCCCGTCGATCACGGCGCACCGCTGGTTCGCGTCGGCGGCGAAGATCCAGCGCGGCGAACCCGCGCCGGTCACCGTGCGCGTGCCGCCGTTCGCTGGCTACCAGACGTCGAGCGGTGTCACGCGCGGCGGCGGCGTGCTGGTCGTGCGCGGCGAGCACGCCGATCGCGACACCGCGGTCGCCGTCCTCGAGATCGAGCGCGCGATGCCGCACGGCGGCGGCACGTACCTCGCGTTCTTCCTGCTCCTGTTCGTGCTCGGCGCGCTGTTCACGCATCACGTGCGGCGCTCGACGCAGGGACGCCTGTTGCGCGTCCAGCTCGCGAGCCTGGGCCTGATCATCGTGCTCGCGATCGTCGTCAAGGCCGTGATGCTGACGACCGGCCTGTCGATCCTCGTCGTCCCCGTCGCGCTGTTCGCGATGGTTCCGACGCTCGTGCTCGATCGAGTCGTCGGCCTCGCGACCGGTACGCTCGCCGCGCTCGTCGTGTCGCTCGTCGTCCCGTTCGATGTCGGCGTCGCGAGCATCTTGCTCGTCCAGGCATCGGCCGCAGGGCTCGTCGTCGCCGAGCGGCCGAAGAAGCGCGTGCGCGCGGCAGTCCTCGGCGGTGCGGCGGCGACGCTGGTCACCGCGGCGACGTACCCGCTGATGCTCTACCTGACGGCCGGCGTGCTGCCGACGCACGAGCTGCGCGATCCGCTGCACTCGGCGTGGGTCGCCGCCGCCGCGGGCCCTGCCCTCGCGACCGGCCTCGCGATCGTGCTCGCGCCGCTCTACCAGCTGCTCGTCGGCGAGATCACGCAGGCGCGGCTCGTCGAGCTCGAGGACCTCTCGCATCCGCTGCTCAAGCAGATCGCGAACAAGGCGCCGGGCACGTGGCAGCACAGCCTGACGATGGCGAACATGGCCGAGATCGCGGCGAACGCGATCGGCGCGAATGGCCGCCTCGTCCGCGTCGGCGCGTACTTCCACGACCTCGGCAAGTCGCTGCAGCCGAAGTACTTCATCGAGAACCTCGAGCCGGGCGAGACGAGCCCGCACGACAAGCTGCCGCCCGAGGTCTCGTGCGACGCGATCTTCGCGCACGTCACCGAGGGCATCGTCACGGCGCGCAAGGCGGGCCTGCACGAGCGCATCGTCGACTTCATGCACATGCACCACGGCAACGGGGTGCTCGAGTACTTCTGGGCGAAGACGCGCGAGCAGGGCAATCCGCGCAGCCTCACCGTCGAGGATTTCCGCTATCCCGGCGTGCCGCCGCAGAGCCGCGAGACCGCGATCCTGTCGATCTGCGATGCGGTCGAGGCCGCCGCGCGCACGCTCAAGAAGCCCGAGGTCAGCGCGATCGACAACCTCGTGCAGCGCATCGTCTACGGCAAGCTCCACCTCGGTCAGCTCGACGAGTCGGGACTGTCGATGAGCGACCTGCGGCGCCTCGCCGACTCGCTACGCGAGACGATCCGCCACGCGAACCACGGCCGCATCGAGTACCCGTGGCAGAAGGCGCAGCAGGACGCGAGCGCGAGCCCCGATCGCGAGAGGCTGACGCAGACCGGGCCGCGGCTCGACTCGCTCGATCGCCCGGCGCGCCCCGACACCGTCGCGTCGGCGCCGCCGCCGAAGGCTTCCGACGACGCGCTCGCGAACACCGATGCAGCAGGCGCGACGCCGAACCTGCGCATCTCGAGCGAGGCCGCGACGCGCACGACGGCCCCGGTGCTGCATCCGCGCGCCCAAACCTCGCCGCCGATCCGGCCGAGCATCACGAACGAGCTCGAGGCGCGCCTCGGCGGCCCGCTGCCGACCGACCACGACGAGACGCGTCCGGCGCCGCGGCAGGACCTCGAGCCCGACATCGTCGACGCGACGAAGCGCGCGCCGCGCGTCGATCCGGAGAACGACTACGAGGAGGCCGTCCTCGAGCTGCGCGACAGCAAGCCGGCCATTCGCGACAGCCGGCCGAGTGTCGAGGGGCTTCGCGACGCTCTGCGGGCAACGCGATCGAGCGACGACGAGCTCCACGACAGCCGGCCGAGCGTCGAGGATCTGCGCGATGCGCTTCGCGACAGCCGGTCGAGCGCCGACCGCGACAGCACGCCGACGATCGACGCGCCGCGCGACGCGTTCGATCCTGCGGTCACGCAGCCCGCGGTGCCGAGCGCCGAGGTCCTCGAAGCGTCGAGGCGTTCCCTCCCCTCCGTGCCGAGCGCCGCGACGACGCAGCCCGCGGTACCGAGCCGGGAGATCCTCGAAGCATTGCGACCGTCGTTCGCGGCAACGACGCAGCCTGCGGCACCGCGGCTGTCGGATCTCGCGGCGAGCCGGCTCGCCGACGATGAACCCGACGATGATGCGATTCCGCGCGAGTCGCCGATCCTGAGCCCGCTCGGACCTCGTGCGCCGTCGAGCCCCGAGGAGAGCGCGCGCATGTCGCGCGTGACCGCGCCGATTGGCGAAGAGCGAAGGCCCTCGCAGGAGGCGCTGGACTTCGCCGCCGATGCGAAGCACGCGCTCGACGAGGCCGCGAAGGATCTCGTGATCCCGCGTGAGACCCAGCCGCCTGCGCGCAAGCGCGCGGCAACGCTGCCGCCGATCCGTCCACCGACGGTGCCACCGCCGCTCGGTCGTCGCTCGCCGACCTTGCCCCCGCTGCCGGCCCAGCTGTTCGGCGCCAGCCCGCCGAACGTCACGGCGGCGCCACCCGATGCGCTGCGCCCGCCCGCGCAGTCGCCGCCGCGGCCGTCCTCGCCTCACGCGACCGTGCCGCCGTCGGACGAGCTGCGCGCGCCCGGACCGAACCTGCTCGACGACATGGTCACGCTGCGCCCCGCGTACGAGAAGCGACCGGATCTCGACGTGAACGAAGCCGACGACGGCTCGTTGCTCATCGAGCCGAGGCCGAGCGACGACGTCGGCGACGTCACGAACCCCGACATCCTGATCGGCCAGGATGCGCGCGCGCCGAGGCCGCCGAAGACCTCGTGGGCGCAGAGCCTCGCGGATCGGATCGATCGCCAGCTCGAGGATGACGACGACGAGCCCGCCGAGGCGTTCTCGCCGGATGCGACGCGGCAGCAATCGATCGAGGAGATCGAGCGACTTCATCGCGAGGGGCTGCTCGATCGTCCCGAGGACGCGACCAAGCAGATGTCCGTCGAGCAGCTCGAGCGGCTGCATCGCGACGGCTTGCTCGACCGACCGGAGCCCGAGCTACAGCTCACCCGGCGCGGTCCGTTCCCGACGACCGAGGTCGACGACTCCGACATCGAGGCTGCGATCGAGCTCGCCCCGCCCGCGCGCAAGAGTGCGATCGGCGTCGCCAAGAAGAAGCCGTCGGAGTAGCCCGTGCGCTGCATCGCGCTCGCCCTGCTCGTCGCTGCGTGTCATCCGTCGGCGCCGCGCGCGCCGGCGAATGCCGTCCGCACCGAGATCGAGCAGGCCGAGGACGCCGAGAAGGCGCGCAAGCACGACGAGGCGCGCGCCCACTACGAGCGCGCGATCGCCGTGGCGAAGGATCCGCCGAGCATCCACATCGCGCACCGCGAGTTCGGCGAGACGCTCGCGACGTGGGGCGAGGTCGAGGAGGCCCGGACGCACCTCGAGACGTCGGTCGCGGCGATCGACGACGATCCGATCGCGTGGCAGATGCTCGGCATCGTCCGCCACAAGCTCGGCGATATTCCGGGTGCGTTCGCCGCGCTCGAGAAATCGAAGGCGCTCGCGCCGCGCGCGTGGATTCCTCGTCGCGACCTCGCGGTGCTGCACTGGAAGCTCGGTCACCGCGACGCGGCGCTCGCCGAGTACCGAGAGATGCTGACGCTCGATCTGCCGGATCGGCTCCGCGAGAAGGTGCTGTGGGCGATCGACCAGCTCTCGAAGCCGCCGCCGTTCCACATGCCAGAGCATTCCGCGCCCGAAGTGCCCTCGCCGGCACCTCCCGCGCAGCCTCCCGCACCGGCGCAGCCGCCTCCCTCGTGACATACTGCGCGGCATGAGAACGCTGCGCGTGGTCCTCGGCCTCCTCCTGCTCGGAGCGGGTCCGGCACACGCAGTGCCCGGCCCGTTCTTCGACTGGCAGGGAGCCGTCGACGTCGACGCAGAAGGCCTCCAGAGCGACGATCCGAAGAAGCGCCTCGAGGCGGTCGGCTTCCTCAGCCAGCGCGACGTCAACCTCGCGCAGGGCTACCTGCTGAAGGCGCTCAAGGACGACGACATCAGCGTCCGGCACCAGGCGGCGAAGGCACTCGGCGCCGGCGGCGCGCAGGCGGCCGTGCCGATCATGATCGACTGGCTCAACGACGTCGACGCGAAGACGAAGGCGGTCGCCGCCGACGTGCTCGGCGACATCGGCGGTGCCGACGCGACCGCGGCGCTCGTGCGCTCGCTCGGCGATCCCGACGCGACCGTCCGTCAGCGTGCAGTGAAGTCGCTCGGCAAGATCGGCATGCGCGGCAACGCGTCCGTCGTGATCGCGCTGATCCCGCGACTCGAGGACGACAAGGCCGACGTGCGGCGCGAGACGATCGAGCAGCTCGAGATGCTCGGCGACAAGCGCGCCGTGATCCCGCTCGTCGCGAAGTTCGGCGACACGAGCCGCGATGTCCGCAAGACGGCGGTCCGCGCGATCGGCAAGCTCGGCGACAAGTCGGCGGTGCCCGCGCTCGTCCGCCTGATGAGCGATCCCGACGAGGAAGTGCGGCGTCAGGCGGTCGGCTCGCTTGGCCTGATCGGCGCGACCGACGCGCTCGATGCGCTCGTCGAGCAGCTGTCGAGCGGCAGCGAAGAGTTCCGCACGAAGGTCGCGTATGCACTCGGCCAGATCGCCGCGATGCCCGGCGCAGGCAAGTCGGGCGAGCTCGCGATGCAGCGGCTCGTCGAGAATCTCGAGCAGGCGAACACGCGCCGCGCTGCCGTCGATGCGCTCCGCGTCGCCGGTAAGGCCGCGGTGCCCGCGCTCGTCGCTCACCTGTCGGGCCGGCTCAAGGGCGATCCCACGACCGCGGTCACGCTGCTCGGCGAGTCTGCCGATTCGCGCGCGACCGCCGCGCTCACCGCGGAGCTCGAGCGAGGCCGCGTCGCGATGCCGCTCGTGCTGAAGGCGCTCGGCGCGACCGGCGATCCGAACGCGCTCGTGCCGGTGCTCGGCGCGCTCTCGAACAAGGACGCCGCGATCCGGCTCGCCGCGATGGAGGCGCTGCGCCCGCTGCTCGGCCGCGATGCGCGCGCCGGCGACGTCTTGATCGAGCATCTCGCCGACGACGATCTCGAGGTCCGCATCCTCGCGGCCGAGTACCTCGGCATCCTCCAGGTGTCCGCCGCGACGCCAAAGCTGACCGCGCTCGCGGGCCCCGGCAATCCGACCCGCCTGCGCCACGCATCGATCGATGCGCTCGGCGAGATCGGCGCGGTCGCCCCGAATCCCGACGCGATGAAGGCGCTCGTCTCGGTCCTGCGCGAGGGACCCGCCGAGCTGCACGCCGCCGCCGCGACTGCGCTCTCCTACCTCGCCGATCCAAACGCGGTGCCGCTGCTCGTCCAGCAGGCCGAGTCCGATCGCGGACCGACGCGCCACGAGATCGTGCGCGCACTCGGCGCGACGCTGCGCAACAAGCCAGATCCCGAGGCGCGCAAGCTGCTCCGCGCGCTGGTCAACGATGCGAACGTGAAGGTCGCGATCGCGGCGATCGGTGGGCTCGCCGCCGCGCAGCAGGCCGACGACGCGCCGACGCTGCGCACGCTCGTCGAGAAGGCAGCCGCCGATCGCCGTCGCGCCGCTGCGTCCGCGCTCGGCGATCTGCACGACGCCGGCGCCATCTCCGCGCTCTCCGACGCACTCTCGGTCAAGGACGATCGCCTCGTCGCCGATGCCGCATGGGCGCTCGGCGAGATCGCGGTCTCCGCGCCGAGCGATTCGCACGTGAAGCCGCTCGTCGAGCGCTGGCTCTACCTCGGCAAGTACGGCGGCTGGGCCTCGTCGATCGACGGCACCGGCGCGGTCGCGCGCGTCCTGTGGGCCGTGCCCCGGCCGCAGCGCACGGATCTGCTCGCCGGCTCGCGCATGGCGTCGCTGACCGCGCTCGCCTCGCACAAGTCGCGCCTCGTCCGCATCAACGCGGTGCTCGCACTGTCGAGCCTCGCCGGCGACGAGGGCGCGGTGAAGACGCTCCTCAAGCTGCTCGCCGACGACCCGAGCCCTCACGTGCGGATCGCCGCGGCGCAGGGCCTCGTGCGTCTGTCGAGCGGCGCGAGCAAGGACTCCGAGGGCCGCATCAAGGCGGCGCTCGACACCGCGTCGCGCGACGACACCGATGCGAGCGTGAAGACCGCGATCGATGCCGCGAAGAGCGGCCTGCCCGCGCTGCCGCCGCGCACGAACTGGCGCACGTTCCAGGTCGTCGATCCTTCGGCCGACGATGCGCCGGTACGCCAGGAGCCTTACTTCGTGCACGGCCCCGACGGTGTCGTGTGGGCGACCTATACGGACGCGCGCGGCGAGATCAATTCAGAGCACGTCGCGCCGGATACCGACGAAGCGAACGTGCGCACCGCGAATCGCGAGAGCGAATACTAGTCGTACTCGTGCTCGCCCTCGATCCGAGTGCGAGCCGCGGCAGCGCTGGCCTGCGAGCCACGCTTCACGAGCGGGAGATCATGTCTCCCCGGGGCTCGCCGGTTCTTCAGCGGACGAGCCCTCGAAGATCGATGTGATCGTCTGTGACTCGGCGCGGGCGGGCCGAGTGTCGAAGCAGTCCTCGAAGTCGGGGACGCGTGCCTGCGAGCACGAGCACGACTACGACCGGATCAAGCGGCGCGCTTGATGCCGTAGTCCTTGCGGGCGTAGGTCGCGAGCTCGACCTCGAGGACGCGGCGCGCGCGGAACAGGCGCGACATGACGGTGCCGATCGGCACCTCGAGCTCGTCGGCGATGTCCTTGTACTTCTGGCCGCGCAGGTCGGCGCGCTCGACGACGTCGCGGTAGTCGGAACCGAGCTTGGCGAGCGCGGCCTGCACCTCGTCGCCGAGCTCGTCGGCGTGGAGCACCTCGTCGAGGTCGTCCGTGTGGTCCTGGTCCTTGCCGTACAGCGCGGCCAGCGCGTCGCCCGGACGCTCGGCGGCGAACCGCTGGTGGCGGCGACGCTTGCGATAGCCGTTGATGAACGAGTTGGTGAGGATGCGGAACAGCCACGCGCGCAGGTTCGAGCCGGGCTCGAAGCTCGACCATGCGACCATCGCGCGGAGCAGCGTCTCCTGGACGAGATCCTTCGCGGTGTCGGGGTCGCGGCAGATGCGCATCGCGACGCCGTAGAGCTCGGCCTGGTGCGGGAGGCACGCGGTCGCGAACTCGCCGTGCGGCTTGCCGGCGCCCTGCTTGCCGCCCGCGATCACGCGGAGCGCCTTGGGCGCGACGGTGGTGCGACGGACGATGCGAGAGGTGGTGGCCGGAGCTTTCTGCGAAGTGCGCGACATGCAGGGGTCTAAGAGCACCCCGCGTGCCACGGCTAAGCACCTGGATTGTTATGCGCTTTTGCCGCGTGCGGTTCGGTAGACACGCGGTCGCGGCCGGGCAGACACGCCCCGAACACGCAGCGTTATTCGGCGAGACGCGAGATCACTCCCGCGATCGCGAGCGGCAGGTCGGACGACACCACACCTCGGTGGCCGAACTTCGCTGCGAGCTCCTCGCCGGCGAGGCCGTGGACGTACACGCCGGTGCGCGCGGCCTCCACCGGGGGCAGGCCCTGGGCGAGCAGCGAGCCGATCAGGCCGGCGAGCACGTCGCCGCTGCCACCGGTCGCGAGCTCGGGACCGCCGGTCGGATTGATCGCGCAGAAGTCGTCTTCGATCGTGCCGTCGCAGACGATCGTGCGCGCACCCTTCAGCACGACGACCGCGTGAGCGCGCGACGCGAGTGCGCGCGCGGCGGCGAACCGATCGGCCTCGACCTCGGCGGCGGTGGTGCCGAGCAGGCGCGCGGCCTCGCCGGGATGCGGCGTCAGCACGACAGGCCCCGAGGCCTGGCGCAGCGCCTCGACGATGCCGGCGACGAGGTTCAGCGCATCGGCATCGAGCACCGCCGGCACACCCGACGCGAGCACCTCGCCGACCCAGCCCGCCGCCGGCTCGCTCTGGCCGAGCCCCGGGCCGATCACGACCGCGCTCTTGCCGGCGAGCAGATCGCTGATCGTCGTCGAGAGCGCCTTCGTCATGATCGAATCATCGGCGGTGACCTCGCCCGCGGTCGCGAGCGTGACGAGGCCTGCGCCGGCACGCAGGGCGGCGTTCGAGCAGAGGCGCCCTGCCCCTCGCATGCCGGGCATGCCGCCGACGATCACGACGTGACCGCGCCGGCCCTTGTGGTCCATCGGATCGGAGCGCGGGATCCAGGTCGTGATGTCCGCTTGCTCGATCAGGCCGCCGCGCACCGCCTGTGTCGCGAGCACGCCGCTCGGCACGCCGATGTCGGCGATGTCGACCGAGCCGCAGTGCGCGAACCCCGGTGCGCTCGCGAGCGCGATCTTGAGCGCAGCCATCGTCACCGTGACATCGGCGGTCACGCACGTGCCGAGGACACGGCCGGTGTCGGTGTCGAGTCCCGACGGGATGTCGACGGCGAGGCAGCGCTGCGCGTGGTTCGCGATCGACACGACATCGGCGAGGTGGCCCTCGATCGGGCGAGACAGCCCGACGCCGAACAACGCATCGATGACGAGCGACGCGCCAGCGATCGCATCGCCGAGGTCCCCGAGCGACTCGGGGTCGTCGATCATGCGGACGACGCCGCCGGCGCGCTCGAGCACCGCGAGGTGCGCGGCCGCGTCGCCGCGGATGCTCTCGCGGGCCGTCGCGAGGTAGACGACCGCGTCGTGCCCGGCGTCCCGCAGCACGCGCGCCGCGACGAAGCCGTCGCCGCCGTTGTTGCCGGGGCCGCAGATGACCGCGATGTGACCGTCGTCATGTGCCTCCTCGAGCATCTCCTCGGCGACATGTGCGACCGCGCGGCCCGCTGTCTCCATCAGCGCGAACGCCGGAATCCCGATGTCATCGATCGTCGCGCGATCGAGCGCGCGCATCTCCGCAGCCGTCACGACAGGTCGCATGGCGCGACGAAGCCTACCTCGTTTATCGTCGGGGCATGGCGCTCGAGATCCGGACGATCACCGACGATGAAGTCACCGCGTACCGCGAGACCCTCATGCAGACGTTCGGCGTGGACGCGGACGCGGACGAAGGAGGGGTCGATCGCCATCGCAAGCTCGTCGATCTCTCGCAGTCATGGGCTGCATTCGAAGGCAATCAGATCGTCGCGACCGCGGCGACATTCAATCACCAGATGAGCCTGCCGCTCGGCGGCTCGCTCCCGATGGCGGGCCTGACGATGGTGACGGTGCGGCCGAGCCACCGCCGCAAGGGCCTCTTGCGCCAGCTCATGACGCGCCACCTCGACGACGCGCGTGCCCGCAACTTCCCGGTCAGCGGCCTGTGGGCATCGGAGAGCAAGATCTACGGTCGGTTCGGCTACGGCATCGCGGCGTTCGCCGACGCGTACGAGATTCCGAACGCGCACGCGCTCGAGGTCGGCCCCGGCCGCGACCTCGACGACCTCGAGTGGATCGACGAGGGGCGCGCCCGCGAGGTGCTCCCGGCGATCTACGCGCGCGCGACCGATGCGCGCCCCGGTGCACTTCGCCGCTCGCCGGCATGGTGGCGCGAGCGTCGCTTCATCGAGAACGCGTGGTCGCGCAAGGGCGCGAGCCGCCGCCGCTACGTGCTCGCAAAGCGAGGCCGCGACCTCGTCGGCTACATCGCGTATCGCCAGCGCGACAAGTTCACCGGTGGCCTGCCCGACGGCCGGCTCGAGATCAACGAGCTCATCTCGATCGACGCACGCGCCGCGGTGACGCTGTGGAAGTTCGCGTGCTCGGTCGACCTGTTTCCGACGGTGACCTGGTGGAACGCGCCGCCCGACGACGCGCTGCCGTGGAACGTCGACGACCTGCGCCGTGTGAAGCGAAGCAAGGAGGACACGCTGTGGCTGTGCATCGAGGACGTGCCGGCCGCCCTCGCGGCGCGCGGCTATACGACCGACGGCACGCTCAGGATCGCGGTCGGCGGCTGGACCTACGAGCTCGTCGCCGAGGGCGGCAAGGGCACGTGCGAGCCAACGAGCAAGGCGCCCGACATCTCGTGCACCAAGCAGACGCTCGCGACGCTGTACCTCGGCGCGGTGACCGCGACGAACCTCGCGCAGGCGGGCATCGTGCGCGGCGAGGCGAAGTCGCTTGCGCTCGCGGACGCGCTGTTCAGCTCGCCGCTCGCGGCGTGGTGCCCCGAGATTTTCTAGGCTCCGCTAGGAGGACCTTCGCGGTGAGGTGCGCGTGTCGCTGCGGACTCGCAACACGCGACCCTTTTTCCGCTCAGATCCTGCAGGCCTTCTGCAGCACGCCGGCGATCTCGTCGGCCCAGCCTTTGATCTGGCCCTCGTCCATGCCCTCGATCATGACGCGGGCCTTGGCCTCCGTGCCGGAGTAGCGAACGAGCACGCGGCCGTCGTCGCCGAGCTTCGCCTCGACGTCGGCGATCAGCTTCATGACATCGGGCAGCTGATCGAGCGGGACCTTCTTCTCGACGGCGAGGTTGACGAGGACCTGCGGCGTCCGCGTCATCACCTTCGCGAGCTCCGACAGCGGACGGCCTTCCTTGACCATCACCGCGAGCACGCGAAGCGCCGCCACGATGCCGTCGCCGGTCGTCGCGTGGTCGAGGAACACGAGGTGTCCCGACTGCTCGCCGCCGAAGTTGTAGCCGCTCTTGCGCATCTCCTCGACGACGTAGCGGTCGCCGACCTGCGTGCGGACGACGCGGCCGTTGTTCACGCGCAGCGCGCGCTCGAGGCCGAGGTTCGACATCACGGTCGCGACGAGCGTCTGCTTCGCGAGCGTGCCATCGAGCAGCATGCGGGTCGCGCACAACGCCATGACCGCGTCGCCGTCGACGACGTTGCCGTGCTCGTCGCACAGGACGCAGCGGTCGCCGTCGCCATCGAGCGCGATGCCGAGGTGCGCGTCGTGCAGCTTGACCGTCTCGCACATCGCCTGCGGATGCAGCGCGCCGGCGCGGTTGTTGATGTTCTTGCCGTCGGGCTTGGTGTGGATCGCGATGACCTTCGCGCCGAGCTCCTCGAACACCGCCGGGCCGACGCGGTAGCCGGCGCCGTTCGCGGCGTCGACGACGATGCGCAGACCGTCGAGCGTCAGCTCGCTCGGGAACGTCGACTTGCAGAACACGACGTAGCGGCCGCGCGAGTCCTCGATCTTGCGCGAGTAGCCGACGTCGGCGGGCGCCGCGCGGTGGCCATCGAGCTCGCTCGAGCCCATCAGTGCCTCGATCTCGGCTTCGACGTGGTCGGGCAGCTTGTAGCCGTCGCGCGCGAAGACCTTGATGCCGTTGTCCTCGAACGGGTTGTGCGACGCCGAGATGACGACGCCTGCATCGCAGCGCATCGACGAGGTGATGAACGCGATACCCGGCGTCGGCAGCGGGCCGGTCAGCCAGACGTCGGCGCCCATCGACACGATGCCGGCGGCGAGCGCCGACTCGAACATGTAGCCGGAGAGCCGCGTGTCCTTGCCGATCGCGATCCGGGTATGGCGGCCCGGCTGACGCAGCCGCGCGGCGATCGCCATGCCGAGCCGCATCACGGTGGCGCCGGTCATCGGCTCGAGATTCGCGACACCACGCATTCCGTCGGTGCCGAACAGTGAACGCCCGTTACTCATCGCTGCGATTTCTGTAGCACGACTGAGGCCACAGTTACGGCGACGGCGCAGGTCCGGGGACCGGAGATGGCGCGGGGGGCGGCGGAGCCTTATTCGGGCTGATCTTCACGCGCTCTGGCGAAATCCGTACGCCGATTCCCGGGGGCAGCCCGTCGATGCTAACGGCGACCTCACGTGGCTTCGTGTCATTTCCGCTCAGGCGGACCACGGGTGCGAGCGCAGCTTTGGCCTTCTCGACCGTGAGCAGGGAGCCCGTCAGAGTGACATCGATCTGCGGAGGGGAAATGCTCCACTTTTGGGGATCGACGCCCTCACCCACCACGTGCACCGGGATGCCCAGGAGGCGGCGCGTCACGAGCTGCTCGTCGATCGTGACCTGGATCAGGACCTCGTTCGTGCCGACCACCTCGACCCCGTCGGGCGTCATGACCTTCGTCTCCGCGGCGAAGTTCTCGGCGCGGCCGTCGACCGAGACCTCGTTCGTGCGAACCGCCGACAGCGCGTTGAGCGTGCTCTCGGCGCCGCGAACCTTGATCGTCGCCGGGGCGGGCTTGACCTCCGACACGACGTAACCGTGGAGCGGGCGCCCGGCGAGCTGCGGCGTCACCTCGACGAGCTTGTCGACGCGGCGGTCGAACGCGACCGGCACGGTGCGCGGGCTGATCGACGTGATCGTCAGGCCCGACGGTAGCGCGATCAGGTCGGGCGTGATCGTGAAGTCGCCGTTGCGCGCGCGCCGGAGGTCGATGTTGACGCGATCGATCTCGCGCTCGTCGAACCGGCGCAGGCGCTGCCACGGTCCCTTGATCGTGACGCGGACCTCCTCGAGGCGGTCCGAGACGAGCACCTTGTCCTCGGGCAGCGTGTACGACACGCCGACGCGCGCCGTGATCTCGCGATCGCGGTCCGTGTTGACGAGCAGGAACACGGTGATCGCGAGGACGAGCGAGAGGAACTTCAGGCCGACGTTCTCGAACAGCGCGTCGTGAATCCAGCGGCGGACGGCGCCGCGCTCGACGGGATCGGGCGGCGGCCGCTTCGGCGCGGGCAACGGCTGGCGCGCGGGTGCGCGGCCGAGATTGCTGATCGTCTCGTTGCGCGGCCTCATGCGCTCTCCGCTGCGGTCGCTTCGCTCTGGTCGCCGCCCATGCTCGCGATCGCCTTGCCGACCTCGGCGGCCGCGGCGGCCTCCTCGGCCATGTCGGTGCGAACGCCGGCGAACAGGCCGACGAGCGCGCGGCGCAGCATCACCGGCTCGAGGTCGCGCGCGATCGAGCCCTTGAAGCAGAGCGAGATCTCGCCGCGCTCCTCGGAGACGACGACACAGACGGCGTCGGTGTCCTCGGTGATGCCCAGCGCGGCGCGGTGGCGCGTGCCGAACTCCGGACCGAGGTCGGTCGCTCGCGACAGCGGCAGCAGCGCGCGTGCGAGCTCGACGCGATGGTTCTTGTTGATGACGACGGCGCCGTCGTGAAGCTCGTTATCCTTCGCGGGGACGAACAGCGAGACGAGCAGCTGGCGCGACAGCGCGGCGTCGATGCGCGTGGCGTCGTCGACGAACTCCTCGAGGGCGGCATCGCGCTCGAACACGATGATCGCGCCCATGCGAGCGCGCGCGAGCTGCGCGCAGGCGGCGACGACCTCGTCGACGGTATGCGAGGCCTCCTGCTTGCGGCCGAACGGCAGGACGCCCGAGCCGATGCGACCGAGCGCGCGTCGGATGTCCTGCTGGAACACGACGATGATGAGGATGATGAAGTAGCTGATGAAGTTATCGAGCAGCCACGACACCGTCGTCAGCTCGACGCGCACCGCGACGAAGAACGCCGCGCCGATGAGCACGATGCCGACGATCATCTGCGCCGCGCGCGTGCCGCGGATCGTCAGCAGCAGGCGGTAGATGAGGTAATAGACCAGCGCGACGTCGACGACCGTCGTGACGACCTGTCCGACGGTGAGACCTTCGAGGAAGCGCTGGATCGACGCAGTCATGGCCGGGGCGCAGGCGCGAGCCCGGCACCAACGCCGCGACGACGCGCTCTACTTCTTGTTGTACGCGGTCAGGTGCGTATGGAGCAAGGTAACGTTGTGCACTCGAAGCACGTGCGCGCCAGCGCGCATGGCCGCGAGTGATGCGAGCACCGAGGCGGCGTCGAGCGACCCGGCGTCGACCTGGTCTCCACCGAGCAGCCGGCGGAGGAACCGCTTGCGACTGGCTCCGATGACGACCGGGCAGCCGACGGCACGACCGAGCTCGCCCGCGTGACGGATGAGCTGCACGTTGCCATCGGGGTCGGCTCCCTTACCAAAGCCAATGCCGGGGTCGACCCACAGCCGGCCGACGAGCGCGGCGGCGAGCCGGTCGGCAGCCTTGCGGTCGTTCAGCTCCCGGGCGACGTCGGTCCACGGCACGGTCCCCTCGGCCGCGAACACCTCGGCGAGTGTCCGTCCTCGCAAGTGGCCGACGATGTAGGTCGCGCCGAGCTCGGCGGCGGCGGGCACCATCGCCTCGTCGAACAGTCCGCCGGACACGTCGTTGATGATCGAGGCACCCGCTCGCACGGCGGCCCGCGCGACCTCGGCCTTGGTCGTGTCGATCGAGATGCGGCAGCCACCCGCGAGCGCGGTCGGATGCGCGGCGCGGGCGCGGCGAACCCACGGCAGCTCGTCGGTCTCGTCATCGACGCGCTCGACCGGCAGGATGTCGGGCGTCGCGAGACCGGCGGCCGCGAGGCCCTCGATGACCGGCATCACCCGGCGCAGCTCCTCGTGCGCGTCGACCGCCTTCGCCCTCGGGTTCGTCGCCTCGCCGCCGACGTCGAGGATGTCCGCGCCCTGCGCGCGCAGCTCGAGGCCGTGGGCAATCGCGCGGCCGGGATCGAAGAAGGTGCCGCCGTCGGAGAACGAGTCCGGCGTGACATTCACCACGCCCATGACGAGCGGCAGGAGCCGGATCGTCATGCTCTCGCAGTCGGTCGCCGCGCCGTCGCGCAGCGGTGACCGCTGGCCGGCGAGCCTGAACCCGCACGCGGTATAGAGCGCCCGGGCATCGGGCCGCGTGTCGCTGACCCGCAGCTCGACGGTCAGAGCGGCACGCTGCCTCGCCCATGCGAGCGCGGCACGGACGAGCGCGCGGCCAGCGCCGGTGCGGCGCGCGTCCGGTGCGACCCACATCGCGTACAGATGCGCGAGCCCGTGGTCGACGCGGTCGAGCACCACGACCGTCATCCCGACCGGCACGCCGTCGCGCTCGGCGATCAGCCGATACACCGTCGGATCGAAGGTCGCGCGCGCGATCCAGTCGTTCTCCTCGAGCGTCCTCGCGTGCGCGAACGTCTCGCCGAACGCATCGGGGGCATCGGCCAGCGCGCGCAGCCGGAGGTCGCGCAGGAGGCGCCAATCGCTCGCTCGCGCAGGTCGGACCGAGATCACGCGCGAAGTATTCACGGAAAACCGCTCTCCGAAAACGTCGAAGGCCTCCGCACGGGAGGCCCTCGATGCAATTACGGGGATTCCCGTAGCGGACCGGCTAGGCCGGCTCCGGCGTCGGGTCCTTCTTGCCGATCGGAGGCAGGATCGACTGCCCCCGCTTGCGCTCGCCCTCGCCCTCCGCGGCCGCCGCGTTCTTGCGCGAGACCGGCAGCGGACGCGTGATCTTGCCGCCGCGGAGCAGCGTGTCGATGTCGTCGCCGTCGAGCGTCTCGTGCTCGAGCAGCGCCTCGCCGAACGCCTCGAGCTCCTTGCGGTGCTCGGTCAGGATCTTCGTGGCGCGCTCGTGCTGCATCGTGACGATGCCGCGGATCTCGGCGTCGATGCGCCGCGCGGTATCCTCGGAGAGCTGGCTGTTGCTCGAGAAGTCGCGGCCCAGGAACACCTCGTGCTTGCCGCCCGAGAAGTTCAGCGGGCCGAACTCGTCGCTCATGCCCCACTCGGTGACCATCGACCGGGCGAGCTCGGTCGCGCGCTCGATGTCGTTGCCAGCGCCCGTCGTCTTCTGACCGAAGATGATCTCCTCGGCGACGCGGCCGCCCATCAGGATCGCGATCTGGTTCTGCGCGAACTCGCGCGTCATGCTCAGGCGATCCTCGGGCGGTAGCTGCTGGGTCAGGCCCAGAGCGCGGCCGCGCGGGATGATCGTGACCTTGTGGACGGGGTCGGCCTCGGCGCCGACGAACCGCGCGACCAGCGCGTGGCCGGCCTCGTGGATCGCGGTCGTGCGCTTCTCCTTCTCGGAGATGATCATCGACCGGCGCTCGGCGCCCATCAGCACCTTGTCCTTGGCCTCTTCGAAGTCGTCGGCCTCGACCTTGTCCTTGTCGCGACGCGCGGCGATCAGGGCCGCCTCGTTGACGAGGAACTCGAGGTCGGCGCCCGAAAAACCGGGCGTGCCGCGCGCGATCACCTCGAGGTCGACGCCGGAGCCGAGCGGCACCTTGCGTGTGTGGACCTGGAGGATGCCGATGCGGCCGCGGAGATCGGGACGCGGAACGACGATGCGACGGTCGAAGCGGCCCGGGCGCAGCAGCGCCGGGTCGAGCACGTCGGGACGGTTCGTCGCGGCGATGATGATCACGCCGTCATTCGACTCGAAGCCGTCCATCTCGACAAGCAGCTGGTTCAGCGTCTGCTCGCGCTCGTCGTGACCGCCGCCGAGGCCGGCGCCGCGATGGCGGCCGACCGCGTCGATCTCGTCG
>JABFXX010000430.1 GCA_013368795.1 Kofleriaceae bacterium
CGACGCGAGGCCGGTCATCGCGTTGAGCGCGCCCGGGCCCGAGGTGACCGCGACGACGCCAAGCTTGCCCGTCGTGTGGGCGTAGCCGGCGGCGGCGAACATCGCGCCGGCTTCGTGCTTGGTGGTGATGACGCGGATCTCGTTGTCGATCAGCGCATCGTGTACCGGCGAGATTGCGCCGCCTGGAAGCCCGAACACGACGTCGACGCCCGCCTGAGCCAACATCGAAACCAGCAGGTCTGCGCCGCGTGTGGTTTTGGTCATGACAGACGGGATGTCGACCGCCTGCCGCGCCTTTATAGGGGGCAGCGGCAATTTCGTAAGATCGATCGGCTTCGGGATTGTTCGCATTGCGCCCGCGTCGTAGGCGACGCGCTCGAGAGCGGGCGTGATCGTCACGGACGTGAGGACGACCGGAATATGGGCGGTGTGCGTGTTGGCCTTGAGCCAGCGGCACGCCTCGACGCCGTCGACGTCGGGCATGTAGACGTCCATGACGATCAGATCGACGGGACGCGTTTCGGCCTCGAGCAGCTTGAAGGCCTCGATGGCGGAGCGGGCGAACAGGAGCTCCAGGCGACGCTCGCTCCGCCCGGCTCGACGAAGTGCCCGCAGCTGAAGATCATCGTCGTCGACGAGGAGCACTCGCAGCGGTCGAGTACGTTTCACCGCTCGGGAAAACATCGGGGCGCCCTTATACATTTTTGAGAAAAGTAAGAAAGAACTTTCGATTGGCCTGTTTGGTGTGACGAATGCGCACTGGAAGCAGCAGTAGCCACGAACCCGGGTATAAGGGCGCCCGTGACCGCCGTTGTTACGGTCCAGGATCTCCACAAGCATTTCGGCAATCGCCGGGTGCTAAACGGCATCTCGTTTGCGGTTCATGAGCGCGATCGTATCGGGCTCATCGGCGCAAACGGTGCCGGCAAATCAACGCTGCTGAAGATGATGGTGCATGGTGCGGGAGCTACGGAGGAGGATCCTTCGCTCGTTCCCGACGAGGGCCTCATCACGTGGCGACGCGACCTGCGCCTCGAGTACGTGGCGCAGGAGCCGCAGCTTCCGCTCGACGAGCCGGTGAGCGCCGCGCTCGCGCGCGACGATGTTCCGGAGCACGAGATCCACACCGTCGCGGCGGCGCTGCAGCTTCCGCCGCTGACCGCGCGGATCGGTGATCTCTCGCTCGGCGAGCGGCGCCGCGTGGCGCTCGCGAGGGCGCTGCTGGGCAAGCCAGACGTGCTCGCGCTCGACGAGCCGACGAACCATCTCGATGCGCGCACCGTCGAGTGGCTCGAGGGCAGGCTCGCCTCGTGGCCGGGCGCGCTGATCGTCGTCACGCACGATCGCTACTTCCTCGATCGCGTCGCGACGCGGATCGTCGAGGTCGATCGCGGCAAGGCGTACACCTACGAGGGCGACTACGCCGAGTTCTTGCTCGCCCAGGCCGACCGCCTCTCGATCGAGGCCGAGGCCGAGTACCAGCGCGCGTCGTTCGTGCGCCGCGAGATCGACTGGATCCGCCGCGGCCCGAAGGCGCGGACGACGAAGGCGAAGGCGCGCATCGATCGGTTCGACGCGGCCGTCGCGGCGGCGCCGACGCTCGACGACAAGCGCGGACCGACGCTGTCGCTCAGCCTGCCGACCGGGCCGCGCCTCGGCGGCACGATCGTCGAGCTCGATCACGCCGGCAAATCGCTCGGCGGCAAGAAGCTGTTCGACAACCTGACGCTCGTCATGAAGCCGGGCGATCGGATCGGCATCGTCGGTCCCAACGGCGCGGGCAAGACGACGCTGATCAAGACGATCCTCGGTCTCGTGCCGCCGGATCGCGGCAAGGTGATCGTCGGCGCGAACACGAAGCCGGCGTACTTCGAGCAGGCTCGCAGCGAGCTGCGCGACGAGCTCACCGTGCTCGAGGAGGTCGGCGACGGCTACGACTGGGTCGAGCTCCCCGACGGCCGCGTCCACGTGCGGGGCTTCCTCCGCATGATGGCGTTCCCCGACTCGATCGCCGACACGAAGATCGGCCAGCTATCGGGCGGCGAGCGCAATCGCGTCCAGCTCGCGCGCCTGCTCCGGCGCGGCGGCAACCTGCTCGTGCTCGACGAGCCGACGAACGACCTCGACCTGCCGACGCTCGGCGCGCTCGAGGAGGGCCTGTTGTCATTCCAGGGCTGCGCGCTGATCGTCTCGCACGATCGGTGGTTCCTCGATCGCGTCGCGACCGGCATCCTCGCGTTCGAGGGCGACGGCGAGGTCACGTTCTACGAGGGCAGCTATTCGTTCTACGCAGAGCGCCGCGCCGCGCGTGCGAAGGACAAGGTCCCTGCAAAGGCGGAGGTCAAGGAGTCGCGCGACACGCGGCAGCCGAAGGTCTCGCCGCGCAAGCTGACGTTCAAGGAGAAGCACGAGCTCGCCGGCATGGAGCAGGCGATCGATACCGCCGAGCAGAAGGTGAAGACGCTCGAGGCGACGCTGTCGGATCCGAACGTGTTCAAGGAGCGCGGCACCGAGGTCCAGAGCCTCGTCGCCGAGCTCGACGCCGCGCGCGCCGAGGTCGAGCGCCTGTTCGCGCGCTGGCAGGAGCTCGACGCGATTCCGAAGGAGTAGCCTGGTCGTGCTCGACAGCGCGAGGGCGCTCGAGCGTCGAGACCGCGACATCGATGTCAGGCCGAGCGCAGTCGAGCGTGCGGCTAACCATGCGTCGTTTCGTGGAAGCCGTCGAACGTTGTCCGCTCGTCGGACACCAGTTGCGCATCATGCGCAGAAAATCGTCGGACCATTTTCTGTGCGCGAAGCGCTTCGAACCCTCCTCGCCTAGTTCTCGGCGTCGACGGGCTCGATGTGGATGTTGCGATCCTTCTCGTCGGGACGGCGGATCGCCTGAGCGAAGTCTTCCGCTGCATCGGCCGCGATCTCGACGCGGGTCTCGCGCGCCAGGATCTGGATCTTGCCGATCACGCGCTTGGTGACGTTGCCGCGCCGGCAGATCAGCGGGACGAGCCACTTCGGGTCCGCGTTCTTCGAGCGGCCGACGTTGATCGTGAACCACACCGAGCCGGCGCCGGGACGCGGGCCGCGCTCGTGGCGGTCGCCGCGCTCGCGAGGTTCGTGGGTGCGCCGCTCGTCGTGGCGCCCCTCGTCGTGACCGCGCTTGGGCTCCGGCTTGCGCGCGTGCTTGGGCTCGGGCCCGCGAGCACGCATCGACGGCGGCGTCGTCAGCTCCTCGGGCGACGGCCGTGCGTCGCGGCGAATCCGGACGAGCGCCGCGACGAGATCCTCGGCGCTGCGATCGGCGAGCAGCGTCTGGGCAACGCGGCGGTCGTCGTCGTTGACCTCGCTCGTGAGCTCGCGGATCTCGAGGACGAGCTGGTCCTGATCCTTGATGCGGATGTCGTCGGCCGACGGCGCCGCGCGCCACGACACGTCGATCCTGGCGCTGTGGAACATGCGCTCGGCATAGCGGCGCGCGTTGTCGTTCACGATCAGGATCGCGAGGCCGTGCTTGCCCGCGCGCCCGGTGCGGCCCGAGCGGTGGACGAGCACCTGCTGGTTCTGCGGCGGGTCGGCGTGGATCACGAGGCCGAGGTCGGGCAGGTCGAGCCCGCGGGCGGCGACGTCGGTCGCGACGCACACGCGCGCGCGCCCGTCGCGGAGCGCCTGCAGCGCCGTGTTGCGCTCGCGCTGCGTGAGCTCGCCCGACAATGCGGCGACCGAGAAGCCACGCTCGTTGAGCTCGGCGGCGAGACGCGTGACACCGTCGCGGGTCGCGCAGAAGACGAGCGCGCCGGGCGCGTCGTGGTAGCGCAGGAGATTGACGACCGCGCGGTCGCGCTCGCGCGGCACGACCGGAATCGCGTGGTACTCGATGTCGTGGTGGCGCTCGCCCTCACCGGCGGTCGCGATGCGGAGCGCGTTCTTCTGGTAGCGCTTCGCGAGCGCGGCGATGCCCTTGGGGATCGTCGCCGAGAACATCAGCGAGCGGCGCTCCGCCGGCATCGCGTCGAGCAGGCGCTCGAGGTCCTCGCGGAAGCCCATGTCGAGCATCTCGTCGGCCTCGTCGAGGACGACGGCCTCGATGCGAGACAGCACGAGCGAGCCGCGCTCGAGGTGGTCGCAGAGCCGGCCGGGCGTGCCGACGACGAAGTGGACGCCGCGGTCGAGCGCGTCGCGTTCGCGGCGAGGATCCATGCCGCCCACGCACGTCGTCATCCGCGCGCCGGTCTCGGCGTAGAGCCACGACAGCTCGCGGTGCACCTGCTGTGCGAGCTCGCGCGTCGGCGTGACGATCAATGCGCGCGGTGCGCCGGGCTTGTCGAAGCGCTCGGCTTCACCGAGGAGGCGAGGGGCGAGCGCGAGACCGAACGCGACGGTCTTGCCAGATCCTGTCTGCGCTGAGACGAGGAGGTCTCGCTCGGGCGCGGCATCGAGGACGGCGGCCTGGACCGGCGTCGGCTCGGAATAGTTACGCGCGGCGAGCGCTCGACGGAGACTTGGGTGTGCAGCGGAGAACGGCAAAGAGGCGCGCACCCTAGTCGGCCTTGGGATTTGACGCAATGCTGTCGCACGCTGTCGCACGCGTTCGGTGCGAACTTCCGTCGAAGACACGTGCTAGCGTCCGCGTCCATGCGACGGATTCTCTGTACGCTTCTCCTCGCGGCGGCGGTCTCGACCGCGCATGCCGACGAGCCAAAGATCACCTATCAGAAGTTCGAGCTGCCGAATGGCATGCGCGTCTACGTGGTCGAGGACCACAAGGCGCCGACGGCCTACGGGGTGACCTGGTTCAAGGTCGGCAGCAAGGACGAGGTCGTGCATCGTACGGGGTTCGCGCACCTGTTCGAGCACCTGATGTTCAAGGGTTCGGCGCACCTGCCCGACGGCCTCATGGACAAGATCCTCGAGAGCGCCGGTGGGTGGTCGAACGCGTTCACGTCGAGCGACATGACCGTCTATCAGAACGTCGCCAATTCGAACTTTCTCGAGTCGATGCTGTGGATCGACGCGGACCGCCTCGCGGGCCTGCTCGACACGTTCGACAAGGCGAAGCTCGACAACCAGCGCGACGTCGTGCTGAACGAGCGCCGCCAGAGCTACGAAAATCAGCCATACGGCAACCACGAGCTGTTCATCCAGGAATCGCTGTGGCCCGCGAACCACGGCTACCACTGGTCGACGATCGGCTACCCGGCCGACCTCAAGGCCGCCGCGGTGCCCGACGTCGCGGACTTCTTCAAGCGCTACTACGTGCCGAACAACGCGACGATGGTGATCGCCGGCGACGTGAAGTTCGACGAGGTCAAGAAGCAGGTCGAGAAGTACTTCGCGTGGATCCCCAAGGGCGCCGAGCCCGTGCGCCCGCAGTACAAGACGCCGCCGCCGATCACGAAGGAGATCGTGATCAACTCGACCGACGACGTGCAGGTGCCGCGCGTGTACCTGTCGTGGCGCGGTCCGGCGCACTACACGACCGAGGAGCCGGCCCTGAAGATCGCCGCGACGATGCTCGGCGACGGCAAGTCGAGCCGCCTCTACAAGCGCCTCGTCTATGACGAGAAGATCGCGCAGGACGTCTCGGCCTACTTCAACGGCGAGACGCTCGGCGGCGAGTTCCGGATCACGGCGACCGCGAAGCCGGGCGTCGATCCGAAGCGCCTGATCAAGGAGATTACCGAGGAGGTCGCCAAGCTCTCGGCGACCGCGCCCGACGCCAAGGAGCTCGAGCGCGCGCAGAACTCGTACGAGGCTGCATTCCTCGGTGGCCTCGAGGACACGCTGCAGCGCGCGATCCAGCTCGCCGAGTACGACGTGTTCACGAACGACCCCGACTACTTCGCGAAGGACCTGGCGCGTTTCCGCGCCGTGACCTCCGCGCAGGTGAAGGACGCGACGGCGAAGTATCTGAAGCCGAACATGCGCGTCAACCTGACGATCAGCCCCGGCAAGAAGGTGGTGAAGTGATGCGCCGCGCACTCGTAAGCTGTTTCGTACTCGCGACGGCGACCTCGCTTGCCGCCGCGGCTCCGTTCGACAAGTCGGGCATCTCCGACTGGACCAAGGTTCCGGCTCCGACGAAGGAGCCGACGTTCAAGCCGCCGGTCGCCAAGCGCAGCAAGCTCAAGAACGGCATGTCGCTGCTGACGATCGAGAACCACTCGCTGCCGATCGTGTCGATGTCGCTCGTCGTACCGGGCGCCGGTGCCGCGGCCGATCCGACCGGCAAGTTCGGCGTCGCGTCGTTCACCGCCGACCTCCTCGACGAGGGCGCCGGCGGCATGTCCGCGATCGAGATCGCCGAGGAGCAGGACCGCCTCGGTGCCTCGATCCGCTCGGGTGCCGACGTCGACTACGCGATGATCTCGGTCTCGACGCTGACGAAGACGATCGACCAGACGGTCGACCTCCTCGGCAAGATCGTGACCCAGCCGGGCTTCGAGCAGAAGGAGTTCGACCGCGTGAAGGGCGACCGCATGACGGCGCTCGAGCTGCGCCGCGATCGCCCTCGCGAGGTCGCGTCGCTGATGCTCAACGCCGCGCTCTACGGCATGGACTCGGCCTACGGTCACCCGGGCACTGGCTCGCGCGACACGTTCAAGGACCTCGCGGTCGGCGACGTGCAGAGCTTCTACAAGGAGCACTGGAATCCCGCCGCGATGACGCTGATCGTCGTCGGTGACTTCGATCCGAAGGCGCTGCGCACCAAGCTCGACGCGGGCCTCGGCACCTGGAAGCCGACCGGCGTGAAGAAGCCGACCAAGCCCGCCGTCAAGGCAGCGAAGATCGACAAGCGCCTCATCATCGCCGACCGCAAGGACGCCGCGCAGTCGGACGTTCGCATCGGCCTCATCGGCCTCGATCGCAAGGATCCTCGCTACTACAAGTACGAGGTCCTCGCGAACGCGCTCGGTGGCAGCTTCACGAGCCGCCTCAACAACCGCCTGCGCGAGCAGCTCGGCATCACCTACGGCGCGCGCGCCGGTGCCGACTACCGCGTCGTGTCGAGCCCGTTCGTGATCGGCACCGCGATCGTCAGCCCCGAGACCGGCACGGGACTCGCAGAGACGTTCAAGATCCTCGACGACGTCGCGGCGAACGACATCCCGGCCGAGGAGCTCGAGAAGGCGAAGCAGAACCTGATCCGCGCGCTGCCCGCGCAGTTCGGCACGAACGCGGCGGTCGCCGGATCGTTCGCGGACCTCGTGCTCTATGGCCTGCCGGATACCTGGTACGCGAGCTACGCGGCGAACGTGAAGAAGGTGACGGCGAAGGACGTGAAGGCGATCGCCAAGACCGTGATCCCGTCGAAGAAGATGGTCGTCTCGATCGTCGGCGACATGGCGAAGATCAAGGACGCGATCGGCAAGCTCGGCCTCGGCGACGCCGACATGCGCGACCTCTACGGCATGCCGGCCGCCAAGTAAGCCTCCAGAATTGGGGACGGTCTTAAGTTAGTTAAGTTGCGCATTGTAACCGCCCGGATCGACTCGATCCGGTACCGGTAACATTAAGTTCCGAGCACGCGCTCGACTCGCGTCGCGCGGCTTGGAGGCGCTCGCGAGACATCTTGGCGAGGCCATGCTTCGAGCGTCGCGATCCTGGCGGCAACTTAATCTTACCGGTACGGCTTCGTGCAGTTTCGGGTCGTTGCAGATCGCAACTTAACCAACTTAAGACCGTCCCCGTTCAGAAGCGCGCTGTGTCGAGCCGCAGCCCGAGGTGCACGCTCCGCGGCGCGCCGTACGTATCGAAGCTCGCGGCGCTCGCGAGGTAGCGTCGATCGAGCAGGTTCTCGACGGCCACGAAGCCGGCGAGACCGCCGTGGATCTTGCGGGCGACCATCGCGTCGACGAGCGTGTAGGCGCCGAGCGACGCGCTGTTCTCGGCATCCGCGAACTGGCGGCCGACGTAGCGCACGGCCCCGGTCACCGTCACGATGCGAGGGTTGTCGTACGTGAGGATCGCGGTCACGCGGTTTCGCGGGGTGAGCGCGAGGCGCTTGCCGACGACGTCGCCCGGTGCCATCGCGCCGGCGTCGGTGATCGTCGACGCCGCGAACGTGTACTCGACGGTCGCGAGCCAGGCCTTTGCAGGGCGCCAGCTCGCCTCCGTGACGACGCCGGTGACCGCGGCGTGGCCGAGGTTGGCGCGCTGCCGCGTGCCGCCCGCGGTGTCGACGCTCGCGATCGGTGCGTCGATCTCGTTACGGTAGAAGTACGCGCGGGCCTCGATGGCGCCGGCGGTGATCTGCGGGCCGACCTCGGCGCTCCAGACCGACTCCGGGCGGAGCGTCGGATTGGCGGCGGTCGCGGCGTCGCCCTCGAGGATTGGCCGGTAGAGCTCGCCGAGCGTCGGAGCGCGCATCGCACGCGTGCCGCGCGCCGCGAGCGCGAGCGTGTCGTCGATGCGGTAGAGCGCCCCGAGCTGCGGCTCGAACTCGATGTCGGTGATCGAGGGGTACTCGACCTCCATCTCGTCGTAGATGCCGTAGCGGAGCGCCGTCGTGCCGTTGAGAAAGCTCCACTTGTCGATGACGAAGCCGGTGCTGACGTCGAGCGACTCGATGACGCGGACGGTGTCGCGCAGATAGGCGTCGAGGAAGCGGTGCTCGCCGCGGCTCGTGCGTAGCGGCGCGACCATGTGCGTCTGGTCGTTCGGATCCTGTTCGTCGAGCTCCCCGGAGGCGGCGACGTAGCCGATGCCGCCCGCAAGCTCGTGCTCGATGCCGAACGTGCGGAGGCGGCCGGAGCGAGCGTGAAGCCGTGCCCCGAGCGTGCTCGTCGGGACCGATACGGCCTGGCCGGTGAGCGCGCTGTCGATGTGCAGGCTCGACGTCTGGCCGAACAGCTCGGCCGACAGATTGCCGCGCGTGATTCGCGCGCCGTAGCGACCGCTGGTCGTGTCGCTGTCGAGCTGGCCCGTTCGGAAGTCGCGTACGTCGAAGCCGCCGGTGAGCTCGAAGCCCATGCCGCCGTACGTCGACGATGCGCGGACACTCGCGGTCTGTGTCGTGGTGCCGGCCTCGGCGATCGCCTCGAGGCGACGCTTGCCGATCGGCCGCAGGCCCGTGGCGAATAGCAGATCGTCCGCGGGCGTCGAGGCCTCCTCGCTGTCGCCTCCGCTCGCCTCGCGTGCCACGCCATCGTCGGGTCCCGGCTGCGCCTCGGCGGTCGCGACGGGGCCGATGAGTCCGGCCAGAGCTGCGAGACAGACTGACTTCGCGCGCACGGAGAGCGCGATTGCATCCGACGAGCCACGGCCAAACCGGCTCGAGACGGCGTGCGCGGATTAGACAGCGTGGAGTGGCTGACCGTGCGACGGAGCTAGCGCCGCGTCTTCAGCTAGCGGTGACCGAAGCCGATCTCGTCGACGCCGCGCACGGTGCGCCCGACATTCGGGCCCACTCGCCACGTGAGACCCGAGTCGTCCGTGACGAGAACCGTACCGTCGTCGCCCGCTGCGTAGCCCTTCGTATCGTGATGCACGTGGATCGTGTGCAGGCTCGACGTACCGACGTACTGCAGCGTGACTCCGCCGTGCACGTCGACGTTCGCGATCGCGCCGTTCTCGCCGACAGCGACCGCGCTGCCATCCTCGTTGACGCGCAGATCATCGAAGACGATCGATGGATCGATTGCGAGCGACTGCCACGTTGCACCGCCGTTGCTCGATCGCATGATGCCGCGGCCCGCCGTCATCACGATGTCGCCCTCGGGCGTCTGGTGAATCGCGCGTGCGCCTGGGAGCGTCGTGCGGCGGGTGAGCGTACCGTCGGCGTACTCCCAGAGGCCGCCATCCTCGCTGATCGCGAGTACGCCGCTGTTCGAGAACGCCGCGGACATCGAGCGGAAGCTCGTGACGCCGTCGCCGAGCTCGGTCCAGGTCTCACCGGTGTCGGTCGTGACGAGGAACGTGCCATCGCCGCCGATGAACACCGGTCCATCGTCTTGCGTCGCGAGCGTACGGAGTCGCGCGCTCGTCGGCACCACCTCGGCACTCCACTCCTCGCCACCGTCGCTCGTGTAGAGGAGCGTGCCGTTGTCGCCGACGACCCACGCCTCGCCCGCGTAACGGCACGCGATCGCGTTGAGCCGCTCGGTGTCGCCGAGATCGTAGGTGCCGACGGGCTTGTCGTCGTGGATGTTGACCATCAGGCCGGCTTCGCCGACCAGCCAGCCGCCACCGCCACCGCCGGTCGGCCCGCCTCCACCTTTCTTGCAGCCGCCGGCAGCGACCAGGCTCGCGAATACGATGGCGTACGTCGTCCTCATCTCACTCCTCCGTTAAGCAGGGTCCACCTCACAGAGGAGGGCAGCTCCCGGATGTCGCAAGGTCGGCGTGGAATTGACTGTTTTCACGCCGAAACAACGCCCGGGAGCGCCGAGATCATGACGTCGGCGCGGTCGATCGCGCGCTGGGCCCGCGCGAGGAGCCGGGCAGGGGCTCGCCGGCCGATGCGCGCCGCTGTCACGGTCCGGTCGATCTCGCGGACCGTGATCCAGGCCCGATGATGCGCCTCGTTGCGCTGCCGGCTGCCCGGCGGCGCCGCGAAGCCGTGCGCGAGATCGCCGCACACGATCGCGAGCGTCGCGACGAGATCACGGCCGTCGCCGGCCAGCTCGCGCGCGAGGTCGGCGACCGGTGGTGCCGCGGCGATCACGGCGCGAAACGACGGATGATGTTCGAGGGGATGAGGAGCGCGTCGGCGTTGCTTCATGCGCGCGGCCTCGTTACACGCGCCGCGCCAGCCGCCGGCGATGCGATCCTGCGCCGTTACGCGCGTTCGCATGTCCGTGTCCGCCGGTGCGCGGACGCCGCGTCCGGGTCGCGGGTATCATCGAGCCTGAATCGATGACTCGCACGTTCGTCATGGGCGACCCTCAGGCGCCATTCGACAAGATCCTCGAGGTCCTCGACCGCCACGACGCGCTCGATGGTGACCGCGTCGCGAGCGACGTCGTCCTCGTCTCGATCGGCGACCACTTCGACTACGACCTCAAGGATCCGGCCGGCGCCGGCCGCGAGGGCCTGCGCCTGCTCCGCTGGCTCGCGAGCCACGATCCCGAGCACGTCTACCTCCTGTTCGGGAACCACGACGCGTCGCGCGTGATGGAGCTCGCGCTCCTCGACGATGCCGAGTTCACCCGCGCCCGCCTGCTCGCGCGATCGATCGACGACACCGAGCACGGCGAGGGCAAGCCGGCCGCGAAGGCGCGCGTGCTCGCCGAGTTCCGTCCCGCATTCCCCGCGCTGCCCGCGCCCGGCGTCGTCGGCCGCGACTACGCGGCGTACACGACCGAGCAGCGCGCGCTCGTCGCCGAGCTGCTGCTCGCGGGCCGGTTTCACATCGCGCTCACCGGCGAGCTGCGCGACGGCCGGACGGCATTGCTCACCCACGCCGGTGTCACCTCGCGCGAGCTCGCGCTGCTCGGCCAGCCAGGCCCGACGCCGGACGCGATCGCGGCGGCACTCGAGGCGTTCCTCGGCGCGGCGATCGAGCGGGTCCGCGACGACTGGTCGTGCGGCACGTACACGCCGCTGTCGCTCGCGCCGCTCCACGTCACCGGCGGCGACGGCGAGGAGGGCGGCGGTCTCCTCTATCACCGGCCGTCGAACCCGGATCGTCCCGATGCCGATCCGGCGTGGGCGCTCGCGCCGACGCGTCCGCGCCGCTTCGATCCGCGCACGTTGCCGCGCGGGCTGACCCAGGTCGCCGGCCACAGCGGCCACGCCAAGTGCGTGCACGAGCTCGGAGAGTGGGTCTGCGACTCGGCGCGCGCGCGCAAGCATGGCGGCATCCGCACGCTGCGCGTCGACGGCGACACCGTCACGTACGACCTCGGCGTCGCGCCTCCTGCCGATGGCGTCGCCGACATGATCCTCGTCGACGGTGAGCTGCGCCGCGTGCCCGCGCACGAGGTCTCGCTCCTTCAGCTCGCGCGCGTCGTCGGCTGATCGTCCTCGTCGACTTTGACGGCGACGCCCCGCGTTGACGCCGAGCGCGTGCGCAACAAGACTGGGCGCCGGACCGAACTGTCATCGCCGAGCTTGCCGAGTGGCTCGAGCCCCAGGCGGGATTCGGTCGTCGGAAGCCAAGGGGACGTCCTCCCGAGGGCGCGCGAAAAAAACTGGGGCGCCGGGCCGATCTGTCAGCGATGTCTTGGCAGTTCCAGTTCCCGTCAAAGGCAATCGTCCAGGTCCACGTCGCCGTCGCCGTCAATGTTCACGACCACGGCGACGGCTCTCGTTAGTTCCCCTTGCCGACGGAGACTTCGTTGGTCCCCTCGTTGTCGACGATCGTGTCATTGCCGTCGGCGCCGAGGAGCTCGTCGTTGCCACCGAGCCCGTACATGTGATCGCCGCCGCCGCGGCCCCAGATCACGTTGTCGCGATCGTCGCCCCACAGGTTGTCGGCACCGTCGCTCGCCTCGAGGATCTCGAGGTCCGCGGCCTCGCCGGTGCGGAAGCTCGTCCACCGGCCCTCGAGGTTGCCGCACAGGTCCATGTTCGCGGCCTTGCCCCACCACCGGGTCTTCACCCTCGATGGTCCGCCGAGCTGCGCGTTGATACCGTGCTTGCCGCTGCGCGCGAAGCCCGCGATGTCACGGCCGGGCCCGCCGATGTACGTGTGGCCGCCGCACACGTAGTCCGCGACGAGCTGGTCGTTGCCGGGGCCGGCGTCGAGGATGTCGGCACCGTCGGTGTACGTCGCGGCCTCGGGGCGGTTGTCGTTGTCCCAGGCGTTCGTGTGATGGCTCTCGCTGAGCAGCGCGTCGTCGCCGCCCTGGCCCTCGAGGTGATCCTCGCCGGTGACGCCGGTGAAGAACACGTCCTGCTCGTCGCCACCGACGAGATGATCGTTGCCGCGGCCGCCGCTCGCGTGCGCCTCGAATTCGCGCGGGAACTGGCCGCGGAGCTCGATCGCGTCGGCGCCGTCGTCTCCCCACGCGGCGACGAAGTGGAACGGTGCCTGGCGATGCGGCCGCGCCGCGATGTATGCGCCGACATCGCATCGCACGTGGTTCGCGTCGACAGCCGTGCAGCCCTCGCCGGGCGTCAGCGCGCTCGCGCCGATCACGTTGACGATGTCGCCGTTGCCGGTGATCTGCAGGTTATCGGAGCCGGTGCTGCCGAGCACGACGACGCCGACATCGGCGAGCCGGCCTGCGCGATCGCTTGCCGCGCTGATGTACACCGTCGAGACCGGCGTCGGCGCGCTCGTCCCGGCATCTACCGCGTTCTCGACGACGTCCGCGCCGAAGCTCGCCTGCACGCGCCGGCCGCCCGCGCGGATCCGATCCTTGAACGGGCTGCCGACGATCTCCTCGATGTCGCCGAGCTGCTCGTTGCCGCCATCGCCGTCGGCGCAGCCCGCGCCGTTGCACTCGCCGGCGAACTCGATCGCGACGCCCTCGATCGGGTTGTCGGTGCCGTCGTTTCGCACCTCGGGCTGGCCGGGCGGCAATGACGTCGCGAAGCTCGCGATGTCGTAGCCCTGCTCGCCGAGGAAGAAGTCATTGCCGGTATCGCCGCGCATGAAGTCGTTGTCGTCGCCACCGAACAGATGATCGGTGCCGTGGCCGCCGATCAGCGTGTCGTTGCCGCCTTCGCCGTACAGCCAGTCGTCGAGCGTGTCGCCGAAGATCACGTCCTCGCCGGGCCCGCCCCAGATGTGATCGCTGCCGGCGCGGCCGTGCACGGTGTCGGCGCCGGGGCCAGCATGGATGTAGTCACGGCCGTCGCCGCCGTCGATGAAGTCATCGCCCTCGAGGCCGCAGATCAGGTCGTCGCCGCCGTTGCCGAAGATGATGTCGTTGCCCTTGGTGCCGATGATGACGTCGCGCGCGTTGGTGCCGACGAACCGGCCGTCGGCGCCGCGCTTGACCGTCGCCTTCTTCTTGATGCTGTCGTCCTTGCACGGGTCGCCACCCGCCGCGAGGATCAGGTTCGACTCCTCGATCGGATCCATCTCACCGATGTCGCAGCCCGCCGCGAGCCGGGCCGCCACCACCACGAACAACGTCGCCGTCTTCACGGCAAACCCGCCTCAGCAACGGCCGTGCCGCGGCGAAGTACGCGGAACGAATCACCGCGCGGCGTGGGGGCAGGGGCCCGTCGGCCCTCGCACAGCAAACGTCAATCCGCGGAGACTCACCGCCCCACGGTGCTGCAAACAGCACTGCGCGACGGAGAAACGGGGCGGCCCCCATTTCGCGCGCGCCAGGCGGCTTCGAGGAAATGGGGTCGGACCCCGTTCGCTGCTACAGGTACGCCGGGTCGCGGTACTCGCCGAGCTCCGACCGGAACAGGTCGCAGATCTCGCCGAGCGTCACGTTCTGCTTCACCGCGTCGAAGATCGGCGGCATCACGTTCTGCTTGTCGTCCTTCAGCGCCGCCTTGACGGCCGCGAGCGCGCGCTCGACCGCCGCCTTGTCGCGGCTGTGGCGGAAGCTCTTCACGCGCTCGATCTGCGCGTGCTCCGTCTCGAGCTCGATCTTGAGCGTCGGGATGTTGTCGCCTTCTTCGGCCGACTGGTACTTGTTCACGCCGACGATGCTGCGACGGCCGCTGTCGACCTCGCGCTGGAACTCGAACGCGGCGCGCGCGATCTCGCGCTGCGGGTAGCCTTCCTCGACCGCCTTCACGATGCCGCCCATGGCGTCGATCTTGTTGATGTACTCCCAGGCCGCGGCCTCGACCTGATCGGTCAAGGTCTCGATGAAGTAGCTGCCGGCGAGCGGATCGACGACGTTGGCGACGCCGCTCTCTTCATAGATCAGCTGCTGCGTGCGGAGCGCGAGCTGCGCCGCGTCCTCGGTCGGCAGCGCGTACGTCTCGTCGAAGCTGTTCGTGTGCAGCGACTGCGTGCCGCCGAGCACCGCGGCGAGCGCCTGCATCGTCGTGCGCACGACGTTGTTGAGCGGCTGCTGGGCCATCAGCGACACGCCGGCGGTCTGCGCGTGCGTACGGAGCAGCCACGAGCGCGGGTTCTTCGCACCGAAGCGCTCGCGCATGATCTTGGCCCACATGCGGCGGCCGGCGCGGAACTTCGCGATCTCCTCGAAGAAGTCGTTGTGAACGTCCCAGAAGTACGACAGGCGCGGCGCGAAGTCGTCGACGTCGAGGCCGGCGTCGACGCCGAGCTGCACGTAGCCGATGCCGTCGGCGATCGTGAACGCGAGCTCCTGGACGCCGGTCGCACCCGCCTCGCGGATGTGATAGCCGCTGATCGAGATCGTGTTCCACTGCGGCATCGTCCGCGTGCACCACACGAGCATGTCGCGGATGATCCGCATGTGGCTGCGGATCGGCGAGATCCACTCCTTCTGCGCGATGAACTCCTTGAGCATGTCGTTCTGCAGCGTGCCGCGCAGCTTGTCGGGCGAGACGCCCTGCTTCTCGGCGACTGCGACGTAGAGCGCGAGCAGCACGGCCGCCGGCGCGTTGATCGTCATCGACGTCGAGACCTGGTCGAGCGGGATGTCGCCGAACAGGCGCGTCATGTCGTCGAGCGTCGCGACGCTGACGCCCTCGCGGCCGACCTCGCCGAGCGACCGCGCGTGATCCGGGTCGTAGCCCATGAGCGTCGGCATATCGAACGCGGTCGAGAGGCCGGTCTGGCCGCTCTCGAGGAGGAACTTGAACCGCTTGTTCGTGTCCTCGGGCGTGCCGAAGCCGGCGAACATGCGCATCGTCCACGGCTTGCCGCGGTACATCGTCTGGTGCGGTCCGCGCGTGTACGGATACTGGCCGGCGTCGCCGAGCTTCTCTGCGTAGTTCCAGCCGCGCGACGCGAGGTCGTCGGGGCCGTAGCTCGCCTTGAGCGGGATCCCGCTCATCGTCTTGTACTCCTGCGGGGTCTCGGGCTTCTTCACCGGGGCCATGGCTGCGGTTTACCACGGCTCGGCGCGAATCCGCGTGGCCCTGAACGCTTGCTGCGACGCGGCGATGCGTCGTGGATGCTCCTACGCGCACGTCGGTGAGATCACGGACACTGTTCGCCGATGACGTCGGGCTCGCAGCCCGAGCCGTCCGGGAACGGGCAGCAGACCCACACGCACTTGGCGCTGGTTGCGACCGTGACCATCGCCGTGCTCACGCCAGCGCTCACCGAGCCCGCCTCGCCCCTACCGGTATCCCCGTTCGTGTGATGCCACATGTCCGCACCGAGGATGAATCCAGTCGCCGCCGACGCGGTGAGCGTGATCGTACCGGGCATCACGTTGACGGTCTGGATGTCCGCCGTCGACGGCGTGCCGCCGTTCACCGAGACCTCGCACCAGCTGACGTAGTTCTTCACCGTGAGCAGCGCCGTACCGGCGGGTGCATCGACACTGACCGGCGGCGGCGCGTCGACGAGCTTGCTGTCGACCGGCGGCGCTTGCGTGTCGATCGTCGCCGCGTCCTTGGTGGTCGTACCGCGGCCGCCATCGTCGCCACCACAGGCCGCAAAAGCCATCATCATGCTCGAAGCGAGTCGCCTCATGAAGCCATCGTTGGCACACGTCGTGGCGCGTCGACGAGGGGACGCCCGGGGACACTGAGTTCGTCGCCGCGCGAACGAATTCTGTGCGACATCGGCCCCGATCCCTCCTCTGGCTTCCTCACCTCAAGTCAGGCGGCCGGTTCGAACCTTCGCGCCCCCGACTGGGTGATACTCGGCGTGTGCGGGTGATCCGAGCCCTGACGTGCATCGTCGTCATGTCGCTTGCCGCGGGACGCGCCGTCGCGCAACCCGAGGAGGGCCAGGCAGAGGGCGAAGGCGAAGGCAGTGGAAGCGCCGCGCCGGCGCCGGAGAACGCGAGCGAGCCCAAGGGCGAGACCGCGCCGCCCGCGACGATGGGCAAGATCACCGGCATCGTCGAGGCGCCCGACCTCGAGGCGCCGCTCGCCGGCGCGACCGTCTCCATCGAGGGCTCGGACGTCACGGCGACGACCGACGACGAGGGTCGCTACATCCTCGAGGTCCCGCCGGGCACGGTGAAGGTCCGCGCCGAGGTCACCGGCTTCAAGATCCAGGAGAAGACGATCGCGATCGCCGCCGGCGACAACGTGAAGCTCGACTTCGCGCTGCTCACGGTGCCCGAGCTCAACGAGACGATCGTGGTCGTCGGCTCGCGCACGCCGCGCACGAACGCGGACACGCCGGTGCCGGTCGACGTCGTGTCGGCCGAGACGATCAGCCGCAGCGGCCGCACCGAGACCGGTCGCATCCTCCACACGCTCGCGCCGTCGTACGTGTCGACGCCGCAGACGATCGCCGACGGCAGCGACCACGTCGACCCGGCGAGCCTCCGCGGTCTCGGGCCCGACCAGGTGCTGATCCTCGTCAACGGCAAGCGCCGTCACCGCAGCTCGCTCCTGCACGTCAACGGCACGTTCGGACGCGGCACGGTCGGTACCGATCTCAACGCGATCGCGGTCGGCTCGATCAAGCGGATCGAGATCCTGCGCGACGGCGCGGCGACGCAGTACGGCTCGGACGCGATCGCCGGCGTCATCAACATCGTCACGAAGGACTCGACCGACATCCTCGACCTGACGACGGAGACCGGCGTCACCGCGTCGCGCGACGGCGCGCAGTTCAAGGCGAGCGCGAACTACGGCTTCAAGATCGGCAAGGACGGCTTCGTCAACCTGACGGGCGAGTACCTCGAGAAGCAGGCGACGAATCGCTCGGGCACGTACAACGGCACGATCTACTCCGATGACGGCGCGACCGACGACATGCGGCTCGCGCAGGCCGGTCTGACGCGCGAAGACCTCGACATGAAGATCGGCGAGGCCGCCGCGATCTCGGGCATCGGCGCGTACAACCTCGAGCTGCCGGTCACCGACAATGCGCGGTTCTACAGCTTCGGCGACCTCGGCCACCGGCGCGGCTCGGCGAACGGCTTCTATCGGTACCCGAAGCAGGTGTCGCAGAACGTCGTCGACTTCTATCCGAACGGCTTTCTGCCGAGGATCGAACCGACGATCAACGACCAGTCGATCACGATCGGCGTGCGGCGCAAGGGCACGACGACGGTCGACGCGAGCCTCACGCACGGCGAGAACTCGTTCCAGTTCAACATCGAGAACACCGTCAACGCGTCGCTCGGCACGGCGAGCCCGACGACGTTCGATGCGGGCACGACGACGTTCACCGAGACCGTCGCGGACCTCGACCTGCAGCGCAAGATCGAGACGAAGGCGTTCAAGTCGCTGTCGCTCGTGCTCGGAAGCGAGCTTCGCGTCGAGCGCTACAAGATCGATGCGGGCGATCCTGCGTCGTACAGCCTCGGCACCGCGACGTACGGCGATCCGCCGCTGCCGAAGGCGCCCGGCGCGCAGGTGTTCCCGGGCTTTCAGCCGAGCAACGAGGTCGATCGCACGCGCGACAACATCGGCCTCTACGGCGGCTTCGAGAGCGAGGTGACGAAGGACATCGCGCTCGACATCGCCGGCCGGTTCGAGAGCTACAGCGACTTCGGCCGCTCGATCATCGGCCGCGCCGACGGCCGTGCGAAGCTGTTCGGTCCGGTCGCGCTGCGTGCGTCGGCGGGCACCGGCTTCCGCGCGCCGTCGCTGCAGCAGCTGTGGTTCTCGAACGTGTCGACGCTGTTCCTGCCCGACGCGAGCGGCGTGCTGCAGCCGGCGCAGGTGCTCACCGCGAACAACAAGAGTCCGGTGACGCGCGACGCGTTCGGCATCCCCAAGCTCCAGGAGGAGCGGTCGGTGAACCTGTCGGGCGGCATCACGGTGCGGCCGAACGACAACTTCTCGCTGACGATCGACGGCTACTTCATTCGCCTCCTCGATCGCATCGTGCTGACGAGCCAGTTCACGAGCTCCAATCCGATCGTCGCGCAGATCCTCGCGCCGTATCCGGGAGTGAGCCAGGCGCAGTTCTTCGCGAACGCGGTCGACACCGACACGAAGGGCGTCGACGTCGTGCTCGACTACAGCGTCGAGGCCGGCGGCGGCACGCTGACGATGACCGCGTCGGGCAACCTGTCGAGCACGCGCGTGATCGACGTCCACATCCCCAAGACGCTCGAGAACAAGTTCGGCGCCAACCCGACACAGCTGCGCAGCTTCTTCTTTGGTCGGCAGGCCGAAAACCGCCTCGAGACCGCGGTTCCGCAGCGCAAGGGAACAGCCGCCCTCCAGTACGCGTTCAAGGAGGTGTCGGCACTGGTGAGGGCGAACTACTACGGCCCGGTGTTCTACCGGCCCGACCAGGCGGCGAACGACGAGGAATTCGGCGCCAAGGTGCTGTTCGACCTCGATATCCGGTACCTGCTCAACAAGACGGTGTCGGTCTCGATCGGCGGCGACAACATCTTCAACACGTTCCCCGACCAGCAGACGAAGCCCGACAACATCAGCTTCGGCCGGTTCCTGTACAGCCGTAACGTGAGTCAATTCGGCCAGAACGGCGCGTTCTATTACGCTAAGCTCGAGCTGACGTTCTTCTAGTCGATGAATCCAGCCCGCGACTCCACGCAACCCGAGCAGTTCGGTCCGTACGAGGTCTACGAACGACTCGGCATGGGCGGAATGGCGTCCGTCCATCGTGCGAAGAAGCGCGGGCCGGAGAGCTTCGAGCGCACCGTCGCGCTGAAGCGCATGCTCTCGCACCTCACCGAGGACCGCGGCTTTGTCGACTCGTTCGTGCGCGAGGCGAAGGTCGCCTCGATGCTCGTCCACCCGAACGTCGCGCAGGTCTACGACTTCGGTCGCATCGGCGGCATCTTCTACATCGCGATGGAGCTCGTCGCGGGCTTCGACCTGCGCAAGATGCTCCGCTACGCCAACCGCAGCGGCGAGCCGATTCCGCTGCAGGTCGTGCTCTCGATCCTAGGCGAGATCTGCGACGCGCTCGACTACGCGCACTCGTTCGTCGACGAGAGCGGCCAGCCGCTCCACATCGTCCACCGCGACGTGTCGCCATCGAACATCATCGTCGCGCACACCGGTCACGCGAAGGTCATCGACTTCGGCATCGCCAAGGCCAACAGCCGCCAGCTCCACACCGAGAGCGGCCTCGTCAAAGGCAAGCTCGGCTACATGGCGCCCGAGGCGGCGATGGGCATGCAGATCGGCCCCGCCTCCGACGTGTTCTCGATGGGCGTCGTCGCGTGGGAGCTCGTCACCGCGCTGCCGCTGTTCTCGTCGCGCACCGACTTCGAGACGATGCGCCGCCTGCGCGAGGAGCGCGTGCCGCCGCCATCGCAGCACAACGCGAGCTGCCCGCCGCAGCTCGACGCGCTCATCCTCGCGGCGCTCGCGCGCGACGTCGAGCATCGCGTCACCAGCGCGCGCGCATTCCGCACCGGCCTCGACAGCATCGCCGCGCAGTACAACATCCAGGTCTCCGCCCGCGCCGTCGCCGACTGGATGAAGCGGCTCACCGCGGCCGACGCCACCGTGCGCGCGTCGATGCTGACCGGCCCGCATCGACCCAAGTCGCCGT
This sequence comes from Kofleriaceae bacterium, assembly GCA_013368795.1. Taxonomy (GTDB): domain Bacteria; phylum Myxococcota_A; class Polyangia; order Haliangiales; family Haliangiaceae; genus JABFXX01. The sequence continues at coordinate 20,456 of JABFXX010000430.1, forward strand.
CGGGGCGCGTGCTCCCGCTGCCCCCGCCCGAGGTCACCTCGGTCTCGCGGCCGCGCTCGAGCACGCAGGCGCCGCCGCTGCGCCGCACCGACGAGGACGTCGCACTCGCGACCGAGATCTGGGGCGAGGATGGCACGCACCATCCGGACTCCGGTCCCGCCGGCCCCGACTTCAGCCTCGCGAACGACGTCATCGACACGGGCATCGCGGGCAAGCTGTCCAACGCGCACGTCTACACGCCCGCTCACTACAACACGGGCGTTCCGTCGCTCGCCGGTCGTCAGTCGTCGCAACCCAACTACGGCACGCCGTCACAGCCGAACTACGGCACGCCGTCGCAGCCGCACTACGGCACGCCGTCTTCGCCGCAGTTCCCGCAATACGGCACGCCGTCTCAGCCTGCGTTCGGCCCGCACGTCACGCCGTCGGGCACGCACCCGCAGTTCGGCTCGCAATCCTCGGGCGGATACGCGATGCCCGCGTCGGGCGGCCATCCGTCGATGCCGCATCTGTCGTCGCAATCGATGCCGCTTGCGGCGCCGAAGAAGTCGAGCAAGACCACCCTCGCCGTCGTCGCGCTCCTGCTCGTCGTCGGGAGCGCGCTCGGCGCGATCCTCTACCTCAAGCGCGACAAGCCCGCCGCGCCCGCCGCCGCCACCGACGCGCACCTCGCATTCGCGATCGAGCCCGCCGGCTCGATCGTCGAGGTCGGCGGCAACCCGGTCGGCCTCGAGACGACGCTCGCACCGGGCGTCTACTCGCTCGCGGTCCGCCACGATGGCTACAAGACGTGGACCGGCTCGGTCACGCTGCGCGAGGGCGACCGCCAGACGATCAACGTCGCGCTCGAGAAGAGCCCCACCGTGGTCGCTGCAGTCACGCCGCCCGACGCGGCGACGCAGACCGAGACTTCCGACGAACCCGACGACAGCGAGCCGACGTCGAAGCGCACGACCAAGGATCGCAAGCACTCGAACAAGAACCATCACGTCAGCGAGTCGCCCTCTGTCGATGCGCCGCACGTCGAGACCAAGGTCGAGCCGCCGAAGGACACGACCGAGCCACCGAAGGACACCAGGGTCGAGCCGCCGAAGGACACCAAGGTCGAGCCGCCGAAGGACACCAAGGTCAACGCGCCGAAGGACACCAAGGTCGCGACGAACACGCCGAAGCTCGAGCCCGTCGTCGACACCAAGCCCGCACGCACGCCGGTCGTCGCCGCCAGTGCCGTCAGCAAGCTCTCGGGAGAGGTCCCCGTCCTCCGCGGCTCGAGTGGCAGCGGCGATGTCCTCGCGAAAATGTGTATCGACGAGGCGGGCAAGGTCACGTCGGTGAAGATCATGAAGTCGCCGCCGGAAATCTCCGGTGATCTGCAGCGCGCGCTGATGGGCTGGCGCTACGCGCCGTACAAGAACAAGGACCAGAAGGTCACCGCCGTCTGCTTCCCGCTCGCGCTCCGCGTCGTGCTCAAGAACTGACCGGTGCGCGCGTGCGCAGAAGGTCTAGCTCGGCCTTGGTATGACGTTCATGTCATGCGTTTGTCCGATCGGCGGACGAATCGCGCGGCAACGCGCGAATACCTCCGC
>JABFXX010000467.1 GCA_013368795.1 Kofleriaceae bacterium
ATGGCCCAAAAGGCCGTGACTCTCGACGACACCTGGAAGATGCCCGCGTAACGAGATGCTGAGATGCTGCACGCGCGAGGCCGCAGGCGCCGCAGGCCCCGCGCGCCGCCCGGCGGGGCGACCAAGGAGCTGTGAATGTGGCCAGGGTCGATGTTCGTGCAACGGAACCGTTCGCGATGCGACACGTCCGACGGGGGCGGTGGCAAAGTGTCCGGAATTCGGACGTTGCTGAGGTTTGGCTCGCTTGCTGTGCGTTTTTCGACGAGGGTTCGCTGTCAGACCCTCGTGCTAATTGGTGCGGAAATCATGGCGGGGAAGGTCCAGAGGAAGAGGCACGTCCAGCTCTCACTCGAGAGCGCACGCAAGCCGGAGCGCACCCACGGCGGGTGGCGACCCAAGGCCGGTCGCAAGAAGAAGCCTGGATCGATCTCACACGACACGCGACCCGAGTTCGCCGGGCGCTTTCCCCAACACGTCACGCTGCGGACGGTCGAGGGTGCGCCGAACATCGCAGCCGACTGGCTTCAGCCGCGCATTCGCGCGGTCATCCGCGAGTCGCACAAGCCCGACTTCCGCATCGTCGCGTACAACGTGCTGGGCAATCACCTGCACCTCGTCGTCGAAGCTGCGGGCAAGCGCTCGCTCGCCCGCGGCATGCAGGGCTTCGAGATCCGGCTCGCGAAGCGGTTGAATTCCGCACTGAAGCGCACGGGCAAGCTCTTCGAGGATCGCTATCACGCGCGGATCCTGACCACGCCGACGCAAGTCCGAAACACGCTCCGTTACGTACTACTCAATCGCCGCCATCATGCCGCCGAGAAGTACGCGGCGAAGAACTGGATCGACCCATGGTCGAGTGCGGCGTGGTTCGACGGCTGGAAGCGTCCCATCATCGCCGACACGTGGTGGAAGAAGGAGCTCGTGGAGCTCGAATCGCCGACGCGTCCCCCGATAACCTGGCTGCTGAGTACTGGCTGGAAGCGATTAGGACTGATCGACTTTGACGAACGCCCCGCGTAGCTGCACGGCTGGCGGACTACTGCGCGCCGTATCGGCAGTACTGCCTGCAAGCGGTCCATGCGCTGTTTTCGTTCGTGTCGCTGTGGGACGACCACGAGCTCGCGCTGTTCTGTTCGTGTCGCTGTGGGACGACCTCGACCCGTGGTCGAGTGCGGCGTGGTTCGACGGCTGGAAGCGTCCCATTATCGCCGACAAGTGGTGGAAGAAGGAGCTCGAAGAGCTCGAGTCGCCGACGCGTCGCCCGTTAACCTGGCTGCTGAGTACTGGCTGGAAGGGATTAGGACTGATCGACTTTGACGAACGCCCCGCGTGACTGCACGGCTGGCGGACTACTGCGCGCCGTATCAGCAGTACCGCCTGCAAGCGGTCCATACGCTGTTTTCGTTCGTGTCGCTGTGGGACGATCACGACTTCGCGTTGTTTCCGTTCGTGTCGCTGTGGGGCGACCACGAGCTCGCGAACGACTGCTGAGGCGACCACGCGACGACTCCGACGGTCGCGAGGAAGACGAGGCCAGCGCCGACCGGCGTTGGCGGCGCCACCGTACCTGGTGCAGGTGCCAGGCGATCCGCCGTCTCTACAACGCAAGCCGGGTTCCCGATCGACCTCGCGATCTACCGGAGCTGCGCTGGGGACGCCATGCCGAGCTCGTCTTCCTCGGCGAGCGGTACTACCGCGACGATCACCAGATTTCGGACGGCGCGATCGACTTCAACGTCGGCCACGTCCAGACGAAGGGCGGGTTCGGCTCACCCACGTTCGTGGTCAAGGACGCGTTCGACGCACGGGAGGCGACATCGACGCCGCTTTGCGACGATCGCGAGGACAGCGCCGGCCGCCGTGGCGGCCCCACCCGGACCTGGTACAAGTGCAAGGCGATCCGCCGGTCGGCCACCTCCAGACGAACGGCGGGTTCGGCTCACGCACGTTCGTAGTCAAGGACGCGTTCGACGCACGGGAGGCGACATCGACGCCGCTCTGCGAGGATCGCGAGGACAGCGCCGACCGGCGTTGGCGGCGCCACCCGTACCTGGTGCCAAGTGCCAGGCGATCCGCCGTCCCTACAACGCAAGCCGGGTTCCCGATCTACCGGAGCTGCGCTGGGGACGCCATGCCGAGCTCGTCTTCCTCGACGAGCGGTACTACCGCGACAAGCACCAGCTTCCGGCCGGCGCGATCGACTTCAACGTCGGCCACATCCAGACGTACGGTGCGTTCGGCTCACGCACGTTCGTCGTCAAGGACGGTTCGACGCACGCGAGGCGACACCAACGCCGTCGATGCAGCGCGACTGGGAGATCGAGGCCGTGCGCGTCGTCCGCAGCGTGGATGCTCGTCGTGAGCCCGCTGGTGATTACCCGGATGGCCCTCGACCTGTCGGGCTACACGCATATTGCCGGAGACATTCCGCAAGCGCTTCTGTCTCGAGACCGATCTGTGCGACGGGGCCCTCCGAGCGACGCATGCTCCTCCTAGCGTGGACCCGCATCGACAACCTCGTCGGCCCTCGGACGATCTACAGGGTTCTACGCGCCGAGCTTCACGCTGGCTTCGATGCGCCGGCCGAACCGATCGCGACGTTACGTGGTGTCTGCGACCAGCGCGCCGACCGTCGACGCGCAGCTCGGGTCCGTGGCAAGCGTCTGCTATCGGGAAGCAACGACCGCGGCGACACGGCGGAGGGCTTCTTCACCAGCCGAGATTTCGAGGCGACGCGCGGGAACTCTGCGCACGATCGGGGAGGTGCGGGTCGTCTGGCCCTCGCGCGCATGCTCGGATCTCGCGTGCACACGCTCGCACCTCGCGCGCTGAATCCCGCGTTGGGGCGCGCGAGATCGTGCCCGGCGAGCACGCGTTACTTCCAGCCAGACCTCGTCAGGAGCTCGACGTTTGACAGAAGCTGCGTGCTCATCGACGCGGCCGTCTTCTTTGTGGCGGTGGCGCGAACGAGCCCGCGCATTTTCTTCCATGGGCCGAACATCGGCTCGATCGCGCGCCAGTGGACACTGGCGCGAGCGAGCGTCGTGTCCTTCGGGAGACGCGCGAATGCATCCTTCTTCAGGAGCACGTCACCCGAGTGATAGTGGAACGTCATACCGTCGACGGCGTCTTCGGGGCCGAAGCAGCGCCTGCCGAGCGACTGAACCAGGCGCGTCTGGTCGCGGGACAACAGCGCGTAGACCGTTCGGCCACCCGAGTGAAAGCCGCTGCGCTGATGCGACGCGAGCCAGTCGCGTCGTTGCTTCGCGGAATAGCCGAGCGGAGGCTCTCCTGCGCCTCGTGCGCGTACGTCCACCGTCTCCGTTCGATGAACGTCGTCTGCTTGAGCGCTTCGAGCGCGAGGATGCGCAGGTTTGCGCTCGAGCAGGTAGACCTCCGATTGCCAGTTCTTCGTCCCGCGGCTCAGCCGACTCTGCACCAGCGTCACGGCGAGCCCATGCTCGAAGGCTTTCCGGACGAGCTTGCCGAAGTTCGGATCGCCCTCCTCGAGGGCCGCCCAGCCATCCCGCCAGAGTGCCTTCTTTCCCGAGCTCACCGCATCGAGGACGTGATCGAACGTCTTGTAAGGATCGAGCTTCGGGTCGTACTTCCACGGCTCGAACAGCGACGCGAGGTTGAACTTCCGTGCCATCGCGCCGACGTTCGCAGCTCGAAGCGGTGCCGTCGAGTGCAGCGCAATGCTGCACCTGAGGTGATGTAACGTCGGCGCGTGCGACGGCTGTACCAAGCAGGTGATCGGCCACTGGTTGGTCACCTCTCCGCGGTAACCGCGGGGATGCTGTACGAGTACGAGAGTGCGATGCACGCGATCGGGCTGCGCGAAACGCAGGTCCTCGCGTGGCGAGACGAGACTGGTTGGTACGCCGTCGCACACCTCACATGACGTGGCTCGTCAGAGAGTTTGCCGGCGCGCTGCTGGCGGGGCCGTGGGAGCGGCGCCCGATGATCGCGCGGCTCGCGTATGTCACGAACCTGCCCGAGGCCGGCTGGATCGTGAAGCTCGTCGCGGCCGTGCTTCGCAAGCATGGGGAGCCACCGGATCACGAAGCGCTCACCGACTGGCTGTACTCGCATCGGCCGCTCCAGCGCGTGCTCGTCGATCCGGAGATCCGGATCCGGCGCTGGCTCGAGCCGCCGCTCGAGATGGCGGACTCGCCATGGGACGTGCCGCCGCTCGGCTCGCGCAAGGAGCTCGCGACGTGGCTCGGCCTCGACGTGCAGCGGCTCGAGGCGCTGGCGGACGAGCGAGGGCGCGTACGCGAGGCGCGCGAGCAACGCATGCGCCACTACCGGTACACGTGGATCGCGAAGCGCGCGGGCGGGCATCGGTTGCTCGAGGCGCCGAAGCCGCGGCTGCGCGCGGTGCAGCGGCTCGTCCTCGACGACATCGTGGCGAAGGTGCCGCCGCACGATGCTGCGCACGGGTTTCGCGCGGGCCACTCGGTCGTCGGCTTTGCCGCGGTGCACGTCGGGCGCGAGGTCGTGATCCGCGTCGATCTGCACGCGTTCTTCGCGTCGGTGTCGCGGCCACGCGTGGCGGCGATATTTCGGTCGGCGGGATATCCACGCGAGATCGCCGGCGTGCTCGCGGCGCTCTGCACGCACCGGACGCCCCGCGACGTGCTCGCGGCGGCACCGTCGCGCGAGTGGAGCGAGCTGGCGAAGCTGCGCGGCGCGCACTTGCCTCAAGGGGCACCGACGAGCGGCGCGCTCGCGAACCTCGCGGCGTATCGGCTCGACGTGCGAGTTGCCGCGCTGGCGGCCGCGATCGGCGCGAGCTACACGAGATACGCAGACGACCTCGTGCTGTCGGGCCCGCGTGCGCTGGCACGAGCGGCGTCGAGCATCGTCGGTCGGATCGGCGCGATCGCACACGACGAGGGCTTCGCGCTCAACTTCCGCAAGACGCGCGTGATGACGGCGAGCGACCGGCAGCGGATCACGGGCCTCGTCGTCAACGAGAAGCTCGCGGTGACGAGAGACGAGGTCGATCGGCTGCGCGCGATCCTGTTCAACTGTGCGCGGACAGGCCCGGCTGCCCAGAACCGCGAGGGCCACGCCGACTTTCGCGCACATCTGCTCGGGCGGATCAGCTGGGTCAGTGCAGTCGATCGCGGCAAGGGTGACCGGCTGCGCGCACTGTTCGACCGGATCCGGTGGGACGAGGCGCCGGCTGACGCGACCGACGAGGACGTGCGATGATCGGCGTAGTGAGGCTGCACGGGCTGTTGATACTCTGTTGCGCGCTCGGCGCCTGCTACAACCCGAGCTACGGCGATTGCCAGGTGTCGTGCGCGTCGGGCACGTGTCCCTCGGGGCTCGAGTGCCAGGGTGGTGTGTGCCGCGCGCCGGGGATGACCGGGCCGTGTACGACGCCGGATGCCGGTGGCGACGGCGGCGGCGGGATTCCGCTCGAGATGATGACCGAGGCGCAGCTGGATGCCTTGTGCAACCACGCGGTGCAGTGCGGTCAGTTCGAGGACGTGCCGTCGTGCAAGGCCGTCTACGGCAACCTCATCGTTCCGGCGAGCGACGAGATCGCCGCGGTGAACGCCGGCACCGTCATCTATCACGGCGACAAGGCGAAGGAGTGCCTCGATGCCCAGACGGCGAACCTCGCGTGCGAACGCTGGAAGTTCGCATCGAACCGCGCGGCCGATCCGGCGTGCAGCGCCGTGTTTGAAGGGACGCGCCACAACGGCGATGCGTGCGCGATCGCCGAGCAGTGCATCTCGCAGAACTGCATGTACCCGGCCACCTGCACTCCGGGCAATGGTGCCTGTTGCGAGGGCACGTGCGTCGGGGACGAGCCGCCCGGGCCGCGCGCGATCGGCCAGGCCTGCACATTCCGCGACCGCTGCACGGGCGGTTACTGCGACCAGTTCACCGGCGTGTGCGCGACGTACAAGACGGCGGGCACGCAGTGCTCGTACGGCGACCAGTGCGCCGACGGGCTCGTCTGCGACAACACGACTCCGAACGCGGTCTGTCAGCAGCCCGTGGGGACGAACGGGCCATGCAGCAGCTCGAACGTGTGCGCGAACCTGGGCGACGTTTGCAGAAACGGCGCGTGCATGCCCGGCGGCCTCACGGGCGCGGCGTGCGCGAGCCTCGGCGAGTGCCAGCAGCTGCACCAGTGCCTGAACAACGCGTGCGCGCTGCCGTCGGAGATCGGCGGCAGCTGCCAGGGACTCGGCGTCTGCAGCACCGGCTACTGCTTCCAGGGAACGTGCGTCGCGAAGATCATGGACAACGGCGCGTGCGACGTGAGCCTGGGGTCGCAGCAGTGCGAGAGCAACTACTGCGACCCAGGTGGCAAGTGCATGCCGAAGCCGGTCTGCAACTGAGGCGGGAGCGAGGGCCAGGCGTGTACCATCGCGCGCGATGGCGCGACGCGATCCACATTCTTATACCGACGACACGCAGGCCCAGACCGACTCGTTCTCGCTGAAAGCAGGCGTCGACTTCGCGTCGCGCACGATCGCGGCGGAGGTCGTGCTGACGTTCAAGGCGCCCTCGTCGGGAACGCTCGATCTCGACACGCGCGACCTCGTGATCGAGCACGTCGAGGATGCGAGCGGGCAGACGCTGCCGTTCGTGCTCCATCCGGCGGAGCCGTACCTCGGCCAGCGCCTGACGATCGAGATGAGCGCGCAGACGCCGTCGATCCGCATCCGCTACAAGACCTCGCCGGAGGCATCGGCCCTCCAGTGGCTCGAGCCGGCGCAGACGAAGGGCGGCGCGAAGCCGTTCCTGTTCTCGCAGTGCCAGGCGATCCACGCGCGCTCGATCATTCCGATGCAGGACACGCCGCGGCTGCGCGTCACGTACACGGCCGAGCTCGCGGTGCCGCGCGATCTGGCGGTCGTGATGGCGGCCGCGGATCGCGGGCGCAGCGAGACGGGTGAGGTCGCGCATCACCGGTTCGAGATGCCGCAGGCGATTCCGCCGTACCTGTTCGCGTTCGCGGTCGGCGACCTGACGTCGCGCGATCTATCGCCCCGGTGCCGCGTGTGGGCCGAGCCTTCGGTCGTCGAGTCGGCCGCGTGGGAGTTCGCCGACGTCGAGGCGATGATCGGCCAGGCCGAGGCGCTGTTCGGTCCGTACGACTGGGAGCGGTTCGACATCCTGACGATGCCGCCGTCGTTCCCCTATGGCGGCATGGAGAATCCGCGGCTGACGTTCCTCACGCCGACGGTGATCGCGGGCGACCGCTCGCTTGTCTCGGTCGTCGCGCACGAGCTCGCGCACTCGTGGACGGGCAACCTCGTCACGAACGCCAACGCCGAGCACTTCTGGCTCAACGAGGGCTTCACGATGTACGCCGAGCGCCGCATCGTCGAGGCGCTCGACGGCGTCGAGATGGCAACGCTGCAGGCCGCGCTCGGCCGGCGCGAGCTCGACGAATCGCTCGAGCGGTTCGCGGATCGGCCGGCGATGACGAAGCTGCGCACGCACCTCGACGGCGTCGACCCGGACGAGTGCTACTCGCTGATCCCGTACGAGAAGGGCTACATGTTCCTGTGCGAGATCGAGCGCGTCGTCGGCCGCCAGGCGTTCGCGCGCTGGCTGCGCAGCTATCTCGACACGTTCCGGTTCGGCGCGATCACGACCGAGGAGTTCGAGGCGCACATCGAGGCCGCGCTGCCGGGCGCGCTCGACAAGGCGAACGCCCGCGCGTGGATCGACGGTGAGGGCGTGCCTGCGAGCGCGAAGCCGCAGACGTCCGCGCGTCTCTCGTCGATCGAGCTGCTCGCCTCGTCGGGCAACGTGCCGACGGCCGCGCAGACGAAAGGCTGGACGCCGATCGAGTGGGCGCTCTACCTCGAGTCCGTGCCGCGGCCCGCACCGGCCGCGCTGTGCCAGGGGCTCGACGACACGTTCAAGCTCACCGCGAGCACGAACTTCGACGTGCTCGTGCCGTGGCTGACGCTCGCGCTGAAGTCGGGCTACACGGCGGTGATGCCGCGCGTCGAGCAGGTCGTCGCGGAGGTCGGCCGCATGAAGTATCTGCGCCCGCTCTACACCGCGCTCGCCGCGAACCCGGCGCTGCGCGAGACCGCGGTGCAGCTGCTCGCGAAGAACAGCGCGAGCTACCATCCGATCGCGCGTCAGATGGTCGACGGCGTGCTCAAGACTTCGCGTTCCAGCTCTTGACCCGCGCGTCGTCGCGCACGGCCTCGTACACGCGCATCAGCTTCGGATACCCGTCGAAGATCGTCGCCGGGATGAAGTCGACCTTGCCGCCGATGAACCAGCGGACGGCCATGTGCAGCTTGAGGTCGACGACGTTCAGCTGCGCGCCGCCGAAGAACGGGCCGTCGCCGAGGTTCTTCTCGACGTTCGCCGCCCACTGCGGCAGGTAGGTCGCGGCGAGCGCCTCGCGCGCCTTCTGCTTCTCCTCGCCGGACATCCGCAGCGTCGGGCCGACGTGGCCGCGCAGCTCCTCGACGTAGGCCATCATGCCTTCGTGGCGCGCGGCCTCGAAGTCATCCTTGGGGTGGAGGCCGTGCTTGCGGCCGATCAGCACGAGGATCGCGTTCGAGTGTGCGAACGGCGGGTGACCGGGGATCTCGAGCACCGGCATCGAGCCGTACGGCGTCGTCGCCTTGAGGCTCGGCCACTGGTCGGGCTTGACGCGGACGTCTTCGAACTCGACGCCAGCGACGTGCAGCGCGAGGCGGCACTCCTCGCCGCGGCTGACGGGTGCATCGAAGTACATGAGCTTGGGCTTCGTCATCGCGTGGGAAGCTAGCTCCCAGGCCGGCGTTGCGTCGAGTAGCCATGCAGGCAACTGTGGTGGGCGGTTGCCGATCTGTAGCTCGCGTAGCGCATCACGCGATCGCGCAGCGCTTGCGTGGTCGCTCACATCACGCGTTCACGCGAAGTGCAGCGCGTTGTCGACCGCGAGATGCGAGCTGATTCCTGCGGTTTTCACGCACGCGCTGGCACTACCGCTGCACATGAAATGGTTCGTCACCAACCCAACGCAAACCCGAGGAGACAGCCATGAAGACCGACGAGTTTCCGACCCTCACCGACGAGCAACTCGTTACCGCCAGCGGCGCCATGAGTGCCTCGGCTCGCTACATCATGATGCACGAGTCCGGCGGCAGCGCGACCGCGGGCCACCTGCACAAGCAGGGTCGCGGCGACGGCACGCCGGGCAATCACTCGTCGGCGTTCGGCGCGTTCCAGATGATCGAGGCGACGCGCAAGCAGTACATGGGTCGCGACTACCAGTCGACCGACTTCAACAAGCAGTACTCGGCAGCCACGCGCTACGTCAACGATCGCTACGGCGGGTGGGACAACGCGGCCGCGTTCTGGCGCCGCCACCGCTGGTACTAGCTACCACTTGAAGTGGCCCTTGGCCGCTTCGGCCTGGGCCGTCGCTTCGGCCGCCGCCTTGCGGTGCTCGGGCGCCCGCGCGGCGATCCGGCGCACGCCGACCTCGTCGAGGTGCCACGTGCTCGCGAACGGCAGCAGCTTGGCGACGTACGCATCACTCGATTGCTCGGGACACGCCAGGACGGCCGCGATGAACTCGTGGGGCGGCTCGTACTGGTGGGTCTCGACATAGTGAAGGATCAGCTCCGGCGCGACGTAGACGCAGGTCTCGGCCGGAACGATCACGTTCGATGTGCCGCCGTTGCCGTCGCAGGCGCCGAGGTCGCAGAAGTGTGGGCCCATCGCGATCACCGGCAGCCACTTGCCGGCATCGGTCACGTGCTGCTTCAAGCGCGCGACGAACTGCCGGTCGACCGGGCCGACGGCGAACGGCTTGCCGCGTTCGAGCCAGCCGATCGCGCGAACGGCCGGGCCCACCGCGATCTGGCAGTCGGGGCCGAGGTCCGGGTAGTACATGCGTCGAGCGTACCGCGACCTCGCCGTGGCGGCCCACGGTGCGCTAGCGTCGCTGGATGCCGGTGTACAAGCTCGACCGCTTCGAGGTTCGCCCCGACGCTCGTCTCGACGCCGAGCGGGCGATGTTCGACTACGCGTCGTACGTGCGCGCCGAGTTGCCCGACACGATGTGGACGATGTACCGCGATCCGCATGCGCCGACGCGCTTCACCGCGATCGCCGTCTCCAGGGACGCGGCCGCCGAGGCGCGCGCGGTCGCCGCGCCGGGCACGGCGACATTCCTCGCCGCGATCGAGCCGCTCCTCGTCGGTGCGATCGAGACGAGCGCGTCCGAGCTCGTGACGTCGAGCGACCTCCAGCGCAGGCACAGGCCCGACGCCAAGCGGGCGCGGCGGCGGTGATCGTGCTCGACATGATCCTGACGTCACGAGCGGTCCGCACGTACAGCTCGCTCATGCAGGTTTGGCCAGCTCTGTGCGTCGTCGCGATCTCCGTGGGTTGCGGAGAACCCGACGTGCCGACGGAGGTGTGCGGTGTCGTCGAGTACACGCCGCGGACGGCGCCACACCTCCTCGACGAGCTCGCGCATCTCAGGCCGTGGGCGACCGTGAAGATGACGTCTCGCGAGGACGTCCCCATCGTGTCGCTCGAGGTCACGGCGACGCTCTGGTACGGCAACACGCTGATCGACGGCACGCCGCCGGTCCCCGGTGTCGACGGCGACGAGTGTCCACTCCTCGACGACAGCTTCTCGGCGACGCTCGATGGACTGCAAGGCCGGGTGACCCAGCGCGGGGGCTGGAAGTGTCTCGTCACGGGCGGACCGACCTGCTCGCAACAGACGGTCACGTTCGACTATCCGATCGGCCGCCCGGTCACGGATCCGACGCTCGTGATCCGCGATGGGTCGACGACGATCGCGATCCCGCTCGACGGCGCGTTCGGCCCGCGGATGGCGTCGCCCATCGACCCCGCAGACTGGACGCTGCATGCGAACCAGGGGGTGAGGCTCGCGTGGACTCCGGAATCGGATCTGCTCCGTGTCGGCCTGGTGCGCATCACGTTCACGCCGACCGCCTCGGGCGAGAGCTTCTATGCCGAAGGCGAAGTCGTCGGCAACGCGCTCGACTTCACCGTTCCCGACACGACCGGCGATGGGCTGCTCGAGATCGAGGTCCCGAGACTCATCGACACCAGCGACTACCGGGTCGTGCTGGACATGACGTTCCAGCAGCCCGTGACAATAACGCCGTGAGCGTCACGCGCGTGCGCGCCACTCGGCTTGAATCCGAAGCCCTCGAGATCGGCATAGCCGAGCTCGAACGCGACACCGATGTCGCGCTGCGTGGTCGCGATCACGGCGAGAGCCACATGACGCTACGCATCGGTTCGCCTCCGCGTAGAGTTCGAGCATGCAGCACGGGCGGGCGTTCGTGGTCGTCGGTGTGCTCGCCGCAGGTTGCGCAGAACCGTCTGTCCCGACGGAGGAGTGCGGCGGCGTCGAGTACGCGCCGCTCACCGGGCAGCACCTACTCGATGAGTTCGTGCTGCTGCGGCCGCGGCTGGTCGTGAAGACGACATCTCGCGACGACCAGATCACGTCGCTCGAGGTCTCGGCGGCGCTCTGGTACGGCGACCTGCCGATCCACGGTACCCCAGCCGTCCGGGGCGCGAACGGCTACGAGTGCCCGCTGCTCGACGACAGCTTCTCGGCGACACTCGATCGACTGCACGCCCGGGTGACTCATCCGGGCGGCTGGTGGTGTCTCGGAACGGGTGGGTCGGTCTGCTCGCCGCCCGCGATCGCGTTCGACTACGCGATTGGCCGCGAGATCACGGACCCGACGATCGTGATCAGCGACGCATCGACGACGATCGCGATCCCGGGCGGCAACGCATTCGCGCCGCGGACGGTGTCGCCTCTCGACCCTGCTGACTGGGCATTGCACGCGAACCAGACGGTGATCGTCGCGTGGGCACCGGAGTCCGATCTCGACGATGTCGACTACGCGGACGTCGGGTTCACGCCGACGGTCTCGGGTACCAGCTTCGGGATTCCGAGCCATGTCGTCGGCAATTCGATCGAGCTCTCGATCCCCGACAAGACCGGCGAGGGCCTGCTCGAGATCGCGGTCGTGAACAGCACGGATACCAACGACTACGGGCTCGTGCGGCACATGACGGTGCAGCAGCCCGTGACGATCACGCCGTGAGCGTCACGCGCGTGCGCGCCACTCGGCGGGCGTCGCGTTCGTCCACCGCTTGAACGCGCGGTAGAAGCCCTTGAGGTCGGCATAGCCGAGCTCGAACGCGACGTCGATGATCGAGCGCGTGCGATCGCGAAGCAGCGTCCGCGCGACGGCGGACCGCACATCCTCGACGAGGTCCTGGTAGCTCGTCGAGGCCTCCTCGAGTCGGCGCTGCAGCGTGCGGGTCGACATCGCGAGGCGCTTGGCGACACGCGCGAGGTCGGCGCCGCTCGACGCGAGCTCGTCGAGGATCGCGTCGCGCACCTGCTTCACGAGCTCCGGCACCGGTGCGACCGGCTGCGGGATCGCGGCGAGGAGCTGCATTGCCTGCGCCTCGAGATAGCGGCGCGCGACCGGATCGCGGCCGACGAACGGTGTCTCCATCGCGCTCCTGGGGAACCACAGCGCGTTGATCGGCTGCTCGAACCGCACGGGCGCGCCGAACAGCTCCTCGTAGGCGGCGACCGGATAGCCCGCGGCGTGCGCGAACGTGACCTCGCTGATCGGGACGCGGCCGCCGCTCGCGTGCTGCATCAGGCGATAGCCGACGCCGAGCATCGCCTCGATCGGAAACCGCATCGCGAGGACCTCGGGGCGATGGCCGATCGAGAAGCCCGCCAGGTCGCCGCGCTCGGGCCAGCTCATCGTCATCGCGGTATCGGAGAGGTGGAGGAAGCGCTCGATCAGCTGTGCGGCGTGACGGAGGTTGTCGGCGCGCATCACGACCTGGCCGGTGACGCCGAGGACGTTCGGGTCGAGCGCGCGCACCATCTCGACCGGAACGACGACGTCGGGGAGCTTCGTGATCAGCTCCTTCCAGATGATGACGTACGACAGCGGCGAGCAGCGCGCGTCGGGGTCGGCGCGGAGGGTTTCGTCGAGGTGGGCGGCGGCGAGAAGCTCGGCCCGCGACAGGCCGTGGGCGACGCCGAAGTCCACGTAACCAAAGGCAGGAGCGGCGAGGGCGGTATCACTGGACGGTTCGTCCACCCCCCGAGCTTAGCGGTCGATTGGCGCGAGATGCCAATCGATCGGCGGGGGCCGCCAAAGGCGGGACGACAGCCGATCGTTACGGTGTTGACATGAACGACACCACGCTGGCAGCGGCACGCGCGACGTACTACGAGGTCAACGGGTTTGGCGCCGACGGCGGCGATTCTCTCGAGTGGGTCCCGCTGAAGCTGTGGAAGCTGACGGTCAAGATTCCGAACACCGACGGCCGGCGCAAGGCGGTTCGCATCCACGACCTGCACCACGTGCTGACCGGTTACGACACGACGCTGGCCGGCGAGGCGGAGATCGGCGCGTGGGAGCTCGCGAGCGGCTGCCTGCGCTGGCCGGCGGCGACGTTTCTCAACCTGACGATCCTCGCGATCGGCCTCGTGATCGCGCCGGTGCGCCTGGCGAGGGCGTGGGCGCGCGGCCGCCAGACGAGGAACCTCTACGGCGAGAACGGCGTCGAGCACCTCTTGCCGCGGACGGTCGCCGCGACGCGCGTGAACCTCGGCCTCGACCGCCAGGCTCGCGTTCGCGTCCGCGACCTCGTGGGGATGCTGGTCGTCGCGGTTCCGGTGCTCGTCCTCATGACCGCGGTCGCGCTCGCCCCGTTCGCCGGTATCGCCGCGCTGATCCACGCGTTCCTCTGAGGCATGTCACGTCCCGAGACGCTCGGTCGTCTCGTGGGCATGCTGAACATCGCCCTCTGGATCTGTCAGGGTGTCCTCGTCCTCGCCTTCGTGGTCTCCGGGACGCTCAAGTCCACGCAATCCAAGCCGCGCATGATCGCGACCGGCCAGACCGGCGTGCAGGCCTACAGCTTGCCGTTCATCCGGTTCATCGCGACATGCGAGCTGTTCGGGGTCGCCGGGCTGATCCTGCCGACGGCGCTCGGCGTCTTGCCGGTGCTGACGCCGGTGGCCGCGATCGGGCTCGCGATCATCATGATCGGCGCGGCGCACGCGCACTGGGTCCTGCGAGAGCCTCGCAACGTCGCGGTCAACGCGTTCTTGTTCACGCTGTGTATCCTCGTCGCGTGGGGTCGAGCATGACCGAGTCATTTCAGACGTTGCGCCCGCTGCTGTTCGCGATCGCGTATCGCATGCTCGGCTCGGCCGCCGAGGCCGAGGACATCCTGCAGGACGCGTGGGTGCGCTATCAGGCCGCGAGCCCGATCGAGCTCGAGTCGGAGAAGGCGTGGCTGTCGACGGTGGTCACGCGCCTGTGTCTCGATCGCCTGAAATCGGCGCAGCGCACGCGCGAGGAGTACGTCGGGCCGTGGTTGCCCGAGCCGATCCGCACCGAGGAGCGCGTCGATCCGGACTCGATCTCGCTCGCGTTCCTCGTCCTGCTCGAGCGGCTGTCTCCCCTCGAGCGCGCCGCCTACCTCCTGCACGAGGTGTTCGACTACAGCCACGCCGAGATCGCGAGCGTGCTCGGCAAGGAGGAGGCGGCGGTGCGCCAGCTGTTTCATCGCGCGGCGGCACACGTGCGCGAAGGCAAGCCTCGCTACTCGCCGACGCGCGCGGATCACGAGCGACTCCTGAGCGGCTTCCTGCAGGCGCTGACGACCGGCGACCTCGCGGCGCTGCAGGGCCTCCTCGCCGACGACGCGACGCTGACCGCTGACAGCGGAGGCAAGGTTCGCGCGGCGGCGCGGCACGAGCTGCACGGCGCACGCGTGGTCTCCCTGTTCATCGCGGGCCTCGTGCGCAAGTTCCCGCCGGGGCCCGAGCACACGTTCGAGATCGTCGACGTCAACGGCTGGCCGGCACTGGTCGCGCGCACCAGCGGCATCGTGAGCGCGGTCATCTCGATCGAGACCGACGGCACCCACATCCTCGCGATCCGGAACGTCGTCAATCCCGAGAAGCTTGCGAGGGTGTAAACGTGTCCCGAGCTTGCACACCGTAGCTGGGGAGGGACCCCCGGCCATGTCGAGGGGAAAGGCCGCGCCGACGGACGCTAACCCGTCGAGATCAGACGCGGCCCGCGTGGCGCGCCGCTTGCTCCTCGAAGTCGGCCATGCGCGCCCTCATCGTCTCGCTCCTGGTCGTCGCGGCGGGTTGCGGCAGTGACGTGCTCGACAACACGGCATATCGCCGTGTCGTCGACCAGTTCGACACGTACGACCAGTGCCTCGCCGAAGGCGACTTCGCGCGCTGCTACGATACGCTGACGTTCTGCGCCGATGGCCGGGTCAACGCGAACCTCGAGTTTCGCCAGGAGGGCAGCTACGAGGTCCACGAGAGCGAGGCGATCGCCAAGCTGCCGACCGTCACGGTGTTCTTCGACCTCGAGAAGGCCTCGTCGAGCCAGCTGCCGGGGCGCCATCCGTGGGAGATCGTCGAGCCGCTGTACTACGACTGCGCCCGATAGTACCTGGCCGGGTGAGATAGCGTTCCACACGCCTCCAACGCCTCGGCCGGGCCGCGGTCTCTGATACCGTGGGCGTGGTGGCGACGGACATGCATCGTGAGGCATTCGTGCAGGTGCTCGTGCATCTGCGCGAGCCGGTGTTGCTCGTCGATCGCGACGGAATCATCGTCGCCGGCAATGTCGCGGCCGCGACGGCGCTCGACACGAGTGTCGCCGCCCTCGCAGGTGCACGGCTCGCGAGCTTCAGCGTCGAGCCCGACGAGCTGAGAGGGCACCTGCGGCTCGCCGTGCAGGGCGAGTCGGCGTTCCCGCTGTGCGCCCGCGACGGTCGCCGCTACTCGTGCGACGCCTCTCTGCTCGCACCCGAGCTGTTCATCGTTCGCCTCTCCGGCGGCCCCGAGGCGTCCAAGCGAGCGCGGGCTTTCTTCGAGATGTTCCCGAGGCTCGCGGGGGTCGGTGGCGCGCCGGGGCCCGGTCGCACCGTCGACGAGGTCGCGCGGACGCTGCTCTCGTTCGCGATGACGACGATGGGCGCGAAGGCCGGTGGGGTGTTCCTGCTCGAGGAGCACGTCGATCGCCTCGAGCTCGTGAGCTCGATCGGTTACCAGCCGGAGTCGGTCGAGCAGTACCGCTCGGTCTCCATGCAGGCGCCGATTCCGATCGTCGACGCCGTGCGCGCGGGCAGCGCGGTGTATCTCGGCAGCGTCGACGAATACCAGGCGCGATACGCGAAGCTGCTCGGAGCGCATCCGGGGCTCGTGAAGACCGCGATCGCGTGCGTGCCGTTGCTCGTCGACGGGCGCTGCATCGGCGGCCTCGCTCTCGGCTTCCGCATGCCGTGGGACTTCAGCGACGTCGATCGCGCGTTCTTCCACGACTTCGCGGCACAGTGCGCACCCGCGCTGGTCCGCGCGCGCCGCAAGGACGGCGACGACAGCCTGTTCCCGGATCACGCGGCATCGCGGTTCGAACGGCTCCACGCGTTCACCGGCGCGCTCGCGCAGGCGTTCACGCCGGCCGAGGTCGCGGAGGCGGCGCTCGATGCGAGCATGGCGGCGACGGGCGCGAAGGCGGGCGGGTTGTGGTCGATGGGGCCTGACGGCAAGACGGTCACGCTCGTGCGAAGCGTGGGACGGATGGGGCCGAGGCCCGAGCATCACAACGCGCTGTCGCTCGATCACGAGCCACGGTTCCCGATGCTCGATGCGATCCAGTCGGGCGTCGCAGTGTGGATCGAATCGTACGCAGACCTCGAAGCTCGGTATCCGGATATCGCCGTTCCGTTCGCGATCGGCACGTCGTTTTCCGTCGCGTGCGTGCCGCTGTTCGCGCAGGGCCGGTGCATCGGCGGGCTGTCGCACGCGTTCGAGCGCCCGCATCGCTTCGTCGAGCACGAGCGCGCATTCTTCCAGGTGCTCACCTGGTACGCGGCGCAGGCGATCGAGCGGTCCCGGCTGTATGCCGCCGAGAAGGTCGCGCGCGAGCAGGCCGAGGCGAGCCAGCGCCGGACGGCATTCCTCGCGGCATCCGACAGCCTGCTGTCCTCGCTCGACTACCAGGAGACGCTCGCCGCGATCGCGCGGATCGCGGTGCCGCAGATCGCAGACTGGTGCATCGTCGAGATCGTGGACGATCGCGAGCGCGGTTTGCCGGCGATCGCCGCGCACGTCAATCCGCTGAAGGTCCCGTTCGTGCTCGCGCTGAGCCGCAAGTTCCGCGCTCGCGGCGAGGCCCGGCACGGCATTCCGGCGGTGCTCGAGAGCGGCAAGTCGAGGCTGTATTCGACATTCACCGTCGAGCAGATCCGCAACGGGGTCGCCGATCGCGAGCTTGCCGAGCTGTTCGTCCAGAGCGGTGTCGTCTCGTCGATGATCGTGCCGGTCTCGGCGCGCGGCTGCACGCTCGGCGCGATCCTCCTCAACAGCGCGACACCGGGACGGCACTTCGACGAGCAGGACCTCGCGATGGCCGAGGAGCTCGGGCGCCGCGTCGGCCTCGCGATCGAGAATGCGCGCCTGTATCGCGACGTCCGCGAGGCGGACCGTCTCAAGGACGAGTTCCTCGCGATGCTCAGCCACGAGCTGCGCAATCCGCTCGTGCCGATCGTCGCAGCCGTCGACCTGATGAAGCTTGCCGACGAGAACATGTTCGTGCAGGAGCGCGACCTCATCCGGCGCAACGTGAAGCATCTCGTGCAGCTCGTCGACGACCTGCTCGATGTCTCGCGGATCACGCGCGGCAAGGTCCAGCTGCGCAAGGAGCCGACCGAGGTGTCGACGCTCGTCTCGGCCGCGCTCGAGCTCGTGAACCCGATGATCCTGGAACGCGTGCAGCGTCTCGCGCTCGCCGTGCCCGAGCGCGGCGTGGCGGTGCTTGCCGATCGGATCCGGATCGCGCAGGCGATCGCGAACCTCCTGACGAATGCATCGAAGTACACCGACCGCGGCGGCACGCTCGTCGTCACCGCGCGCGTCGAGGGCAGCGAGGCGATGATCAGCGTGCTCGACTCCGGCATCGGCATCGCGCCCGAGGTACTGCCGCGGATCTTCGACCTGTTCGCCCAGGCGCCCGGTGCAAACGAGCGCGCGCAGGGCGGCCTCGGCATCGGCCTCACCGTCGTGAAGCGCCTTGTCGAGCTGCACGGTGGCAAGGTCATCGCCCGCAGCCCGGGGCTCGGCTTTGGCAGCGAGTTCGTGATTCGCCTCCCGCTCGCGGTCGAGGCCGTGTTGCCACCGCCGTCCCCGGCGGTCGCACGCGCGAACGGCGCACACGGCCGGCGCGCGCTCGTCGTCGAAGACAACCTCGACGCCGCCGGCGTCATCGGCGAGCTGATGAACGCGGTCGGCTTCACGACGCGGATCGCCCACGACGGCATGACCGCGCTCGCCGCCGCGGTCGAGTTCAAGCCCGACCTCGCGCTGCTCGATCTCGGCCTGCCGAACATGGACGGCTACGAGCTCGCACGGCAGCTGCGCGCGCTCTACGGCACGCTGCGCATCGTCGCGGTGACCGGCTACGCCGCCGATACCGATCGCACGCGGTCGCGCGAGGCGGGTTTCGACGAGCACATCGTCAAGCCGGTCGACCTCGAGGCGCTCCGCAAGATCGTCGACAACATGCCGAGCTGAGCGTCAGTGCTTCGCGAGCATGCGCCGGGCGAGCGCACCGGCGCGCGAGCGCTTCTGCGGCACGCGATGCGTGCGCGAGAGCTCGTCGAGGAGCGGCTGCGCAGCCGGAAGCTCGAGCACGAAGCTCGCGAGCCGGCTGTCGTAGTCGGGTGTCGTCAGGAAGCCCCTCACCGCGAGGTCGACGAGCTCCTTGTTGTCGCGCAGGCTCGCGTCGAGCTTGATCGCCTCGCGGAACATCGCGATGCCGTCGGTCCACCAGTACTTCGAGAAGTACAGCTTGCCGGCGAGCAGCGCGACATCGGCGCGGTCGCGGTTCTTCGCGCGCGCCGCGAGCACGACGTCGAGCGCGCGATCCGTCTTGCCGTCGGCGGCGAGCGCCTGCGCCGCGCCGATCATGTCAGCGACCGGATCGGCAGCCGCGTCGACAGGAGAGGGCGTCGGCGCAGCCTGCGCGACCGGCGTGGCCTCGTCGACGACCGGCTTCGCCTCGGCCGGCTGCTCCGGCTGCTTCTGCGAGTCGAGCAGCATCACCGCACCGGCGACGCCGCCGCCGATGAGCAGCAGGAGCAACAGCACGAGCGGCAGCCGCGACCGTCTCGGCGCGTTGGGCCGCGTGATCGGCTTGTCGTCGGGGCGAGGCCGCGGCTTCATCACGAACGCCGACGTCGCGAGCGTGATCGGGATCATCGCCGACGAATCGTTCGAACCGGCGTGCTTCTCGACCGGCTCCGCCTCGGCGCCCGAGTCGTCGTCGGACGGATCACCGGTGACCGGCAGCACCGCGGTGCTCTCGGCGGCGGTCGTGACCGCACCGCCGACCGCGGCATCGAGCGCCTCCGACATCGCGATCGCCGACTGAAATCGGTCCGCCGGGTTCTTCTCGAGAGCGCGCGCGACGATGTCCTCGAGCGCGCCGTAGTCGCCGGGCACGACATCCGACAGGCGCGGCGGCATCTCGTCCGTCTGCTTCTTCAGCGTCTGGATCGGATCGCTCGCGGTCAGCGGCTTCTTGCCGGTGAGCATCTCGAACAGCACGATGCCGCACGCGTAGATGTCGACGGTCGCGTCGAGCGTCTCGCCGCGCGCCTGCTCCGGCGCCATGTAGCTCGGCGTGCCGACGGCGACGCCGTTGCTGACGCTGCTGCTACCGCTGAGCATGCGCGCGAGCCCGAAGTCGAGGATGCGCACGTGCAGGCCGAGCGGCGCCTTCGGCGTCACCATGATGTTCGCCGGCTTGATGTCGCGGTGGATGATGCCCTGCTCGTGTGCGTGCGCGAGACCCGACAGGATCTGACGCATGATGTCGACCGCGCGCGGAATCTCGATCCGGCCGAGCTCGCCGATCATGTCGTGCAGGCTCTGGCCGCGCACGAGCTCCATCACGACGTACGGCTTCTGCTGGTGAATGCCGTAATCGATGATCGACACGCAGTGCGGATGATCGAGGCGCGCCATCACCTGCGCTTCGCGCTCGAACCGCTCCCGCGCCTTCATCTGGCTCGGGAGGGCGAGGTGCATCACCTTGATCGCGACGGGCCGCTCGAGCTTGGTCCGGACGCCGCGATAGACGACGCCCATCGCGCCCGACGAGAGTCGGTCGAGGATCCGATAACGGCGGTCTAGGACTTCACCGCTGAGATCCGGTCCGGCCACCTGGCGAGACTATCAGTGTGGCGCGACTGCTGTCCTCTTGCAGTCGATCAGTGAACGTGCTGCACCACACGCGCGCGTACATGCACGCCTTCTGCACACCGCGTCAAATCAGCGATGCGGCGCGAGGAGCTCGAGACGGTGATCGATCTTCGCGACGAGACGCGTGTCCGTCGTCATCCCGCGCGCCTGCTTGCACGCGGAGATCGCGTTCGGCCACTGCTCTTGCGCCTCGTACGCCAAGCACACGTTGTACTGATAGCGCGCATCCGGAACGAGCTGGTTCGCCTGCTGGAAGTCGGCGAGCGCACCCACGAGATCCGCGCTGCGCAGCTTCTCCTTGCCTTGCTCGTTGAGCGCCTCGGCCTGCGCGCGCTTCGCTTCATCCACGGGCGCCGATCCCGAGCCACCGGTGCTGCCGGAGCTCGCCCCCGACCCGGTGCCGGTCTCCGTTCCGGTGCCCGTCCCGGACGATGGCGGCGGCTCGGGCGCACGCGCGATGCGCGGCCCGCTGCAGCCCGACTTCGCGAGCGTGTCGGCGATCGTCTTCGCGATCACCTCGACCGCCTCCTGCTCGGGCGGCCGGCTGTTGTAGACGACGCCGGATGATTCGCCGCGGATGTGCGCGGAACCGAGCAAGTCACCGTTCTGACCATCGGACAGCACGAGCAGCGTCTCGATCGTCGCCAGGTTCTGGTTGCTCAGGATGCCGCTACCGCCACGGCCCGTCTTGATGATGTTGAGATCGAGCACGACGTCGGCGGGCGTACCGTCCGCGCGGCCGACGTTCGAGAACCCACACTTCTGCTGCAGGTTCGCCAGCACCGCGTTCTCGAGGAACATCGCCTGTCCCTGCGACGCGAACGCGGTCGACTTCACGCGCAACGCCACCGTGCGATACGACTGCAAGTTCGCGATCGGCATGGTGCTCTTGATGGTCGCGGACGGATGACAGCCCGCGATCGCGGCGACTAGAAACAGGGCGGGTGCGCGCACGCGTCGAGCATACCAGCACCGGACGCCGCCATCGCGCGCTATCGTCGCCGCCGATGACCGCGCGCACCATCGAGCTCTTCTTCGACATCGGCTCCTCGTACAGCTATCTCGCGGCGACACAGATGGCGGGCCTCTCCACCCGCACCGGTCTCCCCATCCAGTGGCGTCCGTTCCTGCTCGGTGGCGTGTTCAAGGCGACCGGCAACGACACACCCGCAAAGCTCCCCGCGAAGTTGAAGTGGCTGCTGCAGGACATGCAGCTGTGGAGCGAGCACTACGGAATCCCGTTCCGTATGCCGAGTCGGTTCCCGCCGAACACGCTGCGCACGCAGCGCGCGCTCTGTGCCACCGAGCGAACTTCGCCCGATGCGGTGTCGACATTCGCGCTCGAGCTGTTCCGTGCCTACTGGGTCGACAACGAGGACGTCACCACGGATGACGTGATCGGCGCGCGTGCTCGTGCCGCCGGCCTCGATGCCACGGCGATCCTCGGTGCGCTCGAGGCGCCCGAGACGAAGGACCTCTTGCGCGCCAACACCGACGAGGCCGTGCGCCGCGGCGCGTTCGGCGCACCGGCGATGTTCGTCGGCGACGCGCTCTTCTGGGGCAACGACCGCATCCCGCTGCTCGAGGCGTACGTCGCGCGGCAAGGTTGA
>JABFXX010000610.1 GCA_013368795.1 Kofleriaceae bacterium
TCCCGGTCGGCCGCCTGCTCACCGACGAGGAGCGCCGCCGGCTCCTTCGCCGCCGCTGACCGAACGGGGTCAGACATGACTCCCATGACTACCGGCGGCTCTTAGCGCGGCCGCGCTGTCCGATGTCATGGAAGTCATGTCTGACCCCGATCATCGGTCGCATCCGGTGACGTCCGCGGTTCGCGGCGCGGCAACGTTTGCCAGAGGAAGTTCTCGCTGACGGCGCGCGGCGTGCGCGAGACTCGTCGCATGCGCAGCGTGCTCGTGGCGATGGTCGTGATCGGCGCGAGTTCCTCCGTAGCGCACGCCGACGGCCGCTCGCCGATCTTGTCGGTCGGCGGCATGTTCGGTGGCGTCGGCGACCTCGATGGCAGGCCGGAGCCCACGTGGGGCACCCGCCTCTCGCTCGGCTGGGAGAACCCGCTGCCGGAGTTGCCGACGCAGCCCGGCTACAACGTTCGCGGCGCGCTCGTCCCGGAGCTGTTCATCGGCGGCCTCGTGCTTCCCGACGCGCAGCGCGCCGACGGCTATTTCGGCGTCGGCGTGCGCGCGGAGCTCCAGTTCGCGCAGCGCGAGATGGGCCTTCTTCGCGTGAGCGCGCGCGGCGCCGGCTATGTGGCCGCGCGTGGCCTCGTGATCGGCGACGAGCGGACCGGACTGTTCGAATTCGCGCTCGGCGAGTACTTCGCGCGTCATCGCAACGCGACCCGCATCGGCTACGAGGTCAACGTGCTGGTGAATCGCAGCAGCGCGTCCGAAGACCGAACCGTCGGCCTGCTCACGCAGATCTACGTCGGCGGCGCACTCTGATCGCCGCCACATCGGCACACGCACCATCGCCGCGCACAGATAGCCCGCCGCTCGCGCGCGCCATCGCCGGGCGAACAGCCTTGCTCGCGCGAACCATCGCTATACGAACAGCCTCGCACGATCCCGTCTGCGCACTGCGCGCAGCTGACGACAGCGGCTCGCGCGCGGGTCTAACGGCGCTTCTTCGCTTTGCCCGTCGACTTGGCGGCGAGGAGCTTTTGTGGCTTCGCCGGCTTCGCGGCGGCGACGGCCTTGGGCTTGGCCTTGCCGCGTGGCGCCCGCTCCTCGCCGAACATCATCACGATCTTGTCGAGGATCCGATGCGCGACCTCCGCCTTGGACGCCGGCGGCACGTCGGTGACCTCGTCGTGATCGACGAGCTGCACGTGGTTCGTATCGACGGCGAAGCCCGCATTTGGCTCACTGACGTCGTTCGCGACGATCAGGTCGACCTGCTTTGACTCGAGCTTCTTGCGCGCATTCTCGATGAGGTCCTCGGTCTCGGCGGCGAACCCGACGAGCAGCGGCGTCGTACCCTTGCGCGCCCTGCCGAGCTCGGCGAGGACGTCAGGGTTCGCGACGAGCTCGATCGCCGTCTTCTGGCCGAGCGCGCCACGCTTGAGCTTCTCCTTGGCCTCACTCGCGGGGCGATAGTCGGCGACGGCCGCGGTCATGATGATCGCGTCGGCGCCCTTGCTCGCGTTCTCGAGTGCCCACTGGAGCTGGGCGGCGGTCTCGACGTTGTTCGTGGTGACGCCGATCGGCGGCGGCACGGCACTCGGCCCGAGAATGAGCGTGACGTCGGCACCACGACGCTTCGCGGCAGCGGCGAGCGCGATGCCCATCTTGCCGGAGCTGCGGTTGCCGACGAACCGAACCGGATCGATCGCCTCGTACGTCGGGCCCGCACTCACGACGAGCTTCTTGCCGGCGAGGTCCTGCGTCGACAGGAGCGTCGCAGCCGCCTCGACGATGTCAGCGGGCTCGGCGAGCCGGCCGGGGCCGGTCCAGCGACACGCGAGGAAACCATCGCCGGGGCCGACGACCTGGTACTTCGCGACGGAGACGAGCTTCGCGAGGTTCTCGCGCGTCAGCGGGTGGTTCCACATGTTGACGTTCATCGACGGCGCGATCAGCACCGGCGCGCGCGTCGCGAGCACCATCGCGCTGACCGCGTCGTCGGCCATGCCGTTCGCGAGGCGCGCGATCGAGTTGGCGGTCGCGGGCGCGACGATGACGAGGTCGGCGCGATCGGCGAGCTGGATGTGACCGATCGTCGCCTCCTCGGTGAGGTTGAAGAGGTCCGTGAACACGGGGCGCCGGGTGAGCGCCTGGAACGTCATCGGCGTGACGAACTTCTGCGCGCGCGCCGTCATCGCGACGTGCACCGTGGCGCCCGCCTTGTCGAGCATGCGAACGAGCTCGGCGGCCTTGTACGCGGCGATACCGCCGGCGACACAGACGACGATATGCGAGCCCGTCAGTGCGAACGCGGGATCACGAGGGGCACGATCGGTGCGCGGTCCTTCCAACATCGCGGCCACTGTACCCCGAGATTCGCGAAAACCCGGCCGCGTGCCACGTCAGATACATGCGCTATCGGCCTCACATCCGAGCAGCGATCAGCGCGCGTCGCTCCGACGCTAAATCCGCGTCGCGATGTACTTGAGCTGCGTGTAGTCCTCGATGCCGTGGCGCGAGCCCTCGCGGCCGACGCCCGAGTGCTTGATGCCGCCGAACGGGGCCTGCGCCGTCGACACGAGCCCCTCGTTGACGCCGACCATGCCGGCCTCGAGCGCCTCGGCGACACGCGCCTGGCGCGCGCCATCGCGCGTGAACACGTACGCGATCAGGCCGAACTCGGTGTCGTTGGCCTGGATGATCGCGTCGGTCTCGTTCAGCGCGGTGCGAATCGCGACGAGCGGGCCGAAGATCTCCTCGTGCCAGAGCTGCATCGCCGGCGTGATGTCCGTGAGCACGATCGGCGGCACGAGCCGGCTCGTCGGCCGCGCGCCCGCAAGAAGCTTCGCGCCCTTCTCGATCGCGTCGTCGAACAGGCGCGTCACCTTGGCGACGGCATCGTCGTTGATGAGCGGACCGAGGTCGACGCCATCGTCGCTGCCGCGGCCGGTGACGAGCTTGCCGACCGCCGCGAGCAGCTTCTGCGTGAACGTCTCGGCGATCGTTTGCTCGACGATGAACCGGTTCGCGGCGACGCACGTCTGGCCGGTGTTGCGGAACTTGGCGACGATGGCGCCGGCGACCGCCGCGTCGAGGTCGGCGTCCGAGAGCACGACAAACGGTGCGTTGCCGCCGAGCTCGAGCGACACGCGCTTCAGGTCCTCAGCGGCGTTCTTCATGATGATGCGGCCGACCTCGGTCGAGCCGGTGAAGCTGATCTTCTTGATCGATGGCG
The DNA here is from genome assembly GCA_013368795.1 of Kofleriaceae bacterium. Classification (GTDB taxonomy): domain Bacteria; phylum Myxococcota_A; class Polyangia; order Haliangiales; family Haliangiaceae; genus JABFXX01. Next base: position 3,227 of record JABFXX010000610.1, read on the forward strand.
AGGCGAGCAGTCGGCCGCCTGTGCGCGCACCGTCGGAGCTCGGCACGACGTTGAACACGCCCGCCGGCAGGCCGCAGCGCTCCGCGATCTCGGCGAGCGCGAGCGTGCCGAGCGGCGTCTCCTCGGCGGGCTTGGCGACGACGGTGCAGCCGGCCGCGAGCGCGGCACCGAGCTTGCGGGTCAGCATCGCGTACGGGAAGTTCCACGGCGTGATGACGGCGCACGGCCCGACGGGCTCGCGGATCGCGACGAGGCGCTGGCCGGTGTGGGTCGCGGGAATCGTCTCGCCGTAGATGCGCTCGGCCTCGCCGCCGAACCACGACAGAAAGCTCGCCGCGTAGCGGACCTCCGCGACCGACTCCTTGAGGGCCTTGCCGTTCTCGCGCGTGCAGAGGGCAGCGAGCCGATCCTCCTCGGCGAGCATCGTATCGGCGAGCTTGCGGAGCAGCTTGCCGCGCTCGGGGCCGGGCCGCTTGCGCCAGCCCTCGAACGCGCGCGATGCGGCCTCGATCGCGCGATCGATCAATGCGTCGTCGGAGTCGGCGACCTCGGCGATGGTCGAGCCGTCGAAGGGATCGTGAACCGGGAAGCGCTCCGTCGTCGCGATCCACTTGCCGTCGACGAACGCATCACGCGCGATGTCCATCACCGATTCATAGCTCGGGAATGATAAGAACGCTTCATGTCGGACCGCGCTCGTGTGGTGTTGATCTTCGTGGTGGTCGGGCTGATCGCCGGCGGCGCAGGCTTCTACTTCTTCAAGATCTACCGACCGGCGCAGGACCTGAAGAACGCGCAGGAAGAGATCGCAGGCTGGGAGACGCGGTTTGCTGCCGCGCGCGACTGCCTGCTCGGCAAATCGCCCGGCTCGGCGAAGACCTCCGAGGCGCTCGCGATTCGCGAGATGGCGCCCGATCCGTGGGACCGCGGCAAGTGCACACCGCTCGTCAGCAAGCTGTCGCGTGGCGAGGCGCCCGACACGGGCATCCCGGACATCGAGAAGGCGTGGGCCGCGCTCGACAAGGCCTCCCAGAAGGCGGCGATGGCGTTCGCCGATCACGTCGCGCGGTCGACGACGCTCGAGAAGGATCCGCTGCCTCAGGCGCTCGACGATCTCGACGCCGCGCGCGCAAACCTGCGCAAGAGCGCAAAGCTGCCGGCCACGACGCAAACTGGCAAGGCGCTGCCCACCGCGCAGATCATCCCGCTTCGCGACGGCAAGGATCCGGTCACCTCGCTCGAGATCGATGCGATTCCGTCGGAGACCGGCATGGTCCTGTTCGGCAAGACGGCGAACCGCCTCGTCCAGGTCTCGACGATGACCGGCGGCACACCGAAGATCGATCGCATCGGCCCGACCTCGCTGCGCAGCGTCCCCGACACGAGCTGGGGCGCGACGCCCGAGCAAGGCGAGGTCGACGTCGGTGCATTCGACGCCGAGGGCGTGATCGCGACGCCGACCTCTTTGAAGGTCTCCGATCGCTCGATCGTCGCCGCCGTTGTCGGCTCGCTCGCCGACGGTGTCGTCGTCTACGGCATCGCGACCGAGCTCTACGTCGCGCACGCGAAGAACGGCACCATCACCGCCGAGCCCGGAATCAAGATCGCCTCGGCGATCGCATCGACCGACACCGACGGCCGCGCCGTCGTCATGTACACGACGCCCGACAAGAAGTACTTCGCGCGCATCCTGCATCGCGGCGGCGACGAGCCAGCGCTCGAGCTTCCCGAGGCACCGCTCGGCCAGCCGTGCATGACGCACGACCGCGCGTGGGCGCAGACCGTCGACGAGGTCTTCGCCTTCGGCGGCGGCCAGCCGATCTTGCGCAAGCCGCTCGGCTACGCCGCGCTGCAGGGCTGCACGCGCGACGCCGCACTGTTTCGCGATCGGACCGTCGCCAAGGCACTCCTCATCTGCGCCGACGATTGCCGCAAGGTGACCATCCCGTCGGGCGCTCCCGACAACGCCGCCACCACGGTCGTCGGCGGCAAGCTCGTCGCGATCGCCGCGCACGGTGGCGTGCTCGGCGTCTGGCGCGAAGGCGAACAACCCATCTTCTACAGCCTGCCGGAAGATGCCCACCCGGTGCTCGCGCAGGAGTGGACCGCGATGGCAATGACCGACGGCAAGGTCATCGACGTCGTCGCGCGTGGCGTCGAGACGTTCGTGATCATCCGAATCCCCGCCACCTGATACACCCCGACCTCAGAAATCCGTGACCGCCGCGCGTGTCGGCGCGCACTTGCGCGCGGCATAGGCCTTGTAACAGGTCGGGCCGATGCTTCGCGCCGCCGTCACCGCCGTCGCCATCCTCGCGCTCCCTGCCCTGGCCGACGCCGATCCGCCGGGCATGACGGCACCGGTCGGCGCTGCGCCTTCGCCGAGCTCTGGACCGAGGGTGCCCTCGCCGTACTCGCCTCCAGCTCCGACGGCACCGCCGACCGCGCCGACCGCGCCGCCAGCAACCACGGCACCGACGACGGCACCGACGACCGCGCCGACGTCGCCGCCAGCAACCACGGC
>JABFXX010000258.1 GCA_013368795.1 Kofleriaceae bacterium
CTTCTTCGGCGGCGGAGGCGGCCAGCGGGTCTCGCCGTTCTCGAGAACGAGCGCGGGACGAACCGCGTCGTTCTCGTGATCGACCTTGTAGTTGGCGTGGCCGCCCATCTCGTCGAGCAGGTGCCACAGGTTCATGCCGTAGAACTCGCTGGCGACGTGCGCCATGCGGCTCGGCAGGTCGGTGTAGCCGATGATCGAGACGCCGTTGACGACGTTGACCTCGCCCGGCTTCGTGTACTCGCAGTTGCCGCCTTGCTCGGCCGCGAGATCGACGACGACCGAGCCCGGCTTCATGAGCTCGACCATGTCCTTGAGCCAGAGCTTGGGCGCCGGCTTGCCGGGGATCAGCGCGGTCGTGATGACGACGTCGACTTCCTTGGCCTGCTCGCGGAACAGCGCGTACTCGGCGTCGATGAACGCCTTGCTCATCTCCTTCGCGTAGCCGCCCTGGCCCTCGCCCGACTCCTTGATCGAGACGGTGAGGAACTCGCCGCCGAGCGACTTCACCTGCTCCTCGGCTGCGGCGCGCACGTCGAACGCGCGGACGATCGCGCCGAGGCCCTTCGCGGCGCCGAGCGCGGCGAGACCGGCGACGCCGGCACCGATGATGAGCACCTTGCCCGGCGGGACCTTGCCGGCGGCGGTGAACTGACCGGTGAAGAAGCTGCCGAAGCGATTCGCGGCCTCGATGACGGCGCGATAGCCGGCGATGTTCTGCATCGACGACAGCGCGTCCATCTTCTGCGCGCGGCTGATACGCGGCACCTGATCCATGCCGAGCACGGTCAGCTTCTTCGCCGCGAGCTTCGCGAGCAGCTCGGCGTTCTGCGCCGGATAGAGCAGCGAGATGAGCGTGCCGCCGGTGCGGAGCTTATCGACTTCGGCGAGGTCCGGAGGCCGGACCTTCAGCACGATGTCGGCGGTCCATGCCGTCGTCTCGTCGACGACGGTCGCTCCCGCGGCTTCGTACTGCGCGTCGGGATAGTCGGCCTCGAGGCCTGCACCACGCTCGACGGCCACCTGCCAGCCACCCTTGACCCACTTCGCGACGACGGGAGGGGACGCGGCAACGCGGCGTTCCCCCGGCCGAGTTTCCTTGACGATCCCTAACTTCATGGGAGGGCCGAACTGTGTCAAATCAATCGGCTAGGCGAAAGGGCCGCGCCGTGTAAAGTGCCCGCGTGGAGCCCATCTCGGTCGGTGGCCTCGTCGTTCATCGGGATGTGGTCCCGCATCCGCTTCTCGGAGAAGCGCAGCTCGTCGAGTACGAGGGACGCACGCTCACCGCGATGTCGCCGCTCGACTGGGAGCGGCCGACGCAGATTCCGACGATCGCCGAACCGGGTCGTTTGCCTCCAGGCAGCGGTGGCGCGCTCATGAACCTGATTGCCGAGCGCGCGCTCGCCGCCGGCGTGTACACGCTTCGCTACGCGGGGCCGTATCCGACGCCCGCGCTGTACCGGACGCTGTTGCGATCGTTTCGCACGTCGGCCGACGAAGCGACGTTCACCGCCGACGTGCTCGGCCGTGCAATGCGCGTCGCGCGCGACGAGCTGCCGATCGACTTCAGGCCCGCGCCGCATCGCCGCGTCGCGCATGCGCATGGCGTCAGCGAGGTTCGCGACGGCCTCGAGCGCACGACGATCGATGGCATCGCGTACGAGCGCGACGGTTCACCGGCGAGGCTCGTCGAGGGCGCGGCCGAGGTGTGGTTCGGCGATGCGCTGTGGGCGAGGGTCGCGAGGTTCACCGAAGACGGCCTGCTCGTCGACGGTCCGCACCGGATCCCGCCGCCTTCACAGGACATCGTCGGTCGCGAGTTTCCGCCTCAGCTGCGCGCGGCGCTCGCCGAGCTCGTCGCGGAGCTCGTGCCCTCGCCGCTCGCCACCGACGCGGCCGCGATGCTCGCCCAGCGCGAGATCGTGTGGGCCGACCTCGGTGCACGCGCCGCACGCGCGGCCGCACAGCGCTTCGAGGTGCACGCCGCGCTCTGGGAGCGGATCGCGCCGCTCGGTCTCGCGCGCGTCGCGCTCGCACTGGCCGAGGCGCTCGCGCCGGTCGTGACGACTACGCTGCTCGCGGCAGTTCAGGCTTCATCATCCCGCCCGTCTCCGTGAACTGATCGAAGTCGATCTCGAGCTGCCACTTGCCGCGGCGCGTGGGCTCGTCGAGCGCGTGCGCGAGCATCTGCAGGTATTCGACGCGAGGCACCTCGTACGCGCCGAACCGCTCGAGGTGATCGGTGTGGACCTGACAGTCGATGAGGCCGATGTGCCACGCCTCGAGCTGGCGCACGCTCGCGACGAACGCGATCTTCGATGCATCGGGCGCGAGCGCGAACATCGACTCGCCGAAGAACGCCGCGCCGAGCGACACGCCGTAGAGCCCACCGACGAGCTCGCCGTCCTGCCACGCCTCGAACGAGTGCGCGAAGCCGAGCTCGTGCAGCTTCATGTACGCGTCGATCATCTCGGGGATGAGCCACGTGCCGTTCTGCCCGGGGCGCGGGACCGACGCGCAGCCCTCGAGGACCTTCACGCACGCGCGATCGATCGTGATGTCGTACGGCCGCTTCTTGATCGCCTTGCGCAGGCTGCGCTGGACGACGAGATCGCGCGTCGTCATCACCATCCGCGGATCCGGCGAGTGCCACAGGATCGGCAGGTTCTCCGCGTACCAGGGAAAGATGCCCTGCGTGTAGCCGAGCAACAGGCGCTCCGGTCGCAGGTCACCGCCGAGCGCGAGGAGTCCGTCCTCTGCTAGGTGGACCGGCGGGAACACGAGGCGATCATCGAGCCGGAAGACCGGCATGGCTGCAGTGTAGCGGATACAGTCGGCTGATGAGGTGGTTCCTGAGTGCCACGCTTGTGGTGGCGCTATCCGGGTGTGCGGGGGTTGCGCAGCGATTCCCGACAGACGTCCAGACGTCGATCGCGCATGACGACATGCGCAAGCTCGAGACGGGCCAGTTCATCCTCTATTACCCGGCATCGCGTCGCGACGTCGTCGACAGGTTCCTCGTCAAGGCAGACCGGTGCGCGCGAGAGATCCGGGAGCGCGCGGCGATTCCGAGCCGACGCAAGTTTGTCGTGGTGATGCCGGATACACCGTTCAACAACGCCTTCGTCGCGGCCGGTGCGCTCGGCTACGAAGACGTCGCGGTCATCCCCACGTTCTCGACGCTGGACTTCACGACGGAGTTCGGCCTACCGCCCGACCCAGGCTTCATCGCGTGTCACGAGCTCGTTCACTACGTGCAGGTCCAGCAGCTCGCGGGCTTCTGGAAGGGCTTTAGCGATCTGTTCGGCGACATCTACAACCCGCAGGCCGGCTACGACCCGTGGCTGTGGGAGGGCCTCGCCACGACGTACGAGGCGCGACTCACCGGCATCGGCCGGCCGCAGTGGCCGATCTTCACCGGGATGTTCGCGGCGGCGTACGCGGGCAAGCACATCTCGAGCGGCGAGCTGTCGGCGTTCGGTCGCCAGGCCTCGGTCGGCCACCACTACCTCGTCGGCTCGATGTTCATCCGCTTCCTCGTCGAGCGTTACGGCGAGCGGCCGATCTGGCTCGCGCTCGCGAACCAGGCGCGCGCACTCACCGGCTGGTTCTTCACCGGCACGTTCAAGGCCGGCTATGGCGTGTCGTTCGGCACGCTCCTCGACGAGTTCAACGCGTGGGCCGCGCAGACGTTCCCGGTGCGGCCGCGCCCGCCACAGCAGCGCACGCTCGCATCGATCGGCAACGACGCACGGTACGCGCGCGGCCGCGACGGCACCGAGGCGTGGGTCACCGAGGACGTCGACGCACCGGCACGCCTCGTCGTGCGCGACGCCGCGGGCCGCGTGATCTACGAACGCTCGCTCGTCGAGGTCCTGCCGCTGCGCACGCTCGTCCAGGGCGATCCGCTGCTCGTCTCCGGCCTGTCGATCACCGCCGACGGCCGCGAGGTCTGGCTGACCGTGCTCGATCAGGGCGCGACGTACCAGACGCCTCGCCTGCTCCGCTGGCGCCGCGGCGAGCGCGGGCTCGAGCAGATCCGCGACGACCTCGGCCCGGGCGCGACGATCGATCCAACGGGCCGCACGTACTACTACTGCCACGTCGACGGCGATCGCTGGAGCCTCGCCGCGCTCGATCTCGCGAGCGGCACCGCGCGCACGCTCGTCGGCATGAAGCCGGGCATGTACGTGCTCGGCGCGCAGATCTCCGCCGACGGCGCGCGCCTCGCTGCGAACGTGTGGGACGGCAGCGCGTTCGCGATCTGGATCGTCGACGCGCACACCGGCCAGATCGTCGAGCGATTCACGCCCGCGTCGGGCCCGTACTACGACGCGAGCTTCACGAGCGACGGTCGCGTGATGTGGCTCGGCGCGGTCGCCGGCCGGTTCCAGGTGTTCGTCGACGGTCACCAGGTCACCGAAGCGCCGTACACCGCACTCGCGCCTCGCGAGGCCGGCGGCACGATCCGCTTCCTCGATCGCGAAGGCTGGTCGTGGGAGCTCGCCGAGGTCGCGCTGCCGCCGCCCGCGCTCGCCGCCCTACCCGTCGAGGCCGCGCCCACCCCGAAGCTCGCGCCGCCGAGCTCGGCGATCACCGCCCTGTCCGACGAGCCCGCGAGCGTGTTCGATCACTTCTTCTACCCGCAGCAGCGCTCGCCGGCCCTCGCGCTCGGCGGCGGCATGCCGCACTTCGGCCTCGTGCTCGGCGGCGGCGATCGCCTCGGCCTGCAGCGCTGGAGCATCGCCGGTTACGCGCAGCCCAAGGTCGGCGACATCGGCACGCGCACGCATTACGGCGCGCAGGTCGGCTACCTGAACAACATGCTCGCGCCGGTCTCGATCACCGCGCTCGCGGGCTTCCTCGACTGGGCCGCACCGACCGCGACCGACGATCCGGACTTCACGCTGACCGTGGAGAGGCGCACGCGCGACGCGTCGCTGTCGATCGCGTACACGTGGCGCAATTCGCTCGCGCTCGCCGCCGGCGGCTTCTACACCGACGACGACATCAAGATCGACGTCGAGCCGAACCTGCGCAGCCACGTCGGCGGACCGAACGCGGCGCTGCAGTTCTTCTCCGCCGAGGGCACGCGCTACACCGGCATTCGCCGCGCGCTCCTCGTCGCCGCCGAGGGCGCGTTCCTGCCGAAGCAGCTGTCGACGTTCTCCGGCGACATCACTGACCTCGGCGGCTCGCTCGCGATCGTCGTGCCGATGCCGTTCGGCCGGCGCCACACGCTGAGCCTCAGCGGCCGCGCCCGCGCGCTGATCGCTCGCGACGACACCGGCCTGCTCCAGCTCGGCGGCGAGGGCGGCTTCGGCCTTCTGTGGGAGCGCTCGTCGGTGAAGACGATGCCGCCGGAGTTCGACGACCTCCGGTTCCCGCCGGCGTTCCGCTTCGTCGAGCCGCTGCGCGGTTACGAGGACTACGCGATCACGACCGACCGCGCCGAGCTCGGGGAGGCCACGTGGAAGTATCCGATCATCATCGATCGCGGCACGGCGGCGACGCTGTTCCTCCCCGCGAGCTACCTCCAGCAGCTCGATCTCGCGCTGTTCGGGGCCGGTGCGTTCGACAAGGCGGGCGACGCGCACTACGCAGTCGGCGGCGCCGTGACGCTCCGGTTCCAGTTCCTGCGCATCCCGCTCGCGATCACCTATCAGATCGCGCGCCGGCTCGTCGACGACGAGGCACTCACGCAGTGGGTCGGCGTCGCGCCCGGAATCTGA
>JABFXX010000199.1 GCA_013368795.1 Kofleriaceae bacterium
CAGCGCGTCGCCGCAGCAGCTCCGAGTCGGCCCTCGCAGCGCCGCCACACCGGTCCCGAGAGCCGCGTGTGCGCGCTGCTGTTCGCGCGAGCGAGCGCGAAGGCGAGTGGCCTGCCGCGCGTGGTCGCGGCGAACGGCGGCACGTATCAGGCCCTCGCCGACGGCGAGCACTCGTTCCTCGTCACGATCGAGAGCGTGCGCGCGCCGACCGACCAGGCTGCGGCGGCTGCTCGCGTGTCGATCGCGCTGCGCGAGGCCGATCCGGAGATCCGCCAGGTGCTCGTCACCGGGCGCGGCAGCGACGGCGGCCACACGCCGATGGGCGAGCTCGTCGACAGCGCGGTGAGGCACCTGCTCTCTGCGTCGGCCGGCGAGATCCGCGTCGATCGCCTGACCGCGGCGCTGATCGACGCGCGGTTTCACGTCACGTTCGACGGCAACCTCGCGCGGCTGGCGGGCGAGCGCGACGCCGAGGGCACGCGCACGCTGCTCGGCAAACCGAGCTTGTGGGTCGGTCGCCGGCGCGAGCTCGCGACGCTGCTCGCCACCCTCGACGAGTGCGCCGAGGAGCGCGTGTCGCGCGCGGTGCTCGTGCTCGCACCCGCGGGCATCGGCAAGTCGCGCCTGCGTCACGAGATGGTGCGCTCGCTCGAACGCCGCGGCACGCCGGTGCTCGTCCTCCACGGCCGCGGCGACTCGCTGTCCGCGGGCTCGCCGTTCGTCATGATCGCGCCCGCGCTGCGCCGCGCCGCGGGCATCCTCGATGGCGAGGCGATCGAAGTGCGCCGCGACAAGGTCGCCGTGCTCGTCGAGTCCGCCGTGCCGGCCGCCGAGCGCCGGCGGATCACGGAGCTGCTCGGCGAGATGATCGGCGTGCCGTTCCCCGACGAGGACAGCGAGCTCCTGCGCTCGGCGCGCGCCGACAAGATGCTGCTCGGCCAGCAGATGGAACGCGCGTGGGTCGACTGGGTTCGCGCCGAGTGCGCACGCCAGCCGGTGCTGCTCGTGCTCGAGGACCTGCACTGGGGCGACTTGCCGTCGGTGAACTACATCGATGCGGCGCTGCGCGCGATCCCGGACGCGCCGCTGATGGTGCTCGCGCTCGCGAGGCCCGAGGTGCGCGAGACGTTTCCGCGGCTGTGGGAGCATCGCGAGGTCGAGGAGATCACGCTACACGCGCTGTCACCGACCGCGTGCGGCGAGCTCGTTCGCGCCGCGCTCGGAGCGCAAGCGACGCCGGAGCTCGTCGAGGAGCTGGTGCGCCGGTGCGACGGCAACGCGTTCTATCTCGAGGAGCTCGTGCGTGCGGTCGCCGAGGGCGGTGGCGCCCAGAGCCTGCCCGAGACGGTGATCGGCATGGTGCAGGCACGTCTCGCGGCGCTCGATCCGCAGGCGCGCCGGGTCCTGCGCGCCGCCGCCGTGTTCGGCGAGGCGTTCTGGGACGGAGGCGTGCGCGCGCTGCTCGGCTCCGACGAGGGCGAGGCGTTCGACCCCGGCGAGTGGCTCGAGGATCTCGTGCGGCGCGAGGTGATCGCGCGCGCGGCGAGCTCGCGCCTGCCCGACCAGCGCGAGTACACGTTCCGCCACGCGCTCCTGCGCGATGGCGCATACGAGCTGCTCACCGAGGAGGATCGCCAGCTCGGTCACGCGCTCGCCGGCGAGTGGCTCGTTCGCGCGGGCGAGCAGGACGGTCTCGTGCTCGCGGGCCACTTCGATCGCGGCGGCGACTCCGTGCGCGCCGTGCAGTGGTACCGGCGCGCGGCGCAGCAGGCGCTCGACGGTAACGACCTCGCGGCCGTCATCGAACGAGCCGAGCGCGGCATCACCGCCGGCGCGACCGGTGAGGCGCTCGGCGAGCTGCGCGGCCTGCAAGCATCCGCGGCCTACTGGTCCTCGCGCTACGCCGACGGCCGGCGGTGGGGACAGGAGGCGGTCGCGACGATCCATCCGGGCTCTGCGAGCTGGTTCGCCGCGCTCGGCAGCGGCCTCGTGTCGGCGGCGCGGCTCGGCGATTACGACACCGTCGATCGCATGTTCGCGCGTGCGCTCGGCACCGAGCGCGCCGAGGGCGCCGAGGCCGCGCAGCTCGTGTGCCTGTGCCGCGGCGGGTTCCAGCTTATCTTCGCCGGCAGGTTCGCGCGCGCCGACGAGATCCTCGTCGAGATCGCGGCGCTCGCCGAGCAGGCCAAGGGCCGCCTCGATCCGCTCACGTACGCGCAGGTCAACCACGTCCAGGGCGTTCGCGCCGCGCACGTCGGCGACGTCGCGACGTTCCTGCGCCACCTGCTCGCCGCCGTCGATGGCTTCGAGCGAGCGGGTGACACGCGCAACCTCTCGCTCGAGCGCACGACGGTCGCGTGGTGCTGGGCCGAGCTCGGCGAGCTCGCACGCGCCGAGGACGAGTGCCGCGCATCGCTCGAGACCTGCCGCGCGCTGCGTGCGCAGCAGGCGACGACCTACGCACACGTCAACCTCGGCTACATCCTGACGTATCGCCCCGGCAAGCTCGCCGAGGCCAGCGACCATCTGCGTCGCGCGATCGACGAGTGCCGCGCCGTCGGCAATCCTCGCCTCGAAGGCTGGGCGCGCGCCCACCTCACCGCGGTGCACGACCTGCAAGGCGATCACGCCGCCGGCCTCGTCGAGGCGCAGGCTGCGACCGAGCTGCTCGCGGTCTCGCCCGGCCTGCAGTCGTGGGCACTCGCCACGTGGTCGCGCGCGCTGCTCGCGAACGGTCGCGCCGAGGAAGCCGTCCTACGTGCACGCGAGGCGATGGCGATCCTCGAGCGGCTCGGCGGCCTGCTCCAGCACGAGACGCTGCCGCCGCTCGCGCTCGCACGCGCGCTGCACGGCGCCGGCGACGTCGATGCCGCGCGCGCCGCGATCCGCGACGCCCACGCGCGCCTGTTGCGCCTCGCCGACCGGCTCGGCGATCCCGCGTGGCGCACCTCGTTCCTCGCGCTCCCCGACCACGCGCTGACGCTCGAGCTGTTCGCTGCGTGGGGCTAGACGAGCGCGGCGCCGGAGAGCCCGTAGATCACGGCCCATGGCGCACAGCCCGCGATCGCCGCGATCAGCATGCCGCGCCAGCGGACCGCCGGTGATGCGCCGGCGACCACCGCGGTCGTCTCGGCGATGATCGGCACCGGCCGTGTCACCGCGATCGCGAGCACACCCCAGCGCGCGAGGAACGCGTCGGCACGCGCGCGCTCGTCGCGCGGCACGAGTCGCTCGAACAGCGGCCCACCTCGGCGTCCGAGCCAGAACGCGAACACGGTCGCGCCGACGCAGCCGACGAGCGACAGCGCTGCGCCGGCGAGCCAGCCCTGACTCGCGCCGAGCCACACCATGACCAGGCTCGACGGGACCGGCAGCAGGACATCGGCGATCAACAGCCCGACCGCAGCGACCGCGGCGAGTGCGCCGAGACCCGCGAACGCGGGACGCGGATCGATCAGCACGTCGATGCCGGCTGCCTGCACGATCGCGAACAGCGCGAGCAGCGCGCACATCATCACGAGCACGACGATCGCGTGACGCTTCACCGCGCCGAGACTATCAGCGGCCCGCCGCTGCGTCCGCTTCGAGACCGCGCTGGATCCACAGCGGCACGGTCGGCGCGCGACCGCGCACACCCTCGCCGAGGTCGACGCCGCGGATCACCGACAGGTCGGTCGCGAGGAGCACATCCGCGAGCTGGCGGAACGCGAGGTGCGCCTCGTCGTTCGGCCTCGACGCGATCGTCCCGACGCCGGCGGACAGGCTGCCCGCGAGCGACTGCGAGCGCTTGATGCCCGCGATGAACGGCGCGTTCAGCATGAGCTTGTCGCGGATGAGCGGCGTCATCTTGCGCAGCGCCTCGCCCTCGGCCGCCGCAGATAGCTGATTTCCGACGAGCGACACGCCGAAGCGCTTCAGCGTGCCCTCGATCGACGACGCGAGCGCTTCGTCGAGCGGGCGCAGCGTGCCGAGCAGCTGCGGGATCGTCCGCGCCTTGGTCTCCTGGCCGAGCGCCGAATCGATCAGGTCCCTGTGCATCTCGTCGGTCGCGTGCTTGCGCACCACGCGATGCACGCACGCCTTGAGCAGCGCGTACGCGTTGTGCAGCGACGTGAGCTGCGGGCTCAGCACGATCAGCTTGTGGTCCGCCGCGGCGAGCAGGTCGACCACCGTGTACGAGGTCCCGGCGCCGACGTCGATGACCACGACCTCCGCGTCGAGGTTGGCGATCGCGCGCAACAGGCGCAGCTTCTCGGTCGCGCCGAGGTTCGCGCTGCCCGGACGCGAGGTGCCCGCCGCGAGCTGTACGGTCGGCGTCACCTGCGTCATCACATCCTCGAGCGCCTCGGTCTGATGATCGATGTAATCGGCGAGGCAACGCTGCGGATGCAGCACGCCGAGCGCGGTATGGAGATTCGCGGCGCCCAGGTCGGCGTCGACGACGCAGACGCGGTAGCCGGTGCGGCCGATCGCGAGCGCGAGGTTCGCCGCGATGGTCGTCTTGCCGACACCACCCTTGCCACCACCGATCGCGATGATTCGCGGCGTATTCCGCCTACTACGCACGAGGTCTCCCCATCTCGGCGTGTGCCGCCGACAGAATCGGTACGAGCTGATCGATTACATCGACCACGGTCGCGAACAATGCAGAGGAGGCGACGAGAAAGTCTGCGAACCCGCCGTCGTGGGCGGCGACCTCGATCGCGCGCTCGACCTCACGTTGTGCGAGGAGCGAGGCGAACTCGAGCGGCGCGAGCGTATCGACGAGCGCCTTCTCGGTGCGCGTGAGGTCGCGCTCGGACCCGCCGCGAGCGATCAGCACGTTGGCGTGGATCGCGAGACCGCGGGCACGGCGCAGCCGCGCGACGTGCGAGGCGAGCTGGTTCGCGACCTTCGCCGTTCGGTACTCCGCGTCGACGGCCGCGACGGTCCGTGCGAGCACCGCGCTCGCATCGACACCCGCCTCGAGCGACGCGCGCACCTCGGCGAACGGCCGGTGCTGCATGCCCTCGATCCACGCGCCGCCCTCGGTGCAGTTGAACACCGTGGCGTCGACGGTGCGCATCGTCTCGACGAACCAGCGATGGAACAGCGCGAACATGAAGCTCGACGGCACCGTGCCGCCATGCCAGCCGGGCAGCTCGACGACGCGCTCGGCGACCGCCGCCGGGCCGCCGCTGGCCTTCATCGCGTGAAACCCGCTGCTCCAGCCCGCGACCTTCATCGTGCCGTCGGCGGCGAGCTCCGCGCGCGCCTCGCCGTCGGACGACGTCGACACGTAGTACTGGCCACCCGGGAACGATAGGTCGAGGCCGAGGAAGATGATCGGATCGCACTTCCAGCGCAGCGCGAGCGAGAACGCCGAGGTCGCGACCGAGCCACCGCCGACGACCTGCGGCGACGAGCCGAGCGCCTCGAACAGCCAGTCGTCGATCGGACCGTTCGCCGCGAGCGCGAGCTTGCCGCGCGCGGGCAGCTCGAACAGCGACGGATGCACGGTCGCACCGTTGACGAGATACGAGCCCGAAAGGTCGCAGCCGGCGAAGTGGTACCGCACGTCTTGCGGATCGACCGACACGATCACGTCAGGCGTCACACCGGCCGCGAGCACCGGCTTGAGCGAGTGAGAGAAGCAGCAGATGACCGCGCGGCCCTGGAGCGAGCG
>JABFXX010000532.1 GCA_013368795.1 Kofleriaceae bacterium
TCAGCAACGACGACGAGGCCTCGCGCGCACACGCCGGCGAGCCACAGCGCGAGCCACGGCAGCTGCAGCCCGACGAGCGCGCCGATCGCGAGCACCGGCGGCGACACACGCGGCGATGGCAGCGAGCGCAAGTAACGCGCGCCGTCGGCGTGGATGATCACGCGCGCCGTCGGCACGAACAGCAAGAGCCACGTCGCGGCGAGCACGATCGCGACGCCGGGAACGTGGAGCGCGAGCTCGGTGATGTCGCGCGGCTGGATCCCCGTCGGACCGAACAGGACCCCGCCGACGATCGCACAGCCGACCCACACCGCAGCGGCGCGCCGCCACGCGGGCACGATCACCGCGCGCGTCCAGACGGCGAGCCAGCGGTTCACGCGCATGGTCTTAGCGCATGCGACCAGGTCCGCGCATGCTGAACGCGCCGACGATCTGCAGGTGGCCAGCCAGATGGTGATCGCGCCGCGATCAGCAATGGCGAGGCGCGATCGATTGCGAGTCAAACTGCAACGCGAGGTGCACGCCAGGCACCCGCAGGATCGACACCTGGGTATAAACAACCGCGCCGACGATGCAGCGACAGATCGTTAGCGACGACGTACCGCGGTGCGCGGGCGAAAGCGGCGAGCACGAGCGACTGCAGCTCGCTGGCGGCGACGAGGACAACGCCTCGGCGTCGCTGCAGCGAACGCGGCCACATGGCGAAGCAGCGGATCTCGTAGCCACTGACTGCGCCGTCGTCACCGACTTCAGGGCTGCGAGGATAACCGTGACGCTATTTTCCCCCCTCGGTATTTGCTAAGAAGCCCGCCGTGCAGTTCATCGACGAGGCAATCATCCACGTGAAAGCGGGAGATGGCGGAAACGGATCCGCCGCGTTCCGTCGCGAGGACGGTGTGCCCAGAGGCGGGCCGTCCGGAGGCGATGGCGGCAACGGCGGGAGCGTGATCCTCGTCGCGGACTCGCACCTCGCGTCGCTGCTCGACTTCAAGTACAAGCGCCACTACAAGGCGGATCGCGGCGAGGACGGGCGCAACAAGGATCAGTATGGCGCCGCCGGGAGCGACCTCACGCTCAAGGTCCCCGTCGGTACGGTGATCTACGACGAGGAGACGAACGAGCCGATCGCCGATCTCGACGCCGACGGTGCGCAGTTCGTGCTCGCGCAGGGCGGCATCGGCGGCAAGGGCAACATCCACTTCAAGACGCCGTGGAATCAGGCGCCGCGCACGGCAGAACCCGGCACGCCCGGCGAGGAGAAGACGGTCCGGCTCGAGCTCAAGCTGCTCGCCGACGTCGGCCTGCTCGGCTATCCGAACGTCGGCAAGTCGACGTTCATCTCGGCGGTGTCGCGCGCGCGGCCCAAGGTCGCCGACTATCCGTTCACGACGCTCGTGCCGAACCTCGGCGTCGTCCGGCTCTCCGACGACCGAACGTTCGTGATTGCCGACATTCCGGGCCTCATCGAGGGTGCATCGGACGGCGCGGGCCTCGGCCATCAGTTCCTGCGCCACGTCGAGCGCTGTCGCGTATTGCTCCACATCGTGGAGGCGACGTTCACCACGGGCCCGGAGCGGTCGCCCAAGCACGACTTCGACGTGATCAACCGCGAGCTGGCGCACTACGCACCGGAGCTCGCGCGAAGGCCGCAGGTGGTCGTCCTGAACAAGGTCGACGCGATCGATCCCAAGGATGTCGAGGAGTACCGACGCGAGTTTGCGGAGGCCGGGGTCGAGTTGCTCGCGATGTCCGCGGCGACCCGTGACGGCACTTCGCAGGTCCTGGAGAAGCTCTGGACGTACGTCGACCGCCGCTGACTTCGTGAGCGCTGACACACCCGGTTTTGGCCGGGTTCGTGGGGTAGCCGTGAGATAGGAAAACCCGAGGGTGCTTTCCTTGTTTGGGGTTGTTCGCGGTGTTACAACCGCTTCTATTCCAAAGGAATTTGCGTCGGGCCGTCACCGGCGCATAGAGGGCTGCCATGCGAGCAATGTTGAGTGCAGTAGTTCTCCCTTCGCTGCTGATCGCGGCAGCGGTCGGAGCGCAACCGGCGAAGGGTGGAAGCACGACGGGCACGAGCGCCGGTAGCGGTGCCGCGGCGGGAAGCGCAGCAGCCCCCGCAGGTGCCGGCTCGGCCTCGCCGACGGGCACGCCCGCGAGCTCGACGACGGCAGGAGCGGGCTCGGCAGCCGCGCCAGCTCCGGATCTCGCGGCGGTGAAGCCGGAGGACATGCCGACGTCGGTTCGCATGCGCCGGCTCGAGCAGAAGACGCAGGCCCTCAAGGAGCGTGCGTGGCAGCTGAAGGCGCGCCTCGAGATGCTCAAGGAGCAGACGCTCGGCGGCGGCGTCGGCGCGCAGGCGATGATCGGGCATCTCGATGACATGGGCGCATCGTTCCGCCTGACCAAGCTGATCTACTCGCTCGACGGCACGCAGGTGTTCGCGCGGACCGACGAGACCGCGGACTCGCTGTACAAGACCAAGACGTTCGACGTGTTCGCCGGCCCGATCGCGCCCGGCAACCACAACCTCCAGATCGTCGCGCAGTACCGCGGCCACGGCTACGGCGTGTTCGAGTACCTGACGAAGTTCACGTTCACCGCGCGCGGTCAGGCGTCGTTCACGACCGGCGAGGGCAAGATCTCGAAGGTCGAGTGCAAGGGTTACGAGAAGGGCGGCGCGGCGACGCCGATGGAGAAGCGCCCGGCGATCGAGTGCAAGATCGCCGAGCTGTCCCCCGAGAAGCCCGCCGAGAACACGGCGCCGACGAATCCGGGGGCCACGCCGCTGCCGCCTCCGGCCGCAGGTAGTGCAACGGCGCCGGCTCCGGCGCCCGCACCGGGGAAGTGATCCATGAGGCTACGGAGCCTTGCCGCAGCGCTCGCGCTGCTCCTCGCCGCCCGCACCGGGCACGCCGAGGATCTGGCGAGCAAGCTCGCGAGCTACGAATCCGAGCTGCACGCGCTCGGTGCCAATCTGCCCCAGCCGAACCAGATGAGCACGTCGACGGGACAGCGCCGTCTCGTCGACGCCCAGGTCGCGTACGCGACCGGTGACTACGACACCGCGTCGCTCGCGCTGTTCGACCTGTCGGCGAAGTCGACGGGGCCCGACAAGGACATCGCGACCTACTACCTGGCCGAGTCGCTGTTCGCGAAGGGCGATCGCGGCCTCGCGCGCACGTACTACCAGGCGCTCGTCCAGACCGGACCGTCGTCGCGCTACTACCAGCAGGCGCTCCAGCGCATCGTCGAGATCGCGAGCGCCGAGAACGATCCGACCGGCGCCGAGGACGCGCTGCGCATGCTCGACGGCACGCCGCGCTCGCAGTACATCCGCGGCAAGCACGCCTTCTCGCAGGGCAAGTACGACGATGCGATCGCGCTGTTCGCGTCGGTGCCAAAGGGCTCTGACAACGAGCTCCAGGCGCTGTACTACACGGCGACTGCGCAGGTCGCGAAGCAGGACTTCGTGAAGGCGACCGACACGTACGCCGATCTCACGACGCGCACGCCGAAGACGAACACCGATCGCCGCGTCGTCGAGCTCTCGCAGCTCGCACTCGGTCGCATCTACTACGAACGTGATCAGGCCTCGAAGTCGATCGACAGCTACCTGCTGATCGATCGCAAGAGCGACCTGTTCCCGACGGCGCT
This sequence comes from Kofleriaceae bacterium, assembly GCA_013368795.1. Taxonomy (GTDB): domain Bacteria; phylum Myxococcota_A; class Polyangia; order Haliangiales; family Haliangiaceae; genus JABFXX01. The sequence continues at coordinate 3,658 of JABFXX010000532.1, forward strand.
CTACGAAGTGTCGTGGGTCTACGTCAAGAACAAGCAGTACGACAAGGCGCTCGTCGCGCTCGAGTTGCTCGGAAAGCTCGATCCGCAGTCGACGAACACGCCGACCGTGAAGATCCTCGAGGGCAACCTGCGCGTTCGCAAGGCGCAGATGCTCCGCCAGGCGGAGATCGCCGGTGCGGCAAGCACAGCAGATACGTCGTCGAGCCCGGCCGTCGAGTACGGCAAGGCCGAGACGATCTTTCGCGAGACGCACGACCTCTACAATCCATCGTACGTCGCCGTCGCGAAGATGGTCGACGGCTCGCTGAACCCGGCGTCGTTCATCGACCAGATCGCCGAGCGCAACACGCGCGTATTCCAGGAGTCGACACCGATTCCCGAGGCTGCGGCGCAGTGGCTGCGCGAGCAGCCCGAGGTCCATCGCGTCGTCAGCGTCGAGACCGACCTCGGTCAGATCGAGTCGAACCTCGACGAGTCACAGGCGATCATCGAACGCCTCGAGGAAGTGCTCCGCACCGGCGATCGGCTGACGCTGTATCCGACGCTGTCGTCGCGTCGCATGCGCATCGCCGCGATCCAGCATGCGCTGATCAAGATGCGCAACGACATGGCCGAGCAGCAGATCCGCGGCGGCGCGAGCGGTGGCCAGGCGACCGAGGCCCGCCGCGCGCTCGCAGCGCAGTACCAGACGCTCGGCGATCCCGAGGCCGCCTACGCCGACCGTACGAACGTGGCGCGCGGCGAATTCGACAAGATCGAGAGCAGCACGCGCGAGGTGCAGAGCGGGATCATGTCGACGCAGGCGATCGCCGTCTCGCTGCGCAAGTACGCGATCGATGTCGACCTGCCCGCCGATCAGAAGGCGAACATGCAGAAGGAGCTCGACGACGCCAGCCGTGAGGCGCGCGCGATCGAGGACGAGCTCGCCGATGTTCGCCGCGAGCTCGTGCTCGGCAAGGATCTGGCGGGCGTCGGGGATACCGACCTGCTCGCCGCTCGCGACCTGCGTGCACGCCTGCGCGCGGCCCAGGACGCGGAGCAACGCGCATTTGGCAACAAGGCACCCGCACTGGGCGAGCGCGCGATGCGCATCGCCAGCGGACTCGACGGTCTCGACCAGGCGATCGAGCGGCTCGTCGGTCAGGGCATCGACGAGATCAAGAACATCCTCACCGAAGAGCGCAAGAACCTCGAGGAGTACAAGGGCCTGCTCGCCGAGTACGAGACCGATGCGCGCACGGTCGGCAGCGAGATCCTCGCCGCGAGCTTCAAGGACGTGAAGGCGAGGTTCGAGGACGTCATCGTTCGTAGCGATGTCGGTCTCGTCGACGTGTCGTGGTCCGAGAAGGAAGACAGCGACGACGATTACAAGCGCCTGAACCTCGCGCGCAGCCGCGACCTCAAGCAGCTGAAGGACGAGTTCCGATTCGTGCTCGACGAGAGCACGCCCGTACCCGGACCGCGCACGGCACCCGAGCCGGCGGCGTCGCCCGAGGGCACGAGCCCCGACAAGGGCGCGTCGCCTGATCAGCGCGTCAAGCCCGCCGGCGATCAGCAGACGGGCAACGCGCAGCCGACGGTGAAGCCCGACGCCAACAAGCAGGCGCCGAAGGGAGGTTCCAAGTGAAGAAGCTCCCGCTGCTCCTCTTGTTCTGCACGGGCACGTCGCTCGCCCAGCCCGGTGCAACGCCGGTCAACGAAGGCGCGCCGAGCGCGCCGGGTCTCGGCGTGCAGCAGCCGGCTTCGCTGACGAAGGATGATCTCGATCAGCTGAAGGACATCGAAGCCGAGTACGACTCGTTCATCCAGGCTGCCGACGATCACGACAAGCGGATGCGGACCGTCGCGCGCAACGAGTACGCGCAGCGCACGGCCGATCTCGAGCGTCGCTATGCCGAGCGCATCGCGAAGACCGAGTCCGACAAGGCGACGCGCCAGAAGAAGACGGTCGAGCTGCTCGAGGCGTTCCTCCAGAACCACCCCAAGCACGAGCAGTTCACGCCCGACGCGATGTTCCGGCTCGCCGACCTCTATCTCGACGAGGCCGACGAGGAGGTCGATCGCAAGCTCGCTGCGCAGGACGCGGCGCCACCCGATCCGAACGCGCCCGATTCGGCCGCGATCGTCGCCGACTACTCGAAGTCGCTGGCGCTGTGGGAGCGGATCCTCAAGGAGTTCCCGAGCTACCGCCAGACGCCGTCGACGCTCTACCTGCTCGCGTACTACGGCAAGACGAAGGACGAGCGCCGCTCGCTCCAGCTGTTCCTCGCACTCGCGTGCGCGAACCACTACAAGTGGCAGGACGCACCGCCCGCGCTGCCGACGAAGCAGGAGGCGATCAAGCGCGTCGAGAGCAAGACGCTGCGCGAGGTCTACGGCGATTGCACGCCGTACCCGAACTCCGACGCCGAGCTCGTCCGCCACGCGTGGGTTCGCGGCATCGCCGACTATCACTTCACGGTGCCCGGCGAGATCGATGACGCGATCGCCGCGTACCTCAAGGTCGCGAACAACGGCCAGGACTCCAAGCTCTACGCCGAGTCGCTCTACAAGCTCGCGTGGAGCTACTACAAGCGCGACTTCCTCGAGGAGTCGATCAAGCGCTTCGACCAGAGCGTGAAGCTCTACGATCAGGTCGTCGCCCAGGGCAGCACGCCGCCACTCGAGCTCCGCGACGAGTCGATCCAGTACATCGCGGTCGCGTTCACCGACCCGTGGCTCGGCGAGACCGACACCGATCCGACAAAGGCGTTCGAGCGCGCGAAGAAGTTCTACGCGGGCCGCGAGAACGAGCCGCACGTCCGGGACGTGTGGGTCGCGATGGGCCAGGCGTTCGAGGATCTCCAGGCGTGGGACCAGGCGGTCGACGCGTATCGCATCGCGATCGGTCCGCCGTGGGAGCTGAACCCGAAGAACCCGATCGTTCACCAGAAGATCGTCAACGCGTTCGAGAGCAAGGGCGACAAGTTCGCGGCCGACCAGGCTGCCGCCGAGCTCGCGACCCGTTACGCGCCGGGCACCGCCTGGTACACGGCGAACGAGAAGGACCGCGAGGCGATGGAGAACCAGCGCCGGATCGCGGAGCGCGCGCTCTATGCGGCGGCGCGCAACACGCACTCGGTCGCGACGCAGCAGCGCAAGGATTACGAGGCATCGGCGAAGAAGGATCCGGCCGCGAAGCAGGAATACCTGTCGATGTACAACCAGGCGGTCGAGCTCTACCGCCAGTTCATCGCGACGTATCCCGAGTCGGACTACGCGTACGAGTTCAACTTCCTCATGGGCGAGGCGCTGTTCTACAGCGAGCGCTATCGCGAGGCCGTCGTGCAGTACAAGTGGGTCCGCGATCACCGCGACCTCGGTACGACGTACTACCTCGACGCCGCGCGCTCGGTGCTCGCCTCGTACGAGGCAGCGGCCGAGAAGGATGTGGCCGAGGGCAAGCTCCAACCGCTCAAGATCCCGACGGTCGCCGACATGCGCGCGCTGCCGACCCCGTGGCAGCCGCAGCCGATCCCGAACATCTATCTCGAGCTGCAGGCCGAGTACGACAACTACCAGAACATCGTCCAGGACCCGGCGGTCGCGCCGAGCCAGGGCATCAACGCCGCACTGATCAGCCTCGCGTACCTCCACGTCGACAACGCGATCCAGCGCTTCACGAAGGTGATGGACAAGTTCTGCTCGGCGGCGCCCGCGAAGAAGGGCGAGCTCGCGCCGGCCGCGAAGGCGAAGGACGGCATCCTCGCGATCTACGAGGCGCAGGGTAACTTCGATGCGATCGAGGCGACGAACAAGCGCTTCATCACCGCGAAGTGCGGCGACGAGAACGCGATCCAGCTCGCGATCACCCAGAACCGCTCGCTCAACTTCTCGCGCGCGGCCGACCTCTACAAGAAGCAGCAGTACGTCCCGGCCGCCGAGGCGTTCTATCGCTTCTACAAGACGGCGCCGCAGAACGATGCGGATCTGCCGGTTGCGCTCTACAACGCGGCGGTGAGCTACAAGCTCGCCGATCGGCCGAAGACGGCGATCGGGTTGTTCAAGGAGTTCACCGCGAAGCCGGAGAAGACCTATCGCGAGAGCCCGTACTACCTCGATGCGATGCGCCTGACGGCGGCGAGCTATCAGGCGTCGTTCCAGTACGAAGACGCGATCAAGACGTATCTCGATCTCTACGAGACGACGAAGAAGGCGAAGAAGCTCGGCATCAAGCCGCCCGATCCGCTGCCCGGCGAGAAGGCGATGACGCTCGAGCAGATCGGCCTCGACGCCATGTACAACGCCGCGTACGCCGCCGAGGTCAGCCGCGACTTCAAGAAGGCGGTCGAGCTCTACGGCCAGTACCAGAAGATCGAGCCCGACCGCCGCAAGCAGGATCGCGCGCAGTGGTCGATCGCCGGCATCCACCGCCAGTCGGGTGACGTCAACAGCATGGTCGAGGCGCTCGATCGCTGGCGCTCGAAATACGGCAAGGACGCGGGCAACGAGGACGACTACGTGAAGTCGTTCTACGACACCGCCGAGCTGTGGCGGAAGAAGGGCCGCACGGCGCAGGCGACCGCCGCCGAGAAGGCGACGATGGACGCGTGGAAGGCGCGCGGCTCGATCAAGAACTCGACGGGCGCGAAGCTCGCCGCAGAGTACGCGCTCAAGAACGCCGAGACGTTCTACGAGAAGACGTGGACGCCGTTCGAGATCACGAAGTCGGCGACGAGCTCGAACATCAACACGGCGAAGGCGCAGATCCAGGCGCAGCAGAAGCAGATCCAGGACCTCCGCAAGAAGACCGAGGACAAGTACATCGAGCTCGATCAGTACGGCGTGCTCGAGGCGTCGATGGCCGCGAAGGTCCGGTTCGGCGACATCCAGTACGACCGCGCGCAGAAGATCGCGAACATCCCGATCCCGAAGATCATCCAGAACAACGACGACGCGATCGCGGCGTTCGAGACCCAGCGCGACCAGGCGCTGAAGAAGGACCTCGACGAGGCCAAGCTCAACTGGTCGGAGGTCGCCGACCTGGCAAAGCGCGGCGGCGTGTCGAACAAGTGGAGCCAGCACGCGCTCGAGAACCTCGCCCGCGAGTTCCCCGACCAATACAAGGCACTGCGCCAGGAGCTGGTGCAGGGAACGGATGCGCCATGATGTCCACGCCTTACGGTTCAGATCGCGAGAGCGTCCCGAGCGTCTATAGAGCCATGGCCCGGACCCTGGGTGCGCTGCTGTTGAGCGTGGCGATCGCCGCGTGCGGCGGCGGCAACAAGGGCGGCAACACCACGCCGACGGGCGGCGGCAAGGGCAGCAGCAGCAGCGATCCGGCGTCGATGAACGATACCGGCGATCCGAACGGCCCGCCGGGTGGTGGCGGTGGCGCTGCCGCCGGCGGCGGTGCGCTCGGCGGTGGCGGCGCGGCAAGTGGTGCGGACAACGGCGAGCCGGGCGGCCCGCCGCCCGAGGCGCCCGTCGTGTTCCCGAACCTCGATCCGGATCCGCAGCAGGCGAAGGTTCAGGTCGACCAGCAGCTCGCGATCGCGAAGCAGGCGCTCTCGCAGAACCCGCCCGACGCGGATGGTGCACTGCGCGCCGCGCGCGAGGCACTGAAGATCGACGCGTCGAGCCTCGACGCCGCCGCGTACGTCGCGTTCGCCTACTACCACAAGAAGCAGTACGACACCGCCGAGCTCGTTCTCGACGAGCTCTTGAAGCGACCGTCGGCGAAGCAGAACGCGAACGTCTACTACGTGTACGGCCTCGTCTACGAGCACACGAATCGCCCGGAGCAGGCGGCGCTCGCGTACAAGACGTCGGTCGATCTCAACCCGAACTTCACGAGCGCGCTCGTCAACCTCGGCGTGTTCCAGCTGCGCAACAAGCAGTACGGCGAAGCGCAGACGACGTTCGAGAAGCTGACGCGGCAGATGAATCGCACCGACGCAGTCACGCTGACGTCGCTCGGCTCTGCGTATCGCGGCCGCTCGGCGGATTACCCGCCGGGATCGGGCGATCGCAGCCAGTTCATCATGGCCGCCGAGGCTGCGTACAAGCGCGCGCTCAGCGCGAACCCGAACTACGGCCCGGCCTACTTCAACCTCGGCCTCCTGTACCTCGATGCCGATCCGTTCCCGTCGGGCGGCGGCAGCCTCGACACGCTGCAGCGCCTCAACGCGGCGAAGTCGTGGCTCGATCAGTACAAGAACATGCCCGGCGTCGACATGAAGCTCTACGACGAGCGCCTGAAGGACGTGAACAAGGCGATCAAGCGCGAGGAAAGCCGCCGCAAGAAGGCGAGCAAAACCAAGTAGCCGATGGCCATGAGGTGCACCATGCTCAGGACGATGAAGTCGCTCGCCGCTGTCGCACTCGTGCTTGCCACGGTGGCGCCCGCCGCGGCGCAGAGCCCCGAGCGCTGCCAGGAGGACGAGTCCGGCGGCGAGAACAAGCAGGGCAAGTTCCACATCGAATACATCAACGGCAAGCCGGTCACCGTGATCGACACGCTCGTCCAGGTGTGCGGCAAGGTTCCGCGCCCGAGCGTCGTCTACGTCCTCACCGCGAAGAACATTGATTACGAATGGGAGAGCCTGAAGCAGGACTTCATGCCGCTCATTCTCCAATCCGTGAAGAAGGCGCCGTTCTGATGGTGAAGCCGGGCAAAGCCAACGCACAGCCGCAGCCGCAGAACGGCCAGCGTCTTCGCATCCTTCGTATCGGCGTCCTGCTCGGCGGCAAGATCGTCGAGGAGCGGCTCATTCGCGAGCGCACCTCGGTCACGATCGGCCAGTCGATGAAGAACACGTTCTCGGTGCCGGTCGAAGGACTGCCGCTCGAGCTGACGCTGTTCTCGATGGAGGAGGGCAAGTACCACCTCCACTTCCTCAACAAGATGGACGGTCGCCTCAGCTCCGGCGATCAGGTCACGACGCTCGACGGGCTCAAGAGCCGCGGCGCGACGAACCATGGCGAGTACTGGAGCACGCCGCTGTCGGAGAACGCGCGCGGCAAGCTCTCGCTTGGCGATCTCACGATCCTGTTCCAGTTCGTCACCGAGCCGCCGCGTCAGCCCAAGCCGATGCTGCCGGCGTCGGTGCGCGGCACGTTCGCCGATCGCTTCGATCCGCGCCTGTCGGTGATCCTCGGCGCGTCGATCATCCTTCACTTCGCGATCGTGATCGTCGCGCTCAAGTGGGACGTCGAGGAGAGCGACGGCATGGCCGATCGCGCCTACAACCTGACGTTCACGCAGGAAGAGTACAAGGTCGACATCGAGCAGCCGAAGCCCGTCGAGACCGTCGCCCAGAACACGCAGGGCGCCGGCAGCGCGGCCGTCGACAAGAAGCCCGAGAAGACCGTGCCCGTCGTGAAGAAGCCCGAGGGTGGCGGCGGCGGTCGCGACAACAAGGAAGACGTCCAGCTCCAGCAGGAAGAGAACGCTCGCGCGATGGCCGACCTCCTCACCGGTGAGGGCGACAACGGCACGAGCCAGGGCGACATGAGCAAGCGCCGCCCGGGCGCCGACCTCGGCACGCAGATCGCCGATGTCCGCGAAGGTGGCAAGCAGGTCAGCGTCGGCGGTGGCGCCGGTCGCGGCCCGCGTGGCGACGGCGATCCGCGCGTCGGCACCGGCAAGGGCCCGGCGATCAACGGCCCCGAAGGCACGACGACCGCCGGCGGTCCGAAGGAAGAGAAGGCGCCGACCGGTCGCATTCAGGTCAGCGACAAGCAGACGTTCGACGACTCGACGCTGACGCCCGACATCGTGCTCTCGAAGATCCAGAGCGCGTACATGGCCGGCCTCAAGCGCTGCTACAAGGAGTACCTGAAGAAGGACGCGAGCGCGCGCGGCAAGGTCACGCTGTCGCTCACGGTCAACGAGACGGGCCGCACGACCGAGGGCAACGCGAAGGGCTTTGCGGGCGAGGTCGACTCCTGCATCAGCGCGCAGATGGGCAGCTGGCGCTTCCCGGTCCCGAAGGACAAGGACGGCGAGGCGACCGAGGCCAGCTTCTCGATCACGCTCCAGCTCGTCCCGGACTGATCGGTGGCCGGCGGTATCGTTTGGCTCACCGGCCTCTCGGGCGCGGGCAAATCGACGCTCGCGACGGAGGTGGGCCGTCAGCTCGCGGGGCGCTGCCGTCTCGAGGTGCTCGACGGCGACGAGATCCGGCTCTACCTCTCGCAGGGCCTCGGCTTCTCGCGCGAGGACCGCGACATCAACGTCCATCGCATCGCGTATGTCGCGCGCCTGCTCGCGAAGCAGGACGTGCTCGTGCTCGCTGCGGTGATCTCGCCGTACGCGGCGACGCGCGCGGCGATCGCGAAGCTGTCGGCGACCGCAGGACATCCGTTCGTCGAGGTGTTCGTCAACGCGCCGCTCGAGACGGTCGCCGGTCGCGACGTGAAGGGCCTCTACAAGAAGGCGCAGGCGGGCGAGATCGCCAACTTCACCGGCGTGTCCGATCCGTACGAGGCGCCGACGGCGCCTGCTGTCGAGGTGCGCACCGATCGCGAGTCGCTCGCCGAGTCGGCGGGCAAGATCGTCGAGAAGCTCGTCTCGCTCGGGCTTGTCTAGCCGTCCGTCGACGGCAACAACACCTCGAACGTCGTGCCGCGCCCGGGCTCGCTCGCCACGGTCATGAAACCTTCGCTCTGCGCGACGATGCCGTAGCAGGTCGCGAGGCCAAGCCCGGTACCCTTGCCCGGATCCTTCGTCGTGAAGAACGGCTCGAAGATGTGCTCGAGGTCCGCGGCCGAGATGCCGGCGCCGCTGTCGGTGACGCGAAGCCGCACGTAGGTGCCGGGCGCGGCGCTCGGACGCGACGCGAGCTCGGCGGCACCGAGTGTCACGTCGGCGGTCTCGATGACGAGGCGGCCGCCCGACGGCATCGCATCGCGCGCGTTCGTCGTCAGGTTGAGGAGCACCTGCTCGAACTGGCTCACGTCGATTCGCACGCGTCGGTTCGAGCCGAGGTGAAGCGACATCTGGATCTCCGAGCCGAGCACGCGCTGGAGCAGCTCGTGCACGCGACGCACGACATCGTCGATCTGCGTCACCGTCGGCACACCGGCTGCTTGCGCGCGAATGCGAGCAGCTGCTGCGTCAGCGCCGTGCTGCGGTCGGCGGCGAGCCGGACCGCCTCGAGGTCGCGGTACAGCGCCGAGTCGGGCGCGAGCCCGCGCAGTGCGCGCTCCGTGTAGCTCGTGATCACGGTGAGCATGTTGTTGAAGTCGTGCGCGATGCCGCCGGCAAGCCGGCCGATGCTCTCGAGCTTTTGCGACTGCGCGAGCTCCATCTCGAGCCGCTTCCGTTCGGTGATGTCGCGCAGGCCGCCGATGAGCCGCTTGCCGTGCGGACCGTCGACGAGCCTGCCCGTCGAGCTGATCCACATGATGTGGCCGTCCTTGTGGACGCAGCGGTGCTCCATCGGGCCGAACGAGCCGTTCTCGACCGCGGTCACATAGGCGGCGCGCACGAGCTGGCGATCGTCGGGATGCACGAACGCCTCGAGCTCCGGGCTCTGTGACGCCCCGAGCGGGATGCCGAGCATCGCGGCTGTCGCCTCGTCGCGGCCACCGGAGACCGTTTCGATATCCCACCACCAGATGCCCATCTTCGCGGACGTGAGCGCGTGCTGGAGCCTCGCCTGTGATTCCGCGAGCGCCCGCTCGGCGTTCTTGAGCCGGCTGACGTCGGTCGCGAGGAGCACGAGCGATTCGACAACGCCGTTCGCGATCACCGGGGCAACGCGCGTGTAGTACGGTCTCGACACGCCGTTGGCGCCCGCGCCGAGCGACTCGTAGTCGTACTGACGGCCCGTCGAGATCACCTTCTCCATCGCAGCGCGGATCTCTGGATGTGCGGCCGGATCGAGGAAGTCGAAGACGGTCTTCTCGGTGAGGTCCCGCGGGGTGAAGCCGGGCGCGAATCGATTGAGGAACAGGAAGTGCCCGTCGAGCGTGATGTGCGCGATGAAGTCGGGCAGGTGGTCGAGCAGCGACTGCAGCAGGCGTTCATTGCCGCGCGCCGCGTCGAGCTCGGATTGGAGGCGCGAGACTTCCGCGCGGAGCTCGTCGACCTCGCTCACAGTGCGCGCAGCAGGCGGGCCGGGTTTCCTGCGTAGATCCCCGGCTTGTCGATCGACTTGGTGACCACCGAGCCCGCTCCAATCACCACACCGTCGCAGATCGAGACCGGCAGGATCGTCGCGTTCGAACCGATGCTGACGCGATTGCCGATCTCGGTCTTCTTCCACATGTCCTGGCGGTCCTTCGGCGCCGGGCGGCCGGTCTCGAACAGATCGTTGATGAACATCACGCCGTGCGCGATGAAGCAGTCCTCGCCGATCGTCACGAGCTCGCACACGAACGAGTGCGACTGGATGCGCGTGCGAGCGCCGATCTTCACGCCGCGCTGGACCTCGACGAACGGTCCGATGAACACGTCGTCGGCGAGCTCGCAGCCGTAGAGGTTCGCGGGCTCGACGATCGTCACGCCGGTCCCGAACGTCACGTCGACGAGACCGGATTTGAACAGACGCGGAGACGACATTGGCCCCGACCTTAACAGGAGGTGTCGCGAAATGTTGCAGGCGCGACGTGTCGGGCGCGTGATCGATGCACGCTGAGCTAGCTGCGCTCCGGGCTACTCACCTCGACGAGGATGTCGCCCGGCGCGGTCAGATAGAACCGCGTGCCACGGGCATTCACGTCGATCGGACCGAGCACGAGCCCATCGGCCGCGAGCCTCGCGTGATGCGCGCGGACGGTGGCCGCTGCGTCGTGGATGAAGCCGATGTGAAAACCGTCGGGATACGGGTGGTCGTCGCGTCGCCGCTGGATCACGAGCGTGAATCCACCGCGATCGTGAAGGATCGCGATCGCAGGAGAGCGGTCGTTCGAGAGGCGTTCGAGCTCGAAATGCCGCTCGAGGAACGAGGCGAGCGCTTGAACGTCGGAGACTTGGAGATCGAGATGGTTGAGCTTCACAGGAGTCCTTACGGGTCGAGGCGGACGCAGGTCCGCGATCGATCGTGGGTCGCTCTCCGCAGTGGAGGGACAAGGGCTCCGGGATGGAGTGGCCGGGGCTCACCGAACCGGCCTGCCGTTTTCCGATCGCTACCCTTATAGCAGCATTCCCGCGGCGACGGTCGCGTTCGTCGACTCGTCGACGAGGATGAACGACCCGGTCGTGCGGTTCTGACGATACGCGTCGTAGATCAGCGGCGTCGTCGTGCGGAGCTTGATCCGGCCGAGCCCGTTGAGCGGCAGGTCCTCGGGCGACGCGCTCTGCTCGCCGGTCGTCACGTCGAGGCGGTAGACCAGGTCGGTGACGATCGCGCGCGACCATTTCGTCGTGTGCTTGATCGCGTAGCGGCCGCGCGGCTGGAGCGGCTTGTCGGCCATCCAGCAGACCATCGCCTCGAGGTCCTGGCCGACGGTCGGCGGATTGTTCGGCCGGGCGATCACGTCGCCACGACCGACGTCGACGTCATCGGCGAGGTGGAGCGTGACGCTCATCGGCGCGAACGCGGCCTCGACCGTGCGGCCGCCCTCTTCGATCCGGCTGATCTTCGTCCGGATCCCAGACGGTAGGACCATGACCTCGTCGCCAGCACGCAGCACGCCCCCGGCGACCTGGCCCGCGTAGCCGCGGTAATCGTGATGCTCGTCGGACTGCGGGCGGATCACCCACTGCACGGGGAACCGCGCGTCGAGCAGGTTGCGATCGCTCGCGATCGGTACGTCCTCGAGGTACTGGAGCAGCGTCGGGCCGGCGTACCACGGCATCTCGCTGCTCCGCTCGACGACGTTCGCACCCGTGAGCGCCGACAGCGGGATGAATGCGAGGTCCTGGACGTCGAGGTTCGCCGCGAACGCGCGCAGCTCGGCCTCGATGCGGCGGAACGCGTCCTCGCGCCAGTCGACGAGGTCCATCTTGTTCACCGCGAACACGACGTGGGGAATGCGCAACAGCGACGCGATCAGGGCGTGGCGCCGCGACTGCTCGACGACACCCTGGCGTGCATCGACGAGCACGATCGCGAGGTGCGCGGTCGACGCGCCGGTGACCATGTTGCGCGTGTACTGCACGTGGCCGGGCGTGTCGCCGATGATGAACTTGCGACGCTTCGTCGCGAAGTAGCGGTACGCGACATCGATCGTGATGCCTTGCTCGCGCTCGGCGCGCAGGCCGTCGGTGAGGAGCGCGAGGTTGACGCGCTGATCGCCGCGTCGCCGCGACACGTCCTCGACGTGCTGGAGCTGATCGACGAACGCCGTCTTGGTGTCGTACAGCAGGCGGCCGATCAGCGTCGACTTGCCATCGTCGACGGAACCGGCGGTCGTGAAGCGGAGTAGCTCGCTATCCTCGTCGAGGCCGGCGAACTGATTCGGCTGGACTGCGATCGCGACGGACATCAGAAGTAGCCCTCCCGCTTGCGGTCTTCCATGGCGGCCTCGGTGAACCGATCGTCTGCGCGGGTCGCGCCTCGCTCGGTCACGCGTGCCGCGGCGACCTCCGCGATCACCTCGTCGAGCGTGCGCGCGTCGCTCTTCACCGCGCCAGTGCACGTCATGTCGCCGATCGTGCGGAACCGGACGGTCTCCTTGCGAACGCGCTCGTTCGGCAACAGCGTCACGTACGGGTTCGCCGCGTACAGCATGCCGTCGCGCTCGAACACGTCGCGCTCGTGCGCGAAGTAGATCGAGGGCAGCGGAATCTCCTCGATGCGGATGTATTCCCAGACGTCGAGCTCGGTCCAGTTCGACAACGGGAACACGCGGAGGTGCTCGCCCTTGCGAACGCGGCCGTTGTAGAGCGACCACAGCTCGGGCCGCTGGTTCTTGGGATCCCACTGCCCGAACTCGTCACGGTGGCTGAAGATGCGCTCCTTCGCCCGGGCACGCTCCTCGTCGCGGCGCGCCCCGCCGATCGCGGCATCGAACTGGTTCTCCTCGATCGCGTCGAGCAGCGTCGTCGTCTGCAGCCGATTGCGCGACGCGCGCGGTCCGGTCTCCTCGGTGACGCGCCCGCGATCGATCGAGTCCTGCACGCTCGCGACGATCAATCGCTCGCCCAGCTCCGCGACGCGGCGGTCGCGATACTCGATCGTCTCGGGAAAGTTGTGCCCGGTATCGACGTGGACGAGCGGGAACGGAAACCGCGCCGGCCGGAACGCCTTCTCCGCGAGCCGGAGCAGCACGATCGAGTCCTTGCCGCCCGAGAACAGCAGGCACGGCCGCTCACGCTCTGCGGCCAGCTCGCGCAGGATGTGAACGGCCTCGTCCTCGAGGGTCCGCAGGTGGGTTCGCCGGTGCGTCCGCAATGACAGACGTATATCCGTTTCCGAGTTCATCCGCAATGACAGACGCACATCCGCTGCCGATCGAACGCCACTCGGACAATCCGGGTGTCACCCAACCGATGACCGGACAATACCGGGTGTCACCCAACCGATGACCGGACAAACCGGGTGTCACCCAACCGATGACCGGACAAACCGGGTGTCACCCAACCGATGGGCGGACAATTGGCGAGATCGTTCGCGGGGTTCGCGCGTTGGACGAGCTATGGCGAACCCCTCGCGATCTCTGCGTGTTGGCGTCGTGCTGGCGGGCCAGCTGGTCGAGGAGCGCGTCTTCTCGGGCCCGGTCTCGCTCGGCCAGTCACTCCATTGCGCGCTCTCGGTACCGGTCGAGGGCATCCCGCGGGAGCATCTGCTGGTGTCGCGGGACGAGGGGCGGTTCGTGCTCCACGTCCCGCGAGGGATGACCGGGCGGGTCGGGGCAGATGACGCGTTCGTCGATGTCGCGGCCGGACAGGCGGTCACGCTCGAGCACGGTGCACGCGGCAAGCTGGTGGCCGGGGAGGCGACGCTCCTGATCCAGGAGATCGCGACGCCGCCGGCGGTACCGAGGCCGCAGCTCCCGGCCTCGATCCGCGGCACGCTCGCCGATCGAATCGATCGCCGGCTCGCCGGGATCATCGGCGGCTCGCTGGTCGTCCACATCGCGCTCGCGGCGTACGCGTGGACCGGCGACGTCGACGAGCGCCCGCTCGGCGCGCCGCCGGTCGCGATGTACCAGGAGGACGTGATCGACGTGCAGCTGCCCGATCTGAGCGAGCCACCGCCCGTTGCCGATCCGTCGCCCTCGCAGCAGCCAGGCGTCGCGACGCCCGCGGCCCCGCAGCACCAGACACCGCGGCCGATCGTGTCGCGGCCGTCGGCGCCTGGCCCGACGCAGGCGGTCGATTCGCAGCGGCTCGCGAACATCCTGACCGGTGGCGATAGCGAGAGCGGCCTCGGCGGGATGCGCTCGCGCCAGCCGGGCGCAGACCTCGGAAAGCAGATCGACGAGGCGCGCAACAAGCAGATCACGATCGGCGACGGTGGCCACACGTCGCGCGTCGACGACCGGGCGCGTCCGGGCACCGTCGACGACCGACCGATCGCCGACAATCCGCAGCTCGTCACGCACGAGGAGCCTCGCCCCGAAGAGACGCGCGGTCGCATCATCCCGGGCGACGTTCGCCCGGACGACACGACGACGCTGACGCCGGCGATCGTGCTCGAGCGGATCAACACGCTCTACATGGCGGGCCTAAAGCGCTGCTATCGGCTGGGCCTCGCCGAGGACAGCACGCTCGGCGGCCGCGTGAAGATCAACTTCACCGTCGACGAACGAGGCAAGGTGATCGATCCGGATGCCTCCGGCGTGTCGAGCCAGGTCGACGGCTGCGTCAGCAAGGCGATGTCGGGCTGGCGCTTCCCGATCCCGAGGAAGAATGGCGAGCCGAGCGAGACGACGTTCACGGTCAGCCTCGCGCTGCAGCCGAGTTGATCTACACTCGGCGCGATGCGTCTCGCGGTGATGTCGTGTATCGCGGCGGCCCTCGTGCTGCCGTCGATCGCGACCGCCGCGCCGCCCCGTGTCACGCAGCCATCGGCGTCGCGCTCCGGCGCGGCGCAGAAGGCAAAGCCGCGCTGGCAGACGCTGCCGCTTCCGCCGGCGATGCCGTCGCCACGCGACAAGGGCTTCGTCGAGGTCGACGGAGCGCAGATCTACTACGCGAGGTTCGGCGCGGCCGGCGAGCCCGTGATCTTGCTCCACGGCGGCATGGGCAACGCCGATCACTGGTCACATCAGGTCAAGGCGCTCGCCGACAAGCTGCAGGTGATCGCGATCGACAGCCGAGGGCAGGGCCGCAGCACGCGCACGAAGGCCAAGCCGAGCTACGACCAGATGGCCGAGGACGTCATCGCGGTCATGGACAAGCTCGAGCTGAAGAAGGCGTCGCTCGTCGGCTGGAGCGACGGCGGCGAGATCGCATTGAAGCTCGCGATTCAACACCCCGACCGCGTCGCCAAGCTGTTCATCCTCGGCTCGAACTACGACGCCAAGGGCAGCAAGCCTCGTCGAGGGCCGCTGCCGGCGACGTTTGCCGCGTACGCCGCGAAGTGCCGCGCCGACTACCGCAAGATGTCGCGCACGCCCAAGCAGTACGACGACGTCCAGGCGTGGCTCGTCCCGATCTGGCGAAACCCGATGGGCTTCACGAAGGATCAGCTGCGCGCGATCGCGGCGCCGACGATCGTCGCCGACGGCGACCACGACGAGATCATCGAGCTCGCGCAGGTCGAGGAGATGGCGAAGCTCATCCCGAACGCGCGGCTCGAGGTGTTCGCCGACACGAGCCACTTCGCGCTATGGCAAGACCCCGAGGCCGTCAACAACGTGCTCCTCGACTTCCTCGCGCCGGCCGCGCCGGCCAAGTAACCTGCGTCCGTGCCACAAGCCGGCGATCTCATCGGTCCGTACCGGCTCGTCTCGCAGCTCGGTGCGGGCGCGATGGGCGAGGTGTGGCGCGCGCGTGACGAGCGGCTCGATCGCTACGTCGCGCTGAAGCGCCTGCCCGCCGACCTCGCCGCCGACGAGGAGCGCCGTGCTCGCATGCTCCGCGAGGCACGCGCGGCGGCCGCGATCCGCCACCACAACGTCGTCACGCTGTTCGACATCGTCGAGAACAGTGCCGACGGCGACTCGCTCGTGATGGAGCTCGTCGAGGGCCGCACGCTATCGGACGTCCTGCGCAAGGACGGCGCGCCTCCGCTCGAGACCGCGCTGCGCTGGATCGAGGGCGTCGCCGATGCGCTCGTCGCGGCACACGCGCGCGGCATCCTCCATCGCGACATCAAGGCCGCGAACATCATGGTGACGCCCGACGGCGGCATCAAGGTGCTCGACTTCGGCCTCGCGAAGCTGCGCGACGATGCCGCGGTCGCCGCCGCAGCCGCATCGATCCGCATGCCGGCGAGCGTCTCCGCACGAATGTCGGAGGTCGCGCTCGACGAGACGATGCCGAGCGAGTCGGGGCCGATCAACAGGGACGCCGCACTCGCCGAGACCAGGGCATCGAGCTCGGCCGAGTATCAGACGCACGCGGGCTCGCTGCTCGGCACGCCGCTCTACATGTCCCCCGAGCAGATCCTCGGCTCGCTGCCCGACGAGAAGAGCGAGGTGTTCTCCGTCGGCGTGCTCGCGTACGAGATCCTCGCCGGCAAGCCGCCGTACACCGCGTCGTCGATGGACGCGCTGTTCCGCCAGATCACGAACGATCAGCCGCCGCGGCTCGACCGCACGCCGGAGCCCGTCGAGACGATCGTCCGCCGCGCGCTCGACAAGGAGCCCGCCGCGCGCTGGCCAGCGATGCGCGATCTGCGCGATGCGGTCGCCGCCGAACGCAAGCGTCGCTTCGCACCGTCCGCGCGACGGTGGCCGCTCGTCGTGGCGGCGCTGCTGCTCGTCGCGGGCGCCGCCGTCGGCATCTACGCCTGGCAGTCATCGCGCCGTGCGCCCGACGGTCCGGGCGACGCACTCGTTCGTCGCGCGCTCGACGAGTACAACCTGTTCTACAACGACAAGTCGCTGTCCTCGCTGCGCGCCGCGCTCCACGTCGCGCCCGACCATCCTCGGGCGAACGCGTACATGATCCTGTTCGGCGGCGCCTCCCCCGAAGATCGCTCCGCCGCGATCGCCTCAGCCGAACGTGCACGCCCCAGGACCGGCGAGCGCTCGAAGGATCGCGCACTCCTCGACGCCGCGATCGCCTACGAGTCGCGAGGTGCCGCCGAGGCGAAGGCCGCGCTCGTCGGCGCCGGCGCCGCACGCGATCGCGAGCTCGCGTTCTGGGCGGCCGATCTCGACTATCGCTCGGGCAACTACGCGCTCGCGCACGACGAGTACCAGGCGCTGCTCGCCGAGCCCGCCGCGAAGTTCCGCGGCCGTATCTACGATCACTACTCCGCGGTGCTCATCTATCTCGACGAGCCGACCGAGGCGCTGCGCATCGGCACGCTCTATCGCGACGCGTTTCCGGGCGAGGCCGATGCCGTCGCGGTGTACGCGACGACGCTCGCGATCGCCGGCAAGTATCCCGAGGCGATCGCCGCCGCCGAGGACGCGCTTCGCCTCAACGAGGGAGAGGACACGCTCGCCGGCCTCGGCAAGGTGCTCGCGCTCTCCGGCAATCGCGCGCGTGCGAAGGAGCTCTACGCGCGCTCGCTCGAGCGCGCCGGTGCGACGCGCCGTCCCATCCGCCGCGCCGCGCTCGCGTTTCTGCAGTGGATCGACGGCGAGCTCGACGCGGCGAAGCAGACCATCGCGCCGTGCCTGCCAGGCGGTACGGACTCGACCGCGCGCGAACGCGGCGCGTGCCTGTTCGTCGCCGGCGTCATCGATCCTGCGCACGCCGAGGACATCGCGACCCAGCTCGACGCGCTCGCCGCCGAGGCAACGCCGACGCTCCCCGCATACGGCAACCCGGCATCTCTCGCAGCGCTCGTACGCGCACGCGCGAAGTTCTTCGGCGGCGGTTGCGTCGTCGAGCCAGCCGAACCGGCGTCCACGGTCGACGAAGCCGCGTACGATGCGCCGCTCGACTTCTACGCG
>JABFXX010000231.1 GCA_013368795.1 Kofleriaceae bacterium
TGCCTGTGTGTGAACCGGATCGCGCGCGAGCGCCGCGCCGAGCTGCCAGCGCCGTCGCTCGCCGGGCGAGAGCGTGTCCCAGCGCGCGAGCTCGTGGGGCCCGAGGTCGAGCAGGCCGCGCCACCGGCCGGCACCCGCGTCGTCCGCGTCGGCGAGTGCGCGCACGTCGTCGCCGAGCGCGGATACGCCCTGGGCGCAGAACGCGACCACGGCGTCGCGCGGCTCGACGATAATGCGGCCGGCCGTCGGCGAGAGCTCGCCGGCGACGAGGCGCAACAATGTCGACTTGCCGGCGCCGTTCTCGCCGACGATGCCGGTGAAGCCGCGATGGATGTGGATATCGATATCCGCGAGCAGCGGAATCGCATCGGAATACGCGAACGCAACGCGTTCGAGCTGGATCGAAAGCATGACTCTCCTCACAAAACAGAGCAGGAGCAACGCGCCACAAGGCTGGCGCCGGGCGATCGGTGAATTGGCTCAGGCTCAGAGGGTCATGCGTGCACCAACGCGGGTCGGCGCAGCCCCTTCCTAGCGTCTCCTCCGGACGCTGGCAAGGCCCAGCTGGTCTACGCTCGCTATGTGGTCCATCCGCTCGAACACCACATCCGAAAGATGCGCGGGCGCGACCCGCACGAACCTCATCGCGTCACGACGCCGCTCGAGCTGCTGTTCGACCTGACGTTCGTCATCGCGTACGGGACCGCGGCGAGCCAGCTCGCGCACATGCTCGCGGCCGGGCACATCGGCGCCGGCATCGGTGGGTTCGCGTTCGCGAGCTTCGCGATCGCGTGGGCGTGGATCAACTTCGCGTGGTTCGCGTCGGCGTACGACGTCGACGACTGGGGCTATCGCCTGCTGACGATGCTGCAGATGGTCGGCGTGCTGATCCTCGCGCTCGGCTTGCCGGCGATGTTCGCGTCGTTCGAGCACGAGGACATCAACAACCGCGTGATGGTGCTCGGCTACGTCATCATGCGCGTTCCGATGGTCGCGCAGTGGGTGCGCGCGGGCCGCCAGGATCCCCGCCGACGTGCGAGCAGCAGGATCTACATCCTGTCGATCGTCGTCAGCCAGATCGTGTGGTGCATCCTCGTCCTGTTCCCGATCCGGATCGGGACATTCTTCCTGCTCGCGTCGGTCCCGCTCGCGCTCGAGCTGGCAGGGCCCCTGATTGCCGAGCGCAAGTACGGAGGTACGCCGTGGCATCCGCATCACATCGCGGAGCGCTACAGCCTCGTCGTGATCATCGCGCTCGGCGAGTCGATCGTCGGCACGATGGCGGCGCTCGCGGCGGTCATCGGTCCCGAGGGACCGGGCTGGTCGCTCGAGGTCGCCGTGCTCGGGCTCGCGGGCACCGCACTGACATTCGGGATGTGGTGGATCTACTTCGTCATCCCGTCGGGCGAGATGCTCGCCGCGTACCGCGAGCGCTCATTTGGCTGGGGCTACGGCCACATGCTGGTGTTCGCATCGATCGTCGCCGTCGGGGCGGGGCTGCACGTCGCGGCGTTTGCGATCGAGCATCACAACGCGCTGTCGTTGCCGAAGACGCTGCTGTGCACCGCGGTCCCGCTCGCGATCTACACCGCGATGATCTTCGCGCTCTACTCGGCAGTGACGCGCAGCTACGATCCGAGCCACAAGTGGATGGCGCTCGGCTCGGCGATTCCGATCGTCGCATCCGTCGTCATGGCGTGCGCCAGCGTCGGTCTCGCATGGTGCGTCGCGGTGCTCGCGCTATCGCCGTGGTCGATGGTGGTCGGCTACGAGCTCGTCGGGCATCGCCACAACGAGCGGATGATTCGCGAGGCAGCAGAGGCCCGTCGCGACTAAGCGGAGAGCTGCTTGCTCGCCGCCGCCGACTCCGAGCCGCGCGCGAGCACGCCGATCACAAGGGCGACGCTGCTCGCCGCGAGCGCGACCCACGCGCCGAGACCGAAGACCGCGAGCGCGACCTTGCCGACCACGAGGACGAACGCGCCGTAAACGGTGATGCCGGCGCCGGCCGAGAGCTTCGCGCCGTTGCCGCCCGCGCTGAGCAGGCCGGCGACGCCCGCGACCGGGATGAGCCAGAGCGACTTGAACGCGAGGCCCGGGACATCGCCCTCCCACAGCACGCCGGCCAGCGACAGATCGGCCCACGGCGCGAAGAAGCCGGCGAGGACCGCGGCGCCCCCAGCCGCGCGCAGCCACGTGCGGTTGCCCGCGCCCGCGAGCATCGCGCCCGCGCCGCCGAGCATCAGCCACAGATCGAGGCCACCGGTGAGAATGCCTTTCGTCAGACCGAACATCACGTAGCCGGCGACGACGATGCCGGCGAAGATCGCGGCGAGCCGCGTGTGCGCCGAGCGCGTCGCTGAGGCGGCAACGAGCAGGATGCCGGCGAGCGGCACGAGCAGGAACCAGCGGCTGCCATCGAGCGCGAGCTGATAGCCGCGCACCGTGAAGTCACCACCGAGATCGACCCAGTTGAGGATCATCGAGCCGACGAGTGCGGCCCCGACCATTCCAAGAACACCGAACGCCCACGCGGGGAGGCTCTTCTGCATGGCGTTGACGCTACTTAAGTCGGTCCGACCAGACAAGGAAGTTCGCTGAGCCGCCTGTGCTTTTGGCGGGTCGCGTCCCACAATGCCTCCTGGTGATCGCTCCCTGGCAATACACGGCACTCCCTCCCGTGCCTCGATGTCCGAATGTATTTCTCTTCGCGTTCAGCCAGGGCTTGCTTCGCGAGGCCGGCGCGATCGACCCGGCCCAGCTCGGCGCGCCGTCGGCGGAGTCGATCGCGCAGTGCGATGTCCGGACGATCGCACGTGCGGCGGATCCGGCGTGGTTCGATGCATGGCGCAGCGGTTCGATGCGCGCGATCGCGGAGAAGGACCTCGGCGCCGGGCTGGCGGCGCTCGATGCGGCCGATCACGTCACGTTGATCCAGGTCGCGCCGACCGCGCCGAAGGACCTCACCTACCTTCAGGGTGCGTGGGCGATCGCCCGTCACCTCGCTGCGCGCGGCGCCTCGAGCTTTTTCGACGCGCACGCGATCTCGTTCAGGCCTGCCGACAAGGTGCAGGCCGCCGGCGAGTCGTTCGAGATTCGCCGCGAGATCAGCGTCGTCTACGAGACGAGCAAGGAGCGACCGGATCAGGCGCACGCGCTCCACACGCGCGGCATGCGGAAGTTCGGCGCACCTGACCTCATCGCGCTGTGCACCGACGCCGATGTTCCGCTCGTCGCGCATGCGGTCACCGAGCTCGCCGATATGGTCGCGCGGGGGACCGACCTCGCGACGCCGAAGCATGCGGTCGAGGTCGCGCCGGGCGTCCGCTGGGTCGCCGTCGAGGATCAGCATCGGCTCGGCGAGCTCTTGCAGCTCAACAACGAGGCCCGCGTGCTGGTCGACGAGACCGGCCACGATCTGATGGGCGTCATGTCGCGCCTGCCTCGCGCGTCGAGCTGACGGTCCGTACGCGGCGCCAGGCGCAGCGTTTGCGCCGGCACATCGCTTGAACCCAGCGCATGTATGAGCGCCTGGGAGCTCACGTACAACGGATACGATCCTCGCAACGAGGGCGTGCGCGAGACGCTGACGACGCTCGGCAACGGCTACTTCGCGACGCGCGGTGCGACCGCTGAGACGTTTGCCGACGGCATTCACTACCCGGGCACGTACATCGCGGGTTGTTACGACCGGCAGAAGACGGTCATCGAGGGCACGCAGTACGAGTACGAGGACATCGTCAACGTGCCGAACTGGGTCCACGTCTCGTTCCGGTTCATCGGCGAGGAGTGGCAGATGCTCGGCGCGCTCGAGGTCCTCGACTACCGCCGCAGCCTCGATCTCGCGCGCGGCATCCTGCTGCGCGACCTGCGCGTGCGTGACAAGAAGGGTCGGGTCACGAAGCTCACGACGAGACGGCTGGTCCACATGAGGGAGCCGCACGTCGCGGCGTTCGAGCTGAACCTGACGCCGGAGAACTGGTCGGGGCGGATCGAGCTGCAATCGACGCTCGACGGCTGGGTGACGAACTCGGGCGTCGATCGGTACCGGCTCCTCGAGAATCACCATCTCGCGCCCGTCGAGGCGCGCGCGATCGACGAGGAGTCGATGCTGCTTGCGGTCCGGACGCTCCAGTCGGGCATCCTGATCGCGGAGGCGGCGCGCACGCGCGTGTTCGCCGATCGAGACGACATCATCATGCGGCGGACGCTCGCGCACGAAGGTTTCGTCGCGCACGAGATCATGGTCGACGTCGAGGCGGGCCAGAGCCTTCGCCTCGAGAAGGTCGTCGCGATCTTCACGTCGCGCGACCACGCGATCTGCGAGGCGCGCCTCGCCGCGTCGCAGAAGCTCGCAGAGACGCCGGACTTCGCCGAGCTCGAGCGCTCGCACGTCCTCGCGTGGGAGCAGCTGTGGCGGATGTTCGATATCGAGATCGATCTCGAGGACGGTGCTCAGATGGACGAGGAAGTCACCGCGATCTTGCGGCTCCACGTGCTCCATCTGCTGCAGACGGCATCGCCCCACACGATGGATCTCGACGTCGGCATCCCCGCGCGCGGCCTGCACGGCGAGGGCTACCGCGGCCACGTGTTCTGGGACGAGCTGTTCGTGTTCCCGTTCTTGAACCTGCGCATGCCCGATATCACGGAAGCCGTTCTGCTCTACCGGTTTCGCCGGCTCGACACGGCACGGCGCAACGCGCGCGCGCTCGGCTATCGCGGCGCGATGTTCCCGTGGCAGAGCGGTAGCGACGGTCGCGAGGAGACGCCGAAGATCTCGTTCAACCCGCGCTCCGGCCGCTGGATGGCCGACAACACCCGCCTCCAGCGTCACGTCGGCGCGGCGATCGCCTACAACGTCTGGCAGTACTTCCAGGTCACCGGCGACCACAAGTTCCTCGAGAACGCCGGCGCCGAGCTGATCCTCGAGATCGCGCGATTCCTCGCGAGCCTCGCGACCTACGATCCCGAGGCGGATCGCTACGACATCCGCGGCGTGATGGGGCCCGACGAGTATCACTCCGCGTATCCGGGCTCGCCGACGCCGGGGCTCGTCAACAACGCGTACACGAACGTGATGACTGTCTGGGTGATCCTCCGCGCGTTCGACACGCTCGACGTGCTGAACCCGGCGCGCGCGAGAGAGCTGCGCGAGTCGCTTGGCCTGCGCGGCGAGGAGCTCGCGCTGTGGGACGCGATCAGCCACAAGATGCGCGTGCCGTTCCTGGAGAACGGCGTGATCGAGCAGTTCGAGGGCTACGGCGAGCTGAAGGAGCTCGACTGGGACGCCTATCGCGCGCGCTACGGCGACATTCACCGGCTCGATCGGATTCTGGAGTCGGAGGGCGACTCGCCGAACGACTACAAGGTGTCGAAGCAGGCCGACGTGCTGATGCTGTTCTACCTGTTCTCCGCCGACGAGCTGCGGCCGATCTTCGCGCGGCTCGGCTACGTGTTCGGGCCGGAGATGATCCAGCGGACCGTCGACTACTACCTGCGCAGGACGAGCGACGGCTCGACGCTCAGCCGCGTCGCGCACGCTTGGGTGCTCGCGCGCACGAACCGCGTCCGATCGTGGGAGCTGTTCCGCGAGGCGCTCGTCAGCGACGTCGCCGACATCCAGGGAGGGACGACGCGCGAGGGCATCCACGTCGGCGCGATGGCGGGCACCGTCGATCTCCTGCAGCGCTGCTACACCGGGCTCGAGCTGCGCGACAACATCCTGTGGATTCGCCCGCGACTTCCCGACGACATCCATCGGCTGACCCTCGTGATTCGTTATCGCACGCACGTCCTGCGACTCTCGGTGACGAGGACCGACCTCGAGATCGCCGCGGCGCCGGGCGAGATCCCACCGGTGCGGATCGGCATCCGGAACGTCGTCTACGTGATCAACGCCGGCCAGCGGCACACGTTCGCGCTCGTCGGTCCGCCGGAGGGCACGTTGATCGACGAGCTTCACGCAGGCGCGTGACGAAAGCGATGACGCCTACATTGGCGCGTTGCAGGCGGCGTCATCGCGCTCACGAACATTTCAGGGCGCCGATCGTGAACCCAACTTATGGGTGATGCTGAGGATTTTCGAAACCGCATAATGGGAAGTGATGTCGACGCCGCGCAGTTTGGCGTCTGCTCCTCCTGACCCGGAGCAGTTGTTTGCCGGGAATGCCCGCTTCGAGCTTCGCCGCGTCGTCGGCGAGGGCGGCATGGGCCTCGTCTACGAGGCGTATGACCACGAGCGAGGGCTGACCGTCGCGCTCAAGACCGTCCGCGCGCTCGACGCGCAGACGCTCTATCGCCTGAAGACCGAGTTTCGCGCTCGCGTCGATCTGGAGCACAGAAATCTCGTCCGCCTCGGCGAGCTGCTCTACGACGACGGCCACTGGTTCTTCACGATGGAGCTCGTCGACGGCTGGTCGTTCCTCGACTGGGTCCGCATGGGACCGAGCACGGAGGACGACTCGTCCGATCAGTTCGTCGATCCGACGGGCGGTATGGAGGCGCGCCTGCGGAGCGCGGTCACGCAGCTCGCATCGGGACTCGAGGCGCTGCATCGCGACGGCAAGGTCCATCGCGATCTCAAGCCGTCGAACGTGCTCGTGACGCGGAAGGGTCGCGTCGTCGTGCTCGACTTCGGCCTCGTCGGCGAGAACGCGGGGCACAGCGCGAACCACGACGTCGTCGGCACCGCCGCGTACATGGCGCCGGAGCAGGCGCGGACGCCGAGCGTCGACGCGGCCGCCGACCTCTACTCGATGGGCGTGATGATGTACGAGGCGATCGCCGGGCGGCTGCCGTTCGACGGCGCACCGCTCGAGATCCTGATGCGCAAGCAGCAGGAGGATCCGCCGCCGCCGCATGCGAAGACCATCTCGCCCGAGCTGGCGAAGCTGTGCATGGAGCTGATGTGCCGGCGGCCCGAGGCGAGACCGACCGCGTCGGCGGTGATCGCCAGGCTGACGGCGCGAGCGCAGTCCGAGGATCGCCAGCCGCCGTTCGTCGGCCGGTCACGCGAGCTCGCGCAGCTCGATGCCGCGCTCGACGAGGTCACCGACGGGCTCACGACGACCGTGTTCGTCGAGGGCGAGTCTGGCATCGGCAAGAGCGCGCTCGTCCGCAGCTTCGTCGAGCGGATCGAGCGGCAGCGGCGCAACGTGCTCGTCCTCTCGGGCCGGTGCTACGAGCGCGAGTCCGTGCCGTTCAAGGGCATCGACGGCGTCGTCGATTCGCTCGCGCGGGAGCTCGCGCGGCGTCCATCGGCCGACGTCAGCAAGCACCTCTCGAACGAGGTCGATGCGCTGTCTCGCGTGTTCCCGGTGTTGCGCCGCGTGGCTCCGATCGCAAGGATGAGCGTGCCGCGGCCCGCATCGCCGGTCGAGCTTCGCGCGCGCGCGTTCCGCGGCCTGCGCATGCTGCTGGCGTCGCTCGCGAGCGCGCAGCCGATCGTGCTCGTCATCGACGACCTCCAGTGGGCCGACAGCGACTCGATCGCGCTGCTTCGCGAGATCCTCCATCCGCCGAACGCGCCGCGCATCCTCGTCGTGATCACGCGGCGAACCGATGCCGGGCCGGCGCCGATGCTGCCGGGCGACGTCCAGACGATCACGCTCGGCCGGCTGACGCTCGAGGAAGGTCGCGCGCTCGTCGCGCTGATCGCGCCGGGCCGCGGCACCGACGCCGACTCGCTCGTCGAGGACACGGGCGGTCACCCGATGTTCCTCCACGAGGTCGTGCGCCATCCCGAGGACGTGCGCGCGGCATCGCAGCGGTTCGACGACACGCTGTGGGCGCGCATCACGCGCATGGATCATCGCGCGCGGCGCGTGCTCGAGCTCGTCGCGTGCGCAGGCTCGCCGCTGCCGCAGGGCATCGTCGGCGAGGCGCTCGGCTACGAGACACCGACGATCACGAAGGTGATCGATGCACTCCGTGCGACCTCGCTCGTCAAGACGAGTGGCACGCGCAAGAACGATCCGGTCGAGCCGTATCACGACCGCGTCCGCGAGGCCGTCGTCGCGCGTGTCCCTCTGCCGCGGCGCCGCCGCTATCACGAGCGGCTCGCCGTCGTGCTCGCGAGCAGCAAGACCGCGACGAAGGATCCGCTGACCGTCGTGCGGCACCTCGAGGCCGCGGGCTCCGCCGAGGCCGGCGAGCTCGCGATCCAGGGTGCGCGACGCGCCGAGGAGGCACTCGCGTTCGAGCTCGCCGCGGCGCTCTGGCAGGTCGCGCTCGAGCACGGCACGTACGACGAGGACGAGCGTCGCGACCTGCAGATGAAGCGCGCGCAGGCGCTGTCGCATGCGGGCAGAGGTCCCGACTCGGCGGCGGTGTTCCTCGAGGCGGCCGAGGGCGCGAACGCCGAGATCGGCTTTCAGTGCCGCCGCCACGCCGCGCACGAGCTGCTTGTCAGCGGCCACGTCCACGACGGGCTCGCGCTCCTGCGCAACGTGCTCGCCGAGATCGGCGAGGACCTGCCGACGTCGGTCGGTAAGGCGAAGCGGCAGCTCGTGTGGCGGTGGGCGCGGATCGCGGTGCGCGGGACCAAGTTTCACGAGCGCGAGGTGCCGGATGCGCGCGCCAGCCTCGACGAGCTTCGCCTCGACGTGATGCGCAGCGCGTCGCTCGGCCTGTCGATGGTCGACGTGCTGCCGGGCGCCGCGTTCCAGGCGCGCGCGGTGCTCGTCGCGCTGCGCATGGGTGACCGCCGCCGCATCGCCTACGCGCTCGCGTTCCACGCGATGTACATCGCCGCGAGCGGGATCCGCGTGCCGGCGGCGCGCAAGCTCGTCGCGCAGGCGCGCAAGATCGCGGTCGAGCTCGGCAACCCGTTTCTCGTCGGCTGGGCGAGGGCAGGCGAGGGCATCGCCGAGTTCTTCGCCGGGCATCACGCCGTCGCGCTCGACATCCTCGAGGACGCCGAGATGCAGATCCGCGAGCGCTCGGTCGGGACGTCGGCCGAGCTCAACCACATTCGCAACTTCATGCTGTTCGCGCTGCGCCGGATGGGCGCGTATGACCGGCTCCGCGACCAGGTCGTCGAGTACGTGCGCGATGCGATGCGGCGCGGCGATCGCTACGCGACGACGTCCTACGTATGGTCGTCGAATGTCATCTGGGTCGCCGCCGACGAGGTCGAACGTGCACGCGCCGACCTCGCCTCGGTCGTGTGGTCGCGCCCCGAAGACGGCCTTCATCTCCAGCACTGGTTTCATGTCCGCGCCCAGGCGGAGCTCGCGATGTACGAGGACGATCGCACCGAGATCGATGCGCTCGTTCCGCCGCTGCGCGCGTTTCTCGGCCCGGCGTTCGCCCACGTGGAGGCGGTCAGCACCGAGACACGCTACCAGCTCGGCCGTGTCGCGATCCGCAACGGCAACGCGGCGCTCGCCCGCAAGGAAGTCGCCGCGGTCGCGCGCCGCAAGGAACCGTACATCCGCGCGTTCGTGCGGCTCGTGCTCGCCGCGGCCGACGTCCTCGACGGCAAGCACGATGCCGCGCGCGAGCAGTTGATCGGTGCGATTGCCGACGCCGAGAGCTGCCAGATGCTCGCGGTTGCCGCGCTCGCGCGCCGGCGGTTCGCACAGCTCGCGGGCGACGAGGCTGCGGTCGCCGAGGCAGATGCGGCGCTGCGCAACCGCGGCATCGTCGATCCCGAGCGGTTCGCGCGCGTGTTCGCGACGTGGCCCGAGTGACTACTTGCGCGCAGCCGTCTCGGACGACGATGCGGCGTCGATGATCACGGCCGCGACCTCGCGCGGCTTGGACAGCATCGACAGGTGCCCCGCCTCGAGCGAGACCGTGATCGCCTTCGCCCGCTTGGCCATCTGGGCCTGCACTTCGGCCGAGATGAACTTGTCCTGCGTGCCGCGCACGTACCACGACGGCTTCTTCCGCCACGCCGGATCGACCATCGGCTCGTTGAAGTTGGCCGCCGGCACCGGGCCCTGCTTCGCCGCGATCATGCGCTGCTCGAAGATCGTCAGGTCCTGCGCGAACATCGTCGCGATCGTCTCGAACGGCAGCAGGACATAGCCGCCGCTGTCGGTCAGCAGCGTCTTGACCCACGGCGGCGGGACCTTGAACAGCGCGTTCGCGGTCTCACCCTCGTCGAGCGCGTACGCGTCGACGTAGACGAGGCGCTTCACCTTCGGGTCGTTGCCCGCCCGCGTGATCACCATTCCTCCATAGGAGTGGCCGACCAGCACGACATCGCCGGCCTGGCGATCGATCGCGCGGGTCGTCGCCGCGATGTCGTCGGTTGCCGACGTCAGCGGCAGGTGAACGACGACGACGCTGTAGCCCTTCTGCTCGAGCTGCGGCACGACCTTGTCCCACGCCGAGCCGTCGGTCCACGCACCGTGGACGAGCACGATCGACACGGGCGGCTTCGCCGGCGCCTTCGGTTTGCCTGCGGGTCGGGCCGTACGCGACTGCGCGTAGCCGAGCGCGGGCGCGAGCACGACGGCGAGTACGACGACGAGTGCGAGCTGAACGTTCCGCATGCAGCTCGCACGAGCACGCGATGTGCCACTGCCGCTACGCGATCGCCGCGGCGGGAGGGAGCCAGATGCCGACCTTCGTGCCGCGATCGGGCGAGCTCGCGATCGCGAGGTGACCGCCGGCGGCGCGAACGACGCGGTCCACGCTCGGCATGCCGAGGCCCGCACCGGCCACGCCCTGGTGCTCGACCTCGACGACGATCCACGCGCCGGCCGGTTCCGGCTCGCTCGTCCCGACGATGCGGTAGGACGTCGACACGATCACGCGATCCTTCGGCTCGCTCGCGTCGCATGCGTTGACGACGAGGTTCAGCAGGATGCGCTCGAGGTCGGCCGCCGAGATCCGCACCGTCGGGAGAGGGTTCTCGAGCCGCGTGGTCAGGAGGACGCGCTCGTTCGTGATCGCGTGCAGCGTGACGAGCAGGTCGGCGATCACCATGTTGACGTCGAGCTCGTGCGCTGTCTGGTCGGTGTTCGCCGTCGAGATCCGGCGCAGGATCGCCGTCAGCCGTTTGCAGCCGTCGACGAGGACTCCGGCGAGCTCGCCCGGGCTCACCGCGCTGAGCGCGTCGGCGGCGAACACCATCGGCACGAGCGCGTTGCGGGCATCGTGCGCGACGATCGACGCGATCATGCCGACCGACACGGAGTCATCGAACGCCGCGCGCAACGTCGCGAGCTCGACGGCGAGGCGGCTGACCGCGGCGAGGTCGTCGACGGTCGCCGATGTCGACAGCCGGATCACCGTCTCGTCGTCGATCCGTACCGCGGGCTCCTGCAGGTCGTCGACCAGGTGGACCGTCCACGGCCTCTCGGCAACGTCGGCAACCGCGAGGCCAGCGCGACCGAGTGCCTGCGCGAGGGCCGCACGCCGTGCATCGTCCGGGCACAACAACACCACAGGCTGCATGCCTTCGAGGTGCAGCAAATACATGTTTCAAGTGGTGCCGAACGCGCCAGAAAACCGCGCGGTTCGCGCCATCACCGCCGGATGCGCGCGCGCGTCGGGTTCGTGCCGGTCCACCGGCGATAGGCGCGCCGGAACCCGCTGACGTCCTCGAAGCCGAGCAGGAACGCGACCTCGGTGACCGAGACCTTGCGCGTCTGGAGCAGCCGATCCGCCATGTCTCGCCGAGCATCCTCGACGAGGACGCGGTGGGTGACGCCGAGGTCCTGGAGGTGGCGCTGCAGCGTTCGCGGCGACGAGTGGAGCGCACGCGCCGTCGCCTGCAGCGAGGGCCGGCCTCCGCGCAGCGTCCGCGTGATCGCCTGCGTCACGCGATGGAGCAGCGAGCCGGTATCCGGAAGGCGCGCGACGAGGTCCTTCATGTAGCGATCGAGGATCGCCGCGAGGCCCGGTCTGGCCGTCTTCACCGGCATCTCGAGCTGATCTGCCGCGAACACCAGCTCCGAGCTCGGACAGGAGAACCGGACGGGACAGCGAAACACCGCGCGATGCACCTTCGTATCCGACGGCGCGCGGTGCATGAACCTGACCTCGTGGATGCGGAACGTGCGGCCGACGAGCTCCCGCGCGCGCAGCACGACGAACGCGAAGAATGCCTCGGCGCGATGTCGCTCGTCGTGGACGACGCGGTGCAGGCGCGCGAACCGCCCGCTGCGCACGAGGTGGAGCTCGAGATCATCGCCGAGCAGGCGGTAGAACCTCACGATCCGCTCGATCGCGTCGTCGAGCGTCGCGCTCGCCCACAGCGCGTAGTCGAGGGCATCCATCGTGCCGATGCCCGAGCGCTCGGCGAGGTGCAGGCCGAACGCGGGGTCGTGTGATCGGAACGCGGCGAGCGCCCAGGCGCGTCGGTGAACCGCGAGCGGGATGCGACCCTCGGGATCCTCGAGGCTCGCGGGATCGATCCGGAGCTCGCGTGCGAGCGTGCCGTTGTTGACGCCACGCGTGCGGGCGTAGCGGAGGACATTGCGGGTCGCGAGGACGCTGACGGTCTGACCGTAGTCCGTCGGGCTTCTCGCGCGATTCCGCATGCGGAAACCGTGGCCCTTTCGCGCGGGCGGTGCCAGGTCAGCTATGGCGGCGCACGAAGTCGTCGATCAGCTCGCGTGCGATCGACAGCTTCGGCGGAATCACGGGTAGCTCGTTCGGCGCGAACCAGCCGGCCTCGAGGATCTCCTCGGGCTCCTCGACGATGTCGCCGCCGGCCCAGCGGGCGGTGAAGCCGATCATCAGAGAGCCGGTGAACGGCCACGGCTGACTTCCGAAGTACCGGATATCGGCAACCTCGATGCCGGCCTCTTCGCGAATCTCGCGGGCGACCGTCTGCTCCAGCGTCTCGCCTACCTCGACGAATCCGGCGAGCGTGCTGAAGAACGGCATCCTCGTGCGAGCGTTGCGCGCGAGCAGGCAGCGGCCGTCCCTCTCGACGAGCACGATGACTGCCGGCGAGAGGCGAGGATATGAGGCGTGGCCGCACGCCGTGCACGTCCTCACGCGCTCGCGCGTAGACCGCGCGGTCGGCGCTCCGCATCGTCCGCAGAACCGATGGTCGCGGTCCCACGCGGTCAGGCCGAGAGCGCGCCCGGCGATCCCGAATTCGACGTCGGTGAGAGTCCCGAACAGCTGGCGCAGCGCGACCGGTTCGGCATCAGGTGGGCCCGCATTGGGCTCGACCAGCCGGGCGAAGCACGCGGTGCCATCGAGGTCCCCGAGATAGAGCGCGTCGTCAGCGACCTCCGCTACAGGAACGGCGACGTGCGGGTTCCGCGTGACGAAGAGCGAGGCTCCCGTGATCGCGAATACTCGGCCGCGCGAGACCGACGAGGTGATGCCAGGCGTGAACGTCACGGGAGCCGATTACCACGCGCGAGCATTTCGCGCAGTGCCTGCGTCGCGTTCACCGACCCGATTGGAATGCGAATTCATTGCGCATTTGGCGACGGTTTTCGGCGGCATGCGCCTTGATACGAGGCCGGGGCACAAGATGGAAGAAATGCATCGGTCGGGGCCCGGTCGCATTCTGGTGGAGCTCGAGGCGCAACACGCCGAGCTACGCAAGATGATGGATCGCTGCGAGGAGAGCATCGACGAGCTCGAGCAGGGACGCATCGACGTCGCCGATATCGCGAGGGAGACCGCGCGCCTTCGCCTCGCGTTCACGGCGCACAACACGTTCGAGGAGCAGAGCCTCCGCCCGATCCTGCTCGCGAACGACGCGTTCGGTATCGTTCGCTGCGATCGGATGATCGAGGATCACATCGCAGAGCATCGCGAGCTGCGCGAGCGGATGCAGGCGGCCACCGACTCGACGGCGCACCTTCGCGATGTGATCGAGACATTGCGCGCGCACCTCGATGCCGAGGAGCGCTACCTCCTGACCGCCAAGGTCCTCCGCGCGCACGCCGTCGGCGAGTGAAAGTCTGACCCTAGAGGTCGGACGGGCGCCACGCCTCTTCGACGAGCAGGATCCGGCGCTTCAGCGTCTCCCACAGCGAGCTCGCCCGGTCGAGGTCATCCCAGCAGGCTGCGGAGAGCTCGATGAGGTAGATGTGGAGCTCGTCGGGCAGCCAGGACGTGAGCTGCTCCGAGACGTAGCGAAGCGTCGAGAAATCGCCGTGAGCAGCCGCCCAGTCGCCGCTCACGCAGAGCTGGCCGATCTCTCGCGCCGTGTCGTGGCTGTAGGGGAGGGCCTGCATGGACGACGAACGCTGCATTTCGAGGGCCAATCGGGAGTGGCCCTTCGCGAGCGATCAACCGGCGAGCGCCAGGTCACCGCGGATGCGCTCCACGATGCGCTCGTACGCGGCGGTCCCGACGAGGCTCGCGAACACGCGCGCGGGCGTGCCCCAGTCGCTCCAGCCACTGCCCGCGACTTGGAGCACCGCGAGGTGGTCCGCGTACGCGAGCACGTCGCGCGAGAAGCTCGACGGGTGCATGAGCCGGTAGGCCGCCTCGAGCGCGGCGAGCTCGTACACGCCGCCGATCGAGACCGCGTAGCGCTCGAGCGCCGTCGCATGCGTCGGCAGGCAGCGATGCGCGAGCTTCCAGAACGCGTTGACCGGTCCGGTCTGGATGAACGTGTTCCACAGCCCGCCGCGCCGCCACAGATCTTCGGCGATGTCAGCGCCGGGCTTCTCGCGAAACTCCGCAACCTCGAACGACGCGACGCCGAGGCGACGGCCGCAGGTGATCCAGCCGTACTCGACCTCGGGTGCGGTCGGGGTGACGCCGACGAGCGAGATGCGATCGCGCAGCGGCCCGACCTGCGTCGACGCGAGCGCCTGGAGGATCGGCATCGGGTTCGGGATGTAGTGGTCCGAGGGCAAGAAGATGACCCTCGCCGTCCACGACCGCGCGACGATCCGCGCGAGCGGCAGCAGCATGCCGGGCGCGGTGTCGAGGTTGAATGGTTGGACGATCAGCTCGACGCCTGGGTAACTGAACAGCTGTGCGCGGGCGATCTGTTCGTGATGAGCAGTGACGACGACCGAGATCCGATCGATCGAAGTCAGCTGCATCGCGCGTTCGACGGTGGTCTGCATCAGCGAGCGATCGCCGGCGAGCACCGCGAACTGTTTGGGCAGGTCGTATCCGTAGAGCGCTCGCGTCAGCGAGGACAGTCGACAGCCTTCACCACCCGCGAGTATCACCACGTAGGGCTGTTCGGTCATGGCGGGACCGCATGTGCACGGTGTACGCCAGACGCAAGTACGGCTCCCGCCCGAAATTGCGCAAGGTCTGCGCCGAGCGGGTCCTGAAGCGCAAGACGCGCCGGATTCAGGGTGCGGTTCGCTCGCTCCGGTTGAACAGCTCTCGCCACCACGAGCTCGGCCAGTGGACGGCGGTGATCGGTACGAAGTCGAGCTCGCGCGCGGCGCGGGTGCCGTCGAGCACGCCGCCGAAGTGAAAGCGGTGAGGGCCGAGGAGCGGCGCCGGCACCTTGACGTCGGCGCGATGGCTGCGCGCGATCGCGCGCGAGAGCGGCAACGAATCGCGGCCGGGGATGTTGAACACGCCGACCGCCTTGCTCCGGGTCGTGAGCGCGAGCGCGTAGGCGGCATCCTCGATTGCGAGCACGTTGACGATCGGATCGAAGCCAAAGGGCCGCAGACACACGGGCGACGACAGGTAGTCCCAGAGCTGGCTGCCGACATCGGGCGCGACGATCTCGGCGCACCGCACGACCGCGATCTGGAGCCGGCTGCCGATGTGTGCGCAGATCGCGAGATCCGCCTCGACGCGATCGCGCAGCCATTGGGGCGCCTTCGGCGCGAACTCGAGCGGCGACTTCTCGTCGAGCAAGCTCGACCCGGCATTGAGCGAGTAGACCTCGCCGGAGCTGCGATACACGAGCCGCCGGATCGACGGGTGGTTCGTGCACGCGACGATCAACTCCCGGGCCGCATCGACCGCCGACGCGCCAGGCTTGCGTCCGCGCTCTGCCGTGCGCTGGTGCTGCGCGCTGTGCACCACGACTTCGATCCCGAGGTCGCGCGCGTCACTCCAGATCAGCTCGCGGAGGTTGCGCGGACGGCTCAGATCCGCCTTCCGGTACACGACGTCGGCGTGCTCGCGTATGGGTCGCTCGCCGGTTCCCGTCGCCAGGATCGTCTCGACCTCGCCCGTCGCGATGAGTGCCTCGACGAGCGCTGCGCCCAGTGGAGTCGTCGCCCCGGTGACCATCACACGCATGGAACCTCCGGTCGTCGGACGAGCAAGCGATATGCCTAGCGCTGCGAACGCGCGGCGTACGCATGTCTTGCCGAGGGGGAGTGACGACGTGATGCCGCGTGCGATGCGAGCGTCTTCGACGGAATCGCGATCTTGAGCGCCGCCTCGATCGTCTTCGCGTAATGCAGCGTGAGCCCCTCGTAGATGTGAGGCGAGACGTCCTCGCGCACGTCGGGCTCGTTCGCCGCCGGAAGGACGACGTCGGTGATGCCGCTGCGCCGGGCGGCAAGCAACTTCTCCTTGAGCCCGCTGACCGGCAGCAGGTGACCGCTGAGCGTGATCTCGCCGGTCATCGCGACGTGCGGTGACACCGACCGCTCGGTGTACAGCGAGATGAGCGCGGTCGCGAGCACGACGCCCGCCGACGGCCCGTCCTTCGGGATGCCGCCCGACGGGAAGTGGACGTGGAGGTCCTCGACGCCGAACAGCGCAGCATCGATGCCGTAGGCCTCGGCGCTCGCGCGCACCCAGGTGACCGCCGCCTTCGCGGACTCCTCCATCACGTCGCCGAGCTGGCCGGTGAACGTCAGCTTGCCGCGGCCGCGAGGGATCCGCCGCGCCTCGACGAGCAGCGTATCGCCGCCGGCCGGCGTCCACGCGAGGCCGATCGCGACGCCGGGCTCGCGCGTGCGCTCGGCAAGCTCGGTCTCGGAGCGATACATCGGCACGCCGAGCAGCTTGCGGACACCGGTCGGCGTGACGAGGCGGCGACCTCGGCGCGACTCGGCGAGCTGGCGGGCGCGCTTGCGGCAGATCGCGGCGATGTGTTGCTCGAGCTTGCGAACGCCGGCCTCGTGCGTGTAGCTGCCGATGATCTCGCGGATCGCGGCGGCCTCGAACTGGATGTCGCGCGGCACCGCGAGGCCGTGCTCGGCCGAGACGCGCGGCACGAGGTGGCGCACCGCGATCTGCAGCTTCTCGTCCTCGACGTAGCCCGGCAGCTCGAGGATCTCCATGCGATCGCGGAGCGCCGGCGGCAGCGGATCGAGGAAGTTCGCGGTGCACACGAACAGCACGCGCGACAGATCGAACGGCACGTCGATGTAGTTGTCGTGAAACTTCGCGTTCTGATCCGGGTCGAGCACCTCGAGCAGCGCGGCGTATGGATCGCCGTGGTGCTCGCGTCCGAGCTTGTCGACCTCGTCGAGCAAGAACAGCGGATCGCGGGCACCGGCGCGCTGCAGGCCGCGCAGGATCTGGCCCGGCATCGCGCCGACGTACGTCCGGCGGTGGCCGCGAATCTCGGCCTCGTCGTGGACGCCGCCGAGCGACACGCGGACGAACTCGCGCCGCATCGCGCGCGCCATCGACGCGCCGAGCGAGGTCTTGCCGACGCCGGGCGGACCGACGAGACAGAGCACCGGCGCCTTGAGCCCGGCGTTGAGCTTCTGGACCGCGAGGAACTCGAGGATGCGCTCCTTCACCTTCGACAGGTCGAAGTGATCCTCGTCGAGGATCGCCGCGGCGCGCTTCAGCTCGATTGTCTTGGACGAGACCTTGGTCCACGGCAGACTCGCGAGCGTCTCGAGATAGGTGCGCGACAGGCTGTACTCTGGCGAGCCGAGCGACATGTGGCCGATCCGTTCGAGCTCGCGCTCGGCCTCGGCCATCGCATCCGGCGGCAGCCCCGCCGTGCGCAGGTTCTCGCGCAGCGTCGCGACGCCGGCGAGGCCCTCGTCGCTCTCGCCGAGCTCCTTGCGGATCGCGCTCAGCTGCTCGCGCAGGAGCAGCTCGCGCTGGCGCTCGCCGATCCGCTCCTCGACCTCCGTGTGGAGCTCGTCGCGCAGCTTCTGGGCGGTGCGCTCGCGGCGGACGATCTCGATCAGCTTCTCGACGCGCCTGCGGACATCGAGCTCTGCGAGCAGGGCATGCCGCTCGGTCGCGACCTCGACGACACCCGACGCGACCACATCGGCGAGCGCACCCGGGTCGCTCAGCTGGCGTGAAAACGCGACGAGGTCATCGGGCAATGTCAACGAGTGAGTGACGAGCTCGGCGACCAGCTCGACCAGCCGTGTGCGCAGGATCCCGAACGACGCATCGTCATCATCGGGCGCCATGCTCTCGATCCGCTCGACCCTCGCGCGCAGAAACGGATAGCGCTGTAGCTCCTCACCGAGGCGGATCCGTCCGATCCCATCGAGTGCGATCGGCATCGCGCCGCCGAGCTCGGGAATGCGGTCGGGCCGGCGGACGATCGCGACCGTGCCGACCGGGTGAAGGTCCTCGATCCGTGGCTCTTCCTGGTCCGGGTTCTTCTGTGCGGCAACCGCGATCAGATCGCCCTCCTTGAGCGATTCGACGGCGCGCATGAGCGAGGGACGGTTGAGTACGATCGACCGCGACGCATGTGGAAACACCACTGCGGTCTGCAACGACAAGACGGGAAGCTCGAGGAATCGAGGCAGGGCCTTGAGGTCGATCACGATCGTGGAGCGGTGCGCGCTGCGTGCCAAGGCCTGAATCGCGGTCGCGCAACTACTGCGTGAGCCACCGTGCCTTGCGCTACTTGATCCAGCGCAGCGACGAACGCGAGCGGCTCGTCGAGGACGTCGGCGTGCACGACACCTCGTCCATGTGCATGACCGAGCACCTTCTCGCGGAGGAACTTCACGATGACCTCCACCGATCTCGTCAGCGCATGCGCGGCGCCTTAGAGCATTCCGTGGGCTGGGAGGCGTGGCAGCCCGAGCGCGCGCCCGTTGCGGGCGGGGTCGAAGGCCGC
The DNA here is from genome assembly GCA_013368795.1 of Kofleriaceae bacterium. Lineage (GTDB taxonomy): Bacteria > Myxococcota_A > Polyangia > Haliangiales > Haliangiaceae > JABFXX01. The sequence goes on from JABFXX010000231.1 coordinate 18,926, forward strand.
GCCAGAGCGGGGTGATAGGAGGAACCCGCCGGGCGCGAGGCAGGTCGCGAGCATGACCTCGTTGATATCGAGGTGGGCGCGCCAGCCGGGCCGGGCACGATTCTGAGGGTCGAGCCAGAACGACTCGAGCTCCATGCAAAGACCGTCGAGGGTCGCGAGCTCGTTGAGGAGATATCGGGTGTCCTCGTTCGGCGGCTGGATCGTCGCCGCCGCGTGGAGACCGATCACGAGCCCGAGCTCGCGAAACGCGATGCGCTGATCGACGGGCGCTCGCAGGTCGCACTCGCTGATGTATACGCGCAGACCCGACAGCGCCGAGACGAGCGCGAGCTCGAGGTGGTCGGTGTCGCCGAGGGCCGCGAGCCGTTGCGCGTGAAACAGGAGCCCGCCAATACCGAGAGGGTCCGAGGTCGCGAGCAGGTCGGGCTCGATCATCGTGGCGAACGAGGCGATCGCAGCGTCGAGGTCGTGCGTGCCCGATGTCGCCTGGAGCTGGCGATACGTGACGTAGCCGTCGAATGGATCGTGAAGCCCCATCGCACCGACGAGCGGGCGCGAGAGGTCGATGCTCATCTTCCAGTACATGCGGCTGCCGTGGACGAATCGGCGGAACGCGATGTCCGCGAGGTCGCGCGACCACCGCGCGTAGAGCGGAGACCTCGTCGCGTTCGCGACGCGATCGAGCGCGTGCATCCACTTCGTCAGGTAGTGGAAGTACTGGCCGTCGCGCTCCCACTCGATCTGCTCGTCGATCGGTGCGCCGGGCGCACGCTCCTGCAGCTCCTTGCCGATCCGTAGACCACCCGCGGTCGGTCGCCCGTCGCCGAACCCCTCGGCAAGGCCGCTCAGCCAGCCGGTGCGACGATCATCCGGCCGGTGCTTGCCGAGCGTGTGATGAACCTGGTGCACGAGGCGGACGGCCAGGTCGGTCTCGCCGAGCGACAGGTAGTTACAGACCGCGAGTGCGTCGGTCCACAGATAGCGGGTCGAGTGCGCCCGCCTGCCGAACCTCGTCATGATCCCTCGGCCCTCGTCCAGGCGAGACCGTTGCCGCGTCCATGCCGTCACCGGTTGCATCGCGCCTGCCCCGAGCAACTCGCATACCCGGCAGGCGCGGGAAAATCGCGCATGGGTTGCGCGTCAGGGGCGCGCCGTCGCAATGCCTGCATCGCAGTGACGTCGCGACTCTGCGGGGCTCTGGCATCTAGCTTGCGTCCCGTGACATCGAGGAGCCCGCGATGAGGATCGAGGAAATCATGACGAGGGTCGTGTTCACGATCGAGCCCCACCTGCATCTGGACGAGGCCGCTCATCGCATGCATGCCGCGGCCGTTCGTCACCTGGTGGTCGTCGAGCGAGGCTGCGTCGTCGGCGTGCTTTCGGACCGCGACGTCGAACGGATTCATGGCCTCCGTCACGCCGGGGTCGACGAGAAGTGGACGGTCGCGGATGCGATGAGCTCTCGCGTGATCACGGCCGCCCCCGAGACGTCGCTGCGTCACGCGGCGCAGCTGCTCCGCGCGCACGTCGTCGATTGCCTGCCGGTCGTCGAGGGCAAGGAGCTCGTCGGAATCGTCACGACGTCCGACCTGCTCGAGGTGCTCAGCCGCGGCAAGGAACACGCACCTGCGACGCCCGCGCCGGAAGAGCACGGTGTGTCGAGGACCTGAGCAGGATGACCCCGCATCGCATTCTCTGCCCGATCGACTTCACGCTGGCATCGGAACAGACGATGCGAATCGCTGCCCGGCTATCGGCGGAGTGGCAGCAGGAGCTCGTCGTCGCCTACGCGTGCTACCTCCCACGCTCGGCGTTCGCGGGGATCGCCAGGTTGCCGGCCGACATGATGAGACGCCTTCTCGAGGAGGACGAGCTCGCCCTGGTCGATGCAGCGCAGAGCGCAGGCGAGCTGGGCGCGGCGGCAGTCAGCTCGGCCTTGTACTCGGGCTCGCCGGCCGAGGAGATCGTCGAGGCTCTCAACGAGGACCCGATGTTCGACCTGGTCGTGATGAGCACGCACGGCCGCTCGGGGCTTCGCCGGATGGTCATGGGCTCGATCACCGAGCACGTCATCCGTCATGCGCCTTGCTCGGTGCTGGCGATGCGCCGTGACACGCTTCTCGACGACAGCGGGTTTCGCCACGTGCTGTGTGCGCTCGACGTCTCGATCGCATCCCGCCACGCGCTGCTGTACGCCTCGAACCTCGTCGAGCGGGATATCGGCCGCATCACGCCGCTGCGCATGAGCGAGTCGATCGTCGAAGTGCCGGTCAGTATCACCGTCCGCGAGATCGCGTGCGCGGTCGACCGCACGCGCACGATCGATCTCGTGATCCTCGCCGGCGACTCGCTCCCGAAAAGTCGCGCACGTCTCGCGCGGATCGCGACGAACGTTCTGCGCGAGACGTCGTGCCCGGTGCTCGTCGCGCGCGCAAGAGAATGACTACGTGCGCTCGGGTACGCGAGGGACCGCGCACCGTGCTGTCGTGCCTCGAGCGAACCGCTCGGACGTCCCTCTAGCCTCGTCCCGGGTACCAAACACGGTCCGAGCGGCTCACTCCAGGCACGACAACTATCAGTGCAGTGCGTTCGGCGTCAGCTTCAGGCTCCTTCGACTTGATGCGTTGCAAGATCAGAACCGCGCGCACGGCGGCGGACGGCGTTCGAGACGCGGGCGGCGAACTGCGAGGCGACGTACTCGTCGTCACGCGGAAACACATCGACGATCAGCGGCAGGAGCTCGATCGTCTGGAGTACGCGCGTGATCGTACGGCCCAGGACGGCTCGCGCAGCCACGACGAACAGCGCTGACGGGATGTCGACGAGCACCGAGCGATACAGAGCGAGCCACCGGCGCATGTTTCGATCGCGCATGCGTCGCCCCGTCATGCCGATCACGATCATGTCGTAGTCGGGCGGAGCGGGCATCGCGTGCGCGTCGACGTTGCCGAGCTCTGCGATGTGTCCGTCGGACGCGAGTTGCTTGCAGATGTGAACGCCGACGCGCGTGATCGCGGAATCTCTGAAGCCGATCGCGACGAGCACGTGCGCGTGACGCGGAGAGTCCGCGGGTAGAAAGTCATCGTCGTCGATCGCGCGAGCGAACACGCTGCTACGTGTTGCATCGGTCGTACCTTCGACGAGCAATAACGCTACGCAGAACATTCGCTTGCGACGCACTCCACGGGCAGTACACCGCAACAGCCATGCCTGCCCCTTCACCATCCGGGCTCGTGCTCGGTACGTGGATCGATCCAGAGGGTCGTCGCACGGAATGGAGCGATGCCGAGATCCACCCGGACCTCGAGACCATCGAGCACGATGCAGGTCGGCTCGAGAGCGGGCGGATCTTGATCGTCGAGGACGAGCACCTCGTCGCGCTCGACCTCCAGGTGCGGCTCAAGCACATGGGCCACCAGCCCGATGTCGCGTACTCGGGCGAGGAGGCGGTGCAGAAGGCGACCCAGAACAAGTTCGACCTGCTGCTGATGGACATCAAGCTCAAGGGCGCGCTCGACGGGATCGAGGCGGCCAAGCTGATCCGCGAGACGTTCGACGTCCCGATCATCTATCTCACCGCGTATGCCGACAACCACACGCTCGATCGTGCGCGCTACACCGAGCCCTACGGCTACATCCTCAAGCCGTTCCAGGAGCGCGAGCTCAAGGCGGCGATCGAGATGGCGTTGCGCCGGCACGCGCACGACAAGCAGCGCTCGCAACAGCAGGTGCTCGAGCGCTTCCTCGCGGAGGCGAGCGCGCACATGGCGACGTCGCTCGACTACCGTGCGGTTGCACGAAGCACGGCAGAGCTCATCGTTCCGCGCTACGCCGACTGGTGTCTGATCCACCTGCGCGAGGCAGCCGACGAGGTGCCGGCGTTCTCGTTCACGCAGCCGTCTGGCGACGATCGGCCGGTGTCATCGCCGCTGGTCGACATGGTCGAGCGGACCGGTCGTCCCGAGATGATCTCCGCGATCGCAGGGACCGGCGCGTATCGTGACGCGTTCGGTCCGCAGCATGTCGAGACGCTTCGCGACCTCGGCGCGCGATCGCTCATGTGCGTACCGCTGGTCGTGCGCGACCAGGTCCTCGGTTCGCTGGCGCTCGTCTCGGGCAAGACGCGCGCTCACTACACGGCTTCGGACATGGCGTTCGTCGAGGACCTCGCGCGCAGGCTCGCGGTGGCACTCGACAACGCGCTGCTCTATCGCCGCGCCGAGCGCGCGATCCTCATGCGCGACGACGTGCTCGCGGTCGTCTCCCACGATCTGCGCACACCGCTGTCGACGATCTTGATGCAGGCCGAGCTGTTGTCGTCGCACGATGACCTCGGCGGCGTCGGCCAGGCGATCGCGAGAGCCGCGCAGCGGATGAACCGGCTGATCGGCGACCTGCTCGACGCCTCGGCGATCAACAGCGGCCAGCTCGCGCTCGAGGTCGGAACCCATCGCGCCGACGAGCTCGTCCACGAGGCGGCCGAGCCGTTCCGGTCGATGGCCGAGACGCGAGGGATCTCGCTCGAGGAGGTCGCGACGACCGAGGTCGGCACGGTCCGCTGCGACCGCGATCGCATGCTCCAGGCGCTGTCGAATCTGATCGACAACGCGCTCCGGTTCACACCACGCGGCGGCAGGGTCTGCGTCGCGGCGAGGCGAGACGGCGACGGTGTTCAGCTCGAGGTTCTCGATACGGGCAGGGGCATTCCGCCCGACCAGCTGCCTCATCTATTCGACCGGTTCTGGCGAGGGCAGGCTCGTCGAGGCGGGGCAGGGCTCGGGCTCTTCATCACGAAGGGGATCGTCGGCGCGCACGACAGCGCACTGAAGGTAGAGAGCACGGTGAACGTGGGCTCGCGGTTTCATTTCACGCTGCGAGCGGGCTCTTGAGGTGCGATGACGAGGCGCAGCGCCATCGCGAGCATCGCCCTGGCGGGCATCTTCATTCTCGTTGCGTGGCTCGGGATGTCGGTCCACGCGCCGATGGAGATTCCGTCGCTGTTGTGGGCACCCAGCGGCATCGCGCTCGCGTTCGCCCTGATCTACGGACCGGTCACCGCGCTCGGCATCCTCGTCGGTTGCTTCGCGTCGGTCGTCATGCGCGGCCACGTGGCATGGGTCGCGGCCACGATCGCGTCCGTCAACGCGCTCGAGACGCTCGTCGCCTACTACGTCCTGCGTCACTACGACTTTCATCTCGCGCTCGATCGGCTGCGAGACGTGGTCGCGCTGGTGGTGACCGCGTTCGTCGTGTCGGTGGCGAGCGCGAGCCTGACGACCGCACTCGTGTTCCAGTTCGTGCCGCACCGCGACGGCAGTCTCGAGATGTGGTGGCGGTGGTGCTGGGGACACATCTCAGGCGATTTGATCGTCACGCCGCTGATCGTCACCTGGGCTCGCGCGCCGAGCATCGCGCAATACAGCAGGCCCGCGCTCGTGGAGATGCTCGTGCTCGCGCTCGGCGTGGTCGTGGTTGTCACCGGCGTCCTGACAAGCTGGCTTCCCGGGTCGAGGATGCCGCACTACCTGTTCCCGCTGCTCATCTGGTCGGCGCTGCGGTTCGGACCGCGTGGTGCCGCGACGACGAACGCGGTGATCACGTGCTTCGCGGTGCTCGGGATCATGTACCAGCGAGGTCCGTTCGGAGAGCTCGCCGACTTCCAGAGCTTCGTCTCGATCTCGGCGATAGCGACGCTCGCGCTCGGTGCGATGCGCGTCGAGGTGATCCGTGCGTTCCGGCGCAAGGCCGCGATCCAGAGCGCCGCGCTCGACGCGATCGTCACGTTCGACTCGCGTGACCGCATCTGCGAGTTCAATCCAGCCGCCGAGCGGTTGTTCGGGGTACCGGAGGCATTCGCACTCGGCCGGAACATCAAACATCTGTTCGTGCCCTCCGAGCGTTACCTCGAATCCGGCGAGAGTGTCGCCGCCTTCCTCCGCGAACACGCCGAGGAGATCGTCGGCAAGCGCGTCCGCTACACGGCGAAGCGATTCGACGGCACCGAGTTCCCCGCCGAGGTCGCGATCTCGCGCGTGCCGCTCGAGGACGAGGACTTCTTCACCGGCTTCGTGCACGACATCACTGCGGAACACCGCGCCGAGGAGCACCGCCGCGAGACGCGCCGGATGCTCGAGCACGAGGTCGAGGAGCGCACGGGCGAGCTGCGCCGCAAGGAGGAGCTGCTTCGCGATACGCAGGAGCTCGCGCATCTCGGAAGCTTCGACTTCGAGCTCGCCACCGGAGCGCTCGCGTGGTCTGACGAGATGTTCCGGATCTACGGCCAGGACCCGAAGTCGTTCGTGCCGAACTATCCGGCGTTCCTCGGTGCCGTGCATCCCGAGGATCGGGCCGAAGTGACCGAGGTGCTCGAGAGGACGATCGCGGCGGGTACGCCGTTCATCGTCGAGGAGCGGATCGTCCGACCCGACGGTAGCGTGCGCGTCCTGCTCTCGCAGGCAAAGGTGATGCACAGCTCCGATGGCCGTGGCTCCCACATGATGGGCTGCTGCCAGGACATCACCGAGCGCAAGCTCTCCGACGCCGAGCGCTACCGGCTCGTCGATCTGGTCGAGTCATCGGCCGATGCGATGCTGCTGCTCTCGCTCGACGGCACCATCGAGACCTGGAACCCGGCCGCGGAGAAGATGTTCGGCTACACCGCGGCCGAGGTCGTCGGCCATCACGCCGATATGCTCGTGCCGCCCGGGCTCGCATCGCGGCTCGATCGAATGGTCGCCGCCGTCGGCGCGCGCGAGCGCCTCGAGACCTACGAGCTCGTCCACCAGCGCAAGGATGGCTCGACGTTCGACGGCTCCGGGACGATGTCGAGCATCGTCGACCACCGCGGGCACGTGATCGGCGTCTCGAAGGTGCTGAGAGACACGACCGAGCAGAAGCGCGCGCGCGACCAGCTGCGCGATTCGCTGCGCGAGAAGGAGGTCCTGCTCCGCGAGATTCACCACCGCGTGAAGAACAACCTGCAGGTCATCTCGAGCCTGTTGAACCTCCAGGTCGCGTCGGTGCCGAGCGAGGTCGCGCGCAAGGGTTTGATCGAGAGCCAGAGCAGGATCCAGTCGATGGCGCTGCTCCACCAGCTGCTGTACCAATCGAAGGACCTCGCGCGCATCGAGCTCGGCGACTACCTGCGTGCCCTGCTCAGCTACCTCGCGACGACCTACGACGCGCTCGATCGCTCGATCCGGTGCGTCGTCGAGGCACCGTCCGTGCTGCTCGACCTCGATCGCGCGATCCCGTGCGGCCTGATCGTCAACGAGCTGGTGACGAACTCGCTGCGCCACGCGTTTCCATCGGGGCGCGGCGGCCATATCACGGTCGAGGTCACCGAGGTCGAGGTCGATCGACTGCGGCTCGAGGTCCAGGACGACGGCGTCGGAATCCCCGCGGACATCACGCCGGAGACCTCGCCGAGCTTCGGCCTCCAGATCGCGCGCTCGCTCACCCAGCAGCTCGACGGGATCGTGCAGATCTTCAGGACAGGTGGAACGCAGATCAGGGTCGAGTTCCCGATCGGCAACACTCGCGATCAGACGTCAGGAGCCGACGCACAACGTCCCGCAGCCGCGACAGGCTGAACGGCTTGTGGAGGAGCACCGCGTTGTCGCCGAGCAGTGCGACATCCTCGTGGCGGATCCTCGAAGCAGTCATCACGATCACCGGGGATGACACGCCCGCCGTGCGGGCACTGTGCGCGACCTGCAGGCCGGTCATCCACGGCATCGCCACGTCCGTGATGATGAGCTGGTAGTTTCCCTCGGCCAGCATCTGGAGCATCTCGTTACCATCGTCGGCGCGAATGACCGTGTAGCCGAGACCTTCAATTGCATTAGAGACCAGCGTCAGCGTATCGGCATCATCGTCAGCAACGAGCACTCTCGGCTCCATGAAGGGCGAATGTGCATCCTGCGTGCCGTCAACGTTCGGCTGAGGAGGGCTTCTGCATGGCCATGCTGCGCTCCAAGCGCGCGAGGAGCGTTGCAGCACGTTCCTGGCCGATGGCCGAGCTGACGCGTGTCGCGTGCTCGTGTGCCGACCGCACCAACCGACGCGCGCGTCCGCGGTCACCGAGATGCCCGTAGAGCGCGGCGAGAGTGAGCAGCACGCACCACAATGACGGCGTCGAGCGTCCGGCCTCGACCTCGGCGGTGAGTCGCTCGACCGCCCGCTCGAGCTCGGCAATCGCCTGCTCGGGTTCGTGCTGATCGACGAGCGTGCGCGCGATCGCGAGATATGCGTGGACCATCCGGTCGGAGTCACCTACGGCGTTCGCGGCCTCGGCCTCGTGATGGAGGTGGCCGAGCGCGCCGCGACCCTCGCGAAGCGTCATCCCCTTCGATCGCTTCGGCAGGTTGTGTTGCGGCCAGCGCTGGGTCGGTCCGGTGGTCGAGAACAAGAGCGGCGCGAGCGGCTGGCTCGTGCGCGCGAGCGAGCTTCGCACCCGACGGATCTCGGAGCCGAACATCTCGGCATCCTCGAACCGCTCACCCGGATGCTTCGCGAGCGCGCGCATGACGAGCGACTCGACGACCGCGGGGATGAACAGATCACCTCGCCGGCGCGACGGCGCGATCGGATCGTCGTTGAGCTGGCGGGACAGGATCTCCTGCGTGCAGCCGCCGGCAAACGGCGTCGAGCCGGTCAGGAGCTCGTAGAGCAGGACACCGGTCGCGTAGACATCCGAGGCAGGGGATGCCGGCTGGCCCTGGATCAGCTCCGGCGCGATGTACTCGGGCGTTCCGTAGAGGAGATGCGTGTCGTTAGCCTTGTCTGGCGGATGCGCCTTCGCGAGTCCGAAGTCGAACAGCCGCGCAGACAGACCGCCGCTGCGCGTCGACTCGACGAGCACGTTGTCTGCCTTGACGTCGGCGTGGATGATCCCGCACGCGTGGGACTCCGCCAGTGCGTCGAGGATCTGCGATGTGAGATCGAGCGCGACGTCGACGTCGAGAGGTCCGTGACTCCCGAGGAGCCGACCGAGCAGGACACCATGCACGTGCTCCATGACGAGGAACGGCACGCCACCGCAATCGCCGTAGTCGATTACCGCGACGATGTTGCGATGCCAGAGCCTGCCGGCGACGAACGCCTCCGTACGAAACCGCTGAAGCACGTCGGCCTGCACCGGCGCGTCGGGACGCGGCATCTTGATCGCGACGCGGCGACCAAGCGAACGCTGGACTGCACCATAGACGACTCCCATCCCGCCGGCGCCGATGACATCACCCAGTACGTACTTCCCACCGATCAATTCTCCACATCTCTTCGACGCCGCCATGATGATGTCCAGCATGGTCGCTGCCCAAAGCATGCAGCGTGCCCTACAGAACGTTGCGTTCCGGTCGGGGATTCACGACCTTCGTGGCGGCTCGACGCGCGCGAGCACACCTACCGCACTACCAGATGCGCCGTACCGACGGCTCGTGCCGCGCGTCGTTCGGTCAATTCGTCGACGAAACGTTGGTCTATGCGATGCACCGGCCTTCGGTCGCGTCGTCGAGCGAGCGCCGTGATCGAAGGCCCGCTTGTCGCTGAGCTCCAGCACGATCCACGTCGAACCTCGACGACGCACCACCTACAACTACAAACAGAATCCGTAGAACAGCTGATATGCACTGAAAGCTGTCGGCCCTATATCTGGAATGACGGCCGCTTGTCCTTGCGGCTAGAAAGGATCCAGGGATGGGGCGTATGGATTGCGAGGACGCGGCGGGTCTTCTCGAAGACGATGTCGTTGCCATCACGCACGATCTGAAGAGTCCACTCGCGGTGATCGCGCTCGAGGTCGAATGTCTCGACGGAAAGCTCGGTGAGCAGTCGGTATGTGAACAGCGCCGTGCGCTACGCCGGATCCAGCGCAACGTCGAGTCAATGGACAGGCTGGTGCACGAGCTGCTCGATCTCTCGCGCATGGACTCGGCGCGCCTCGAGGTCATCCCTGCCTTGACCGACCTCCGTGACATCGTCCTCGACACCGTCGATCGAATGCTCGCGACGAGCGATCACTCGACGGTTCGCATCGAGGCGGAGGCGCCGGCGATGGTGCTCGTCGACGTGCCGCGCATCGAGCGCGTCATCGCGAACCTCGTCGGCAACGCGCTGAAGTACGCGCCGGACCACCCCGTCACCGTCAGGCTCGAGGCCGAAGGAGCGGTCGCGCGCGTCTCGGTCATCGACGGCGGGCCGGGGCTGACGCCGGACGAGATGCGCTCGCTGTTCGTCAAGCACCACCGTTGCCGCGGCGCTTCGCGTCTCGATGGTTCGGGGCTCGGGCTCTACGTGAGCCGCAAGATCGTCGAGGCGCACGGCGGCCTCATCGGCGTCGAGAGCGGGGAGGGCTCGGGCTCGCGGTTCTACTTCGAGCTGCCGCTGTACCGCCGGTAGCTCACGCCCGCTGCTGCATGCGCGTCGCGAGCGCGTACTTGATCGTCGTCGCGAGCTCGTGCAGGTCGACCGGCTTCGCGACGTGGGCATCGAAGCCGGCCTCGGCGCAGCGCCGGCGATCGTCATCGGAAGCATAGGCGGTGAGCGCGATCGCGGGGATGTCGCGCTGGCTGCCGGGGCAGACGCGAAGCACGCGGACGAAGCTGAAGCCGTCCTCGTGTGGCATCGCGAGATCGCAGAGCACGACGTCGGCTTGCTCGCGGTGAAGTACCGCGCGGGCCTCGCGAGCCGACGACGTCGACAGGATCCGCGTGCCGAGTCGGCCGAGCAGCAGCGCGAGTGCATCGCGGACGCGAGGATCGTCGTCGATGACGAGCACCGTCGTGCCGTGCAGCTGCGGAATGCCGGGCTCGGGCGAGCCAGCGACCGGTGACTCGGCCCGATAGATCGCGGCGGGGAGCGTGATCGTGAACGTCGCGCCCTGGCCGCTGCCTTCGCTCGTCGCGACGAGCGTGCCGTCGTGCAGCGCGACGAGCTGCTTCGCGATCGCGAGGCCGAGGCCGAGGCCGCCTTGCGTGCGGGTCAGCACGTCCTCGGGCTGGCTGAACGGTGTGAACAGGCGAGGCAAAAACTCCGGCGCGATGCCGCGGCCCGTGTCCTTGATCTCGATGACGATCGAGTTGCGCTCGCGTGCCGCGGTGATCGAGATCGTGCCGCCGGTCGGCGTGAACTTCACGGCGTTCGAGAGCAGATTGTCGAACACCTGGCGCAGGCGGGCCGGGTCGGCGAGTACGCGGCCGGTGCGCGACGAGATCTCGGCGACGATGTGGATCTCGCGCTCGGTTGCCGACGGCCGGACGTTGTCGATCGCGGCCGCGAGCACGTCGGTGATCACGATCCGCTGGCGATCGAGGAACAGCTTGCCGCTGATCGCGCGCGAGATGTCGAGCAGGTCGCCGACGAGGCGCGACTGCGTCGCCGCGCTATCCCGGATCGCGTCGAGCGCGCGCGACCGTAGGTCGATGTTCTCGACGTGCTCGCGCAGCACCTTCTCCCACAGCATGATCGTCGTCAGCGGCGCGCGGAGCTCGTGCGAGATCGTCGCGAGGAAGTGATCCTTCGCGCGGTTCGCGTGCTCGGCCTCGGACAGTGCCGCGAGCAGCTGCTCGAGCAGGAGCGTGCGGTTCTGGGCGGAATCGCGATCGCCCTGGGCATCGGTCGCGATCGCGAACCAGCGCGAGCTGCCGGCGTGACTCTCGCGGCGGAGGCGCAGCTGGTACCAGCGGAACGAGCCGTCGGGGCGGCGGAGCCGGATCTCGCGGTCGGGCTCTGCGCCGCGCGACTTGCCCTCGAGGATGCGCTCGACGTGGACGCGATCATCGGGATGGATCTGGTGTCGCCAGTGAACCCTCGCGATGCGCGAGGACTGACCGGTGATCGACGTCCACTCCTTGTTGAAGTAGTCGGGCTCCTCGCCGGCGGCGCCGCTGAACACGAGCGCGAGCGACGGCGCGGCGAGCCTGCGCGCGACGACGAGGTCCGTCGTCTCGAGGCACGCGGCGGTGACGCCGGTGACCGTCTTGTCGGGTCCCGCGTGCACGGGATAGACGACGACTCTGCAGCCGCGTTCGAGGCCCTTCGGGTCGGCATCGGGTCGGAACACGAGCTCGTCGATCGTCGTGACGCGATCGGAATGGTAGGCGGTATCGAAGATCGGAGAGAGCGAGCGAGGCGCTCCGGCGAGCGTGCCGAACAGCTCGCGCCAGCCGGCGCTCGCGACGGTCAGCTCGTGGCGGCTGCCGAGGAACGCGGCGAGAGGAACCGGCGCGCTCGCGACGAACGACGTCGTGTCGCCGGCACATTCCTCGATCAGGGCGCGGCCGAGCGTTGCGAACCAGTGAAGGTCGAGTACGTCGTCGGAATCGTCCGACTGGCCGACGGGGCCGCTCACTCGGCGAGCGCTCCTTGGCGCGCGGCAAGCCGGATCATGTCGACGATCGAGTGCGTCGCCAGCTTCTTCATGATGCGCTGGCGATGGGTCTCGACGGTGCGGCGCGCGATGAACAGCCGCGTTCCGATCTCGTCGTTCGTGTAGCCGCGAATCAGAAGGTCGAAGATCTCGCGCTCGCGACGCGTCAGGCGCTGCAGCGGCATGTCGCCGGCGCCGTTGATGCGGGCGAGCACCTCTTCGCGCGCGGCTCGCGGCGGCAGATAGCGACCGCCGGTGAGCACGAGGCGAATCGCCTCGATGATCTCCTGTGGTGGCTGCGTCTTGAGCGCGTAGCCAGAAGCTCCCGCGCGCAGCATCGCCGCGATCATGACCGGCTCGTCGAGCACCGAGAGCGCGAGCACCTTGCAGGTGCGCACCTCGAGAAGCTGCGCGGCGAGGGAGATGCCGGACGTCGACGGAATGAGGACATCGAGGACAACGACGTCCACAGGATCGCGCCGAAGCATCGATACCGCGTCCGTTGCATTCCCCGCCTCGCCGACAACTTCCAGATCTGGTTCTTGCGATAGCAGTTGAGCGAGCCCCGCCCGGAAGAGCGGATGATCGTCGACTACCAACACCTGTGACCTGAGTACCGCGACCATTTGGGCCTGCACCCCAGCAGTTAGCATGCCATCTCGTGGACTACCGAAGATCGAGTTGATGAGTACCAGCGAGGCTCACGACAGCTCCCTCGATCCGCAATTGCTGCGTCGCTTGGAAGCACTGCGTCGTAGGGCGAAACCTATCTACCCACAGGCGATATTTGTCTATCCGTATTAATACGTATTCGCCGACGAGGTCCCCTCGATCATCGGCGACCGTCGCTGTCATCCGTCGCAGCAAAACGCGGCGTTCAGCGAGACAAAAAAATTCCGCGCTAGGTCCACTGCAGAACGCTGACGAGTCGATCGATATCGACCGGCTTCGGCACGTAGACCGAGCCGAGCCGGCGCACGGCAGACGCGACGTTCGGATCCTCCGGCGGGAGTCCGGTCAGGACGATGCTGCTGAACGTGCCGAGCTCCTGCTCGAGCCGGAACAGCATGTCGACGCCACTCGTACCTCGGAGCCTTGCATCGGCCACGACGACGTCGGGACGGCGCGTGCGCGCGAGCTGGATGCCCTGGCCGGCGGTCAGCGCGACCGCGGTCTCGTAGCCCTCGTCATGCAGGAGCTCGGCGAGGCCCTCCGCCTGGTCGCGCTCGTCATCGACGATCAGGATGTAACGGCGGACCCGTGCCACGCGACGGGCGACCTCGACCTTCGCGCCGGCGCGCGCGCTCACGGGGAGCTCGAAGTAGAAGCGCGAGCCCGCGCCCTTCATGCTCTCGACGCCGATCCGGCCGCCGTGGGCCTCGATGATCTTGCGGCACACGAACAGGCCGAGCCCCGATCCGGGCTGCCCGATCGAGGACGACGCACGCTTGAACTTGTCGAACACCCCCGCTGCCTCCTGCGCCGTGAGGCCGGGGCCGTCATCGATGACCGAGACACGTGCGCACGATGCGGCAATCGTGAGTCGGACGATCACGTCGGAGCCGCGATGACCATACTTCAACGCGTTCTCGACGAAGTTCGCGAGCACGCGCTCGATGCGAGGCTCGTCGCATGCGACGACGACCGGGCCCTGCACCTCGACCCGGATCCGCGAGCGCTCACCGGAGGGCACTCTCGCGAGGACGTGCTGGAGCACGTCGCCGAGCTCGGCCGGTTTTCGATCGAGTTGAAGTTTTCCGGCATCGATCGCACAGAGATCGAGAAGCTCCTGGACGAGGCGATCCATGTAAACGATGTTGCGCTCGATACGGGCGCACTGGCTAGCGTGCATGTCCTCATCGCTGCGGCGCTGCGACAGGAGCTGAGCGTCGAGCGCGATCGTCGCGAGCGGGCTCTTCAGGTCGTGCACGATCTCGGCGACCTCCTCCTCGCGGAGCGAATCGCGATGCCGTGCGGCCGAGGGGCGCGCGAGGATGATGCCGTTGCCCTGCTCGTCCGAGCAGACCGTGAGATCGAGACCCAGGCGCTCGCCGTTGCGCTGATACATGAAGACGCCGCGACGCGCGCTCACGAAGCGAAGCCCCCTCGGCGGAATCGCGAGGCGCGAGCGCGGGTCACTCTCGCAGTGAATCCAGTCGTCGAACATCTCGCCGACGAGGTCGTCGCGCGATTCACCGAGCAGCTCCTCCGCCAGCACGTTGACCGAGGTGATCCGGCCTTCGCTGTTGATCAAGAAGACGGCATCGCTCGCCTCCTCGATATCGAGGTCGGAGTCGAACGAGACACTCGTGACGGTCGGCAACAGCTGCGGCAGCTGCTCGACGGTGCCGCGGGCCAGACGCATCGGACGATCCCCCAGATCCCCCAGATCTTCGTCGGCAACCACGCCACCGTTCTTCTCACCGTCAGTGATGCCGTACATGACGCCATTGATGCCGTTGCTGAGCGCTCGATGCTATCCGGAGAATTACGCAATTCTAGAATCCGGAACGATCAGAATTGCGACGCCAAACGTGTGCGATCGTGCGCGCGTCGAGCACCGTCATCACCGACGAGAAAGTACAGACGTGGCTTCACACGCAACGCATGCCGCGGCTTCGTACCGGTTCGCTGCGAGCGAACCATTTCTTTATCTACGCACGAACGTCGCTCGTGCGCGTGGCATGTCGATTGTACTCGCCGACTCGCATGGCAAACGAGACGGCGACGGTGGCGCTTGCTCTTCGGCCTCGTGCGCTGCCTGCGTCGACGAAGACACGTTCGTCGCGAAGCACTGCGACTGCTCTCGCACTCGGGACACTCACGAGTGGCGTGATGATGACGGTCGGCTCGCTCGCTCTCGTCGCGTTCGTGGTCTGCGTGCTCGGTATGTACATCGTGATGAACACGCGTCCGGCGCGCGCGCTGCGTGCGACACGTGCGGCACGTCGTGCGAAGCGCGCGCGGCGAGATGCTCGCGAACGCTCGCTGCCCAACGGGAGCATCGGCCGCGATCGGCTCGCCGAGCTGACGAGGCTCGTCGACGAGGTCGAGGATACGGATCCGGCGCTCGCGGATCGGATGGATCTGGAGGCGCTGCTCGACCGGTACGCGTCACTGATGCTCGGTCAGGAGCGCGTGCGGCAGGCGCTCGCGATGTCGGATCGCGGGCAGCTTCAGCGTCTGCGCGATGCTCTCCGGATCGATCACGGTCACGCCAAGCGACTCGAGCTGTGCGAGCGGCGCCTGCGCTGCATCGATAAGTGCATCGAGCGCGCGGACTCCTACGCAGACGAGGTCGCGATCATCGAGGATCTCGTGCGCTTGATTGCACAGCGCGTGGCGTGTCCCGATGGGCCGTCGGCGGAAGAGGTGCTCGACCTGCGGTTGTTCGAGCTCGAGATCGAGGAAGAGAGCGACGCACAGTTCAACGCGCCGGGCGACCAACCGCTGCACTAGCGAGCAAGTACGCCACCTCGCGATCGGGCACCTGATGAAAGTCGGCGTACCACGCGCCGACGCTGACGAGATGGAGTGGGCGCGCGAGGCACACGATCTCGTCGGCCTCGTACGCGAGCACCTGTAGCGCTGCGGGTCCCGCAACAGGCGCCGCGACCACGACGCGCTTCGCGCCGCACTTGCGGAGCGAACGTATCGCAGCGCGCAGCGTTCCTCCTGTCACGATTCCGTCATCGACGAGAAACACATCTCGGTTGCGCACGTCGGGGCGCGGTCGTCCCGCGCGATACCGGCGCGCGCGTTCGCGGATCTGCTGAGCTGCGTGATGGACGAGATTCCGGAGCTGCATGTTCGTCGTCGATGTCCACGCGACGATGTCGCGATCGACGATGAGGCTCGCTCCTTCTGCGAGCGCGCCCATCGCGATCTCGGGACGAAACGGGACGCCGATCTTTCGTACGAGCCACACGTCGAGCGGGAGCTCGAGCGTGCGCGCGATCTCGTCGGCAACGACGATGCCTCCGCGCGCGAGACCGATCACGAGCGTGTTCGCGCTCAGGTGCTGCGCGAGTGCGTGCGCGAGACGTTTGCCGGCGGTACGGCGATCCGGAAACAGTTCGCGACGCGCCGTCGGATCGTCTTCGATCGTGACTGGAACGCCATCGTTCTGCTCCGACTCATTCATCAGCGCGGCCCGTGGTGCAGGGCATGTTCCAGCCGCCGATCAAGCTCCCGAGACAACATGCGCATCCATCGCGGTGTTCGAGAATGACGGTGCAGGTAATGCGCGAATTGCGCTCGAATCAACTCTCCTCGCGTGGCAGAGACCTTGCTCGCCGAGCGCCTCGCAACTCATGAAGGCGACGTTTGAGAGTGGAGTCGAGCAGGTCTTGATCGAGGCGATCGGTGTCGGCGACTTCGTGTTCACGAATCATCCGGCGCCCGGTGTCGGCGCGAAATGCGTGCTCGCGAAACACGCGAAGACGAACGAACGCACCGAGCGCATCGTCGGCTGGCTCCTCGAGCTCAACGGCGGAAGCCTCGCGTGGTGGCCGCACGGCGCGACCGTGTGGCGACGCCGCTGAGTGCTCGCTCGGGAGGTTTTGCATTCTGCGGCGATCGCGCGCAGCGAGCGCGGTCGCCACGTGCATCGCGCGGCGCACGGCGTTTGCTCCGTAAGATCTGCGATGTCGGACGTCGGCAGGAGCATCAAGGAAGGAACCGGTTACGGGCTCATCGCCGGTACCGTGCTCGGGCTCGGGCTCGTTCTCGCGACGGTGATCGATGGTGGTCCACCGATCATCGTGTTCCGCTCGCTCGCGAGCGTGTTGCTCGGACCTGCCGCATTCGCGCAGACGCCGGCCGCGACGGCAGTCGTGCTCGGCGTGATCACACTGCAGTACTTCTCCGCGATGTTCGGGCTTTTCTACGGCGTCTACAACTCGGCGCTGACGCTGAGGACGCGACGTTCGCTGCCACGCGAGGCGGCGATCGGGATGATCTACGGCGCGATGGTCTGGCTCGTCAGCTTCCGGCTCGTCGTGCCGCTTCGCTGGCCGTGGCTGCTCGTCGTGCCAGCGGTCCCGGTGTTCGCGATGCTCGTCCTGCTCTACGGCCTGCCGCTCGGGCTGCTCTACGCGACGGCGGAGCGCCACGCGGTCAGTAGAACTCGGGATATTCGATCTTGCTGCTGATGCGCAGGACCGCGTTGATGAGCCCGACGTGGCTATACGCCTGCGGGAAGTTCCCCCACTGGCTCTGCGTGTCGGGCTCGACGTCCTCGCTGAACAGGCCGAGGTGATTCGCGTAGCCGCGAAGTAGCTCGAGCTCCTTGAGCGCTGGCTCGAGGCGGCCCATCGCGGCGAGCGCCTCGACGTACCAGAACGAGCACACGAGGAATCCGGTCGTCTGCATGCCGAAGTCGTCGGGGTGCGTGTAGCGATAGATCAGGCCGCCCCTGGTCAGCAGATGTTTTTCGATCGCCTCGAGCTGCCGCGCCGCGCGCTCCGATCGCGGGTCGAGATAGCCGAGCGTGATCAGCTGGAGTGTGCTCGCGTCATGGTAGGGGCTTCCCGGCTCCTGCATGTACGCGCCTTGCTGCTCGTCGTAGCAGGCCTCGACGCGCGCTTCCGCACGGACAACGAGCCGGGTGGCAGCGCGGCGCAGTGGTTCGTCGCCGACGGTGCGTGCGATCTTCTGCGCAGACTTCGCTCCGACCCAGTGCGAGAGCGCCGTGTAAACGTGACGGCGTTCGATCTCGCGAAACTCCCAGAGGCTCGCGTCCGGATCGTCGAGGCATCGATCGATGATTCCGAGCAGGCTCGCGATCAGATGGCGCGACGCGGCTCGCGGCTCTCTCGGGAACCGCTCGTCGACGTAGAGCTGCAGGAGTGCGTAGATGACCTGACCGTAGATATCGTTCTGAACCTGCTCGTACGCCGCGTTGCCGACGCGCACCGGACCGTTGCCGTCATAGCCGCTGAGCGGCACGATGCGCTCGGGAAGGGCGAGCGAGCCTTCGATGCCGACGACCGGCGGATAGCGATCGCCCGGACCCGCGGCGGCGATGTTCTCGATGAACTTCGCGAACCGCTGCATCTCTTCGAACTGGCCGAGTCGGTTGAAGGCAGTGAGGCAGAAGTGCGCGTCGCGGAGCCAGCAGTAGCGGTAATCCCACGTGCGGCCCGTACCCGGGGCCTCCGGCAAGCTCGTCGTCGCCGATGCGATGATCGCACCCGTGTCCTCGTACTGGTGCAGCTTCAGCACGAGCGCAGAGCGGATCACGTCGCGCTGGTAGAAGCGGCCGATCGCGCAGCCGCGGACCCAGCGCTGCCAGTAATCGCACGTGCGCTGGATGAAGTCCTCGGCGGTCGTCGCGAGTGCCGCCTCGAGCCGGACGTTCCAGGTCAGGATGATGTACGAGGTCTCGCCGAGCACGAACGACCGCTCGTCGACGATGTAGCTCGTCGGGATATCCGTGTTGAGGCGAACGACGTCGCTGCCGATCTGGTAGCGCACGTGATTGCTCTGTGGCGCGACCTGCGGGTCGAGCGCGCCGTAGTCGCCGCGTGGCCGGCAGACGATCTTGATCCGCGGCGTGTTCGCGATCCGCTCGAGCTTGCGGATCAACATGAGCGGCCTGTACACGCGGCCGTACTGCTCGAACCTCGGTGCGCAGTCGGTGACCCTGAACGTGCCGTGGCGGGTCGTCACCGTTGTCTGCAGCACGTTCGTGTTCCACACGTACTCCTGCGTTGTCGACGTCACGTCGACGCCCGACGCGCACAGCTCGCCGCCCTTCTCGGCATCGAGCAGATCGCCGAACACGAAGCTGCTATCGAAGCGCGGCATGCACAGCCAGCGAATCCGCGCCGACATGTCGACGTGCGCGAGGTACCCGCAGTTGCCGATGATGCCCATGTCATACGTGTGACGCGTCATGGATCTCCGATCGTGTCGGCGACCAGCTCGAACAGCTCGCGCATCTCGAACGGCTTGCCGAGGTCGGCGTCTGCTCCGATCTCGTCGGCGCGCAGCTTGGAGTCCTCGGCTGCGGTGATCACCGCGAGTGGGATGCGCCGTCCGTAGCGGTCGCGGAGCATGCGCGCGAACGTCCAGCCGTCCATCACCGGCATGCGCATGTCGAGCAGGACGAGCTGTGGCTGCTCCTCGGCGATCCGCTCGAGACCCTCCTCGCCGTTCGCCGCGGTGGCAACTCGATAGCCCTTCTCGGCGAGTGCGTCGCGCTCGAGCTCGAGGAGGTCCGGATCGTCCTCGACGATGAGGACGAGCGGGCGCGGGCGTTCCGTCATTGCGGCGCCTCCTTGAGGATCGGGAGACTGAACCAGAACGTCGAGCCCTTGCCCTCCGTACTCTCGAACCCGATCCGTCCACCGTGCCTCGTGACGAGCTCGCGCGACACGTACAGCCCGACGCCGAGACTCGACGTGTGCTCGTACTGTGTGCCGACGTGTGCGCGATAGAAACGCTCGAACATGCGACCTTGCTTGTCGGCGGGGATCCCGATGCCGTGATCGCGCACGCAGACCACCGCCTCGCCGTCCTGCCGGCGTGACTCGACCTCGATCGAGTCGCGGCCGGGTGAGTACCTGACGGCGTTCACGAGCAGATTGGTCAGCACCTGCTCGATGCGCTCGGAGTCCGCATCGACCGTGACCGGATCGTTACGGCGGATCTCGATGTGGTGCTGTGCGCTGACATCCTGGACCTCGGCGACGGCCCTCTCGACGAGCGAATCGAGGTGGACCGGCGCGCGCGACAGCACGAGGCGCTTGAGATCGATGCGAGACACCTCGAGCACCTCGTTGACGAGCCGCGTGAGCCGGTTGACCTGGCGATCGAGGCGATCGAGGAGGCCGGGCAAGCGTTCTGCGCGCTGGTCCGGACTCAGCTCGCTCGCCATCTGGACGGCCATCTTGATGACCGCGAGCGGCGTCTTGATCTCGTGGACCGCGGTCGAGATGAACTCATCGCGCTCGCGCGCCAGACGCGCGTTCTCGATGACGAGCGCGAACCGGCCGCCGATGTCGTTCGCGATCCCGAGGTCTGCCTCGCTGTACCGGCAGCGCTGCTGCGACGCGAGCACGAGCACGCCCGTCAGGCGCTCGCGCACGACCTGCGGGATGACGATCAGCGATCGGGGCTCGAGCCGGCTCAGCAAGCGCAGCTGCGCATCGTCGCGCGCGAGGTTGACGAGCTCGTCGTCCTCGATGCTGCGGAGCAGCGTCGGCTGGCGCGTGCGGAGGACCTCGCCGAACACGGGATCCGTCGCTTCGAGCACCGGCGGGTGGTTATGCGCGAGCTCCTCGAGCGCGGCGCGATCGACACCCGGCCGACACGCGACGGCAACGGCGTCCGTGATCGTCCGCCGATCGCGCGCGTAGACGGTGCACCAGTCGGCGAGGCGAGGCACGACGAGCTCGGCAGCGCGACTGACGACCGACTCGAAGTCGGGAGCCTCGACGGCAAGGCGCCCGGCCTCGGCGAGCGTCTCCAGCGCCGCCTCCGCCCACCGGCGCTGATGCCGGATCGTGGCCTCGCGGAGCTCGCGCGCGACGACGGCCGCGAGCCGCCCGAGGTGGTCCTTGAGCACGAAGTCGCTCGCGCCGGCCTTCATCATCGCGACCGCGGTCTCCTCGCCGACGGTGCCCGACACGAGGATGAACGGGATGTCGAGGTCCGCCTTCTGCAGGACCTCGAGCGCGAGCGGCCCGCTGAAGTGCGGCATGCTGAAGTCGGCGAGGATCACGTCCCACGAGTGCTCGTGGAGCGCGGCGGCCATCGCGTCGGGCGTGTCGACGCGCTTGGTGTAGAGCTCGAACCCGGCGCGCTCGAGCGCGCGCGAGACGAAGAACGTGTCGTTCTCCGAATCGTCGACGATCAGAACGGACAGGGGAGTGGCAGGTTTCGCCTCGGTCATGTGCGGCACTCCCCGTCGGTTGGAAGCGTGAAGTGAAGCGTCGCGCCGGTGTCCAGAGCCCCCGTTGCCCAGATGCGGCCACCGTGGCGATGGATGATCCGGCGCACGATCGCCAGCCCGATTCCGGTGCCGGGGAACTCGTCGGCCGCGTGCAGGCGCTGGAAGGCGCCGAACATCTTGTCCGCGTACGCCTCGTCGAAGCCGGCGCCGTTGTCGCGGACGAAGAACGTGCGCTCGCCGTTCTCGTCCGCCACGCCGACCTCGATCCGTGCGTTCGTGGTCTTGCTCGTGAACTTCCATGCGTTATCGAGCAGGTTCTGGAGCGCGACGCCGAGCAGCCTCGCATCGCCGCATGCCGCGAGACCGTCGGGGATCTCGACGTCGACGCTGCGCTCCGGTGTGCTCGCCGCGAGCTCGCGAACGCTCTCGCGTGCAGCAGCGGACAGGTCGACGGTCGTCCACGCGAGGTCGGCGCGTGTCACGCGCGACAGGCGCAGCAGGTCGTCGATCAGCTTGCCCATGTTCTGCGCGGCCTTGCGCACGCGCTGGAGGTAGTCCTTGCCGGTGGCGTCGAGCACGGTGCCGTAGTCCTCGAGCAAGACCTGGCTGAATCCGTTGATCGCGCGCAGCGGCGCGCGCAGATCGTGTGAGACCGAGTAACTGAATGCCTCGAGCTCCTGGTTCGCCGACGCGAGTCGTGTATTCGCGGTGCTCAGTTCGGCTCTCGCGCGCTCGCGCTCGGTGACGTCCTGGATCACGAGCACCGCCGCCGGCTGGCCTTCGATCCTCCCTCGGCGCCCGTACACCTCGAGGACGGCCCGGCGATCGCCGATCGTCGCGTCGTAGTTCTCGAGCAGCTCGTCGACCTCGGCGAGGATGCGGACCGCCGGATGGAGCTCGCCCGTCACCGGGTGGCCGTCGCGCTCGAGGACGAGCAGCTCGGTCACCGGCTCGCCGAGCAGCGCGGTGTGGTCGACGCCGGCGAGTCGATCGAACGCGCGGTTGCACCAGATGATGCGTCCATGTGCGTCGAGCCACGCGAGCGCATCGCGTGCGAGCGACAGCGCGAGCGAGAACCGCCCGAGTGTCGCGTGCAGCTGCTCGACGAGCACGCACAACGGCCGCGCCTGTGGGGGCTCAGCGAGCATCGAGTGCGACCTCCTCTCCGACGACGTCGATCGTCGCGCCGAACACCCAGCCTCGCTCGACGAGCATGCCCGTGATCACGTGCTCGGCGCGAAGCTCGTCGCCCGAGGCCGTCGCGACCCACAGGCCGAGCGGCCGGTCGAGCAGCGTCGGCTCGCGCGTCATCAAGAACCGCGAGAAGCCGAGATTGTGCGCATCGCGGAACCTACGCGGGATGATCGTCGTCAGCGGCTGATCGAGGAGCTGGTCGACGCGCCACCGCAGCGAGCGCGCCAGCTCGGGATCGACGTGCTCGATGAGGCCAATCTCGTTCGCGACGATGATCGAAGGGACTGCGTGATGCGTCAGCGTCGCGAGGCGGGCGCGAAGTCGATCGACGTGTGGGCTGGCTTCCGTCACTGGCCGACTCCCGATCCCTCGGGTTGCAACGGACAGACCAGCGTTTACGCATACTAGGTATGCCGACAGCGAGAGGAGCGTCGGCGTCGGGCGGTATGACGCACGGCACGACGGATGCTTCGCTGCTTGTCATGCATCCCGAGCTGCAGGAGCTGCCGTTCGACGCGTGGAGCGACACGCGCGAGACGATTCATCGCTGGTCTCAGATCCTGGGGAAGATCCAGCTCAAGCTGACTCCGCACGTGAATCACTGGTGGAACGTAGCCCTGCAGGTCACGTCGCATGGCATCTCGACCGATACGATTCCGTACGGCGAGCGGTGTTTCGACATGGAGATGGACTTCATCGATGACGTCCTGCGTCTTCGGACGAGCGACGGATCGATCTGGGTGGTCCAGCTCGGGCCTCGCTCGGTCGCCGAGGTCTACGCCGACGTGATGGCGAGCCTCGAGGACGCGCGGATCGAGGTCCACATCAATACGATTCCCGCCGAGATCGAGAATCGCATCCCGCTCGATCGTGATTTCGAGCATGCGTCGTACGACAAGGAGTACGTGCTGCGCTGGCACCACGCCGCGTCATGGGCTGCGACCGAGATGGGGCGATTCCGCAGTCAGTACATCGGCAAGCAGAGCCCGGTGCAGCTGTACTGGGGCCACTTCGATCTCTCGCTGTCGCGGTTCTCGGGCCGCCGCTGCATCACGGCGCCGCCTGCCGATCCGATCGAGCGCGAGGCCTACTCGCACGAGCTGTTCAGCATCGGCTGGTGGGCCGGCGACAACCGCTACCGCAGGCCCGCGTTCTACGCGTACGCGGCCCCCGAGCCATCCGGGTTTCCCGTCGCGAGGGTCTCGCCGCAGGAGGCGTACTACAACGCGCAGCTGCGCGGCTTCTACCTCGACTACGACGACCTCCGGGATGCCGACGAGCCCGACGTGCTCGTTCTCGACTTCTTCCAGAGCGCATACGACGCGGCCGCGACGCTCGGCGGCTGGGACCGCATGGCGCTCGAACGTGGATTCGAAGGAGCAATCAGCGATGTCAACGTGTTCGCACCTACGTACGCACGATGACGCGGCCCCGACGACGGACGGCTGCAAGGAATGCCTCGAGCTCGGCGATAGCTGGGTCCACCTGAGGCGTTGCCTGCACTGCGGCCACGTCGGCTGCTGCGACTCGTCGAAGAACAAGCATGCGACGAAGCACTTCCTCTCGACGCATCACCCGGTCGTCCAGTCGTTCGAGCCGGGCGAGAACTGGAAGTGGTGCTACGTCGACGAGCTATTCGCGGGCTGATTCGTGACGACGATCTTGCCGCGGGCGTGACCGCGCTCGAGCTCGACGAACGCCTCGCCGATCTCCGCGAACGGGTACGTGCGATGGAGGATCGGTCGCAGTCTGCCCTCGTCGATCCACGCGGCGAGCTCGGCGAGCTCCTTGCCGTCAGGCCGCATGAACAGATACTCGAACCGCGTGCCGTGCTCCTTCGCGATGCGGCGGCGCCTCGCCGTCATGAGCCACAGCGCGGGGCGCACGAACACGGGCAGCCACTCGCGCGCGAATGCGAGGTCGGGCAGGCCGCCGATACCGACGACGACGCCGCCTCGCTTGACGATGCGGAGCGCCTCGAGCTCGCTCGCGCCGCCGAGCGTCTCGAACACCGCGTCGAGATCCTTCGCGCGGTCGACGACGCGCTCCTTCGTGTAGTCGATGACCTCATCGGCGCCGAGCTGCTTGACGAGCTCGACGTTCTTCGTGCTCGTCGTCGTCGTGACGTGCAGGCCGAGGATCTTCGCGATCTGGATCGCGAGGGAGCCGACGCCACCCGCGCCGGCGTGGATCAGCACGCGCTGGCCGGCCTTCAGCTTGGCGACGTCGCGCAGGGCCTGGAGCGAGGTAAGCCCGGCAAGCGGGACCGCTGCGGCGTCGGCGAATGTCGTGTTCGCCGGCTTCTTCGCGACGACGTCCTCGTGCGCCGCGACCTCCTCGGCGAAGCCGCCCATCCGCAGCTTCTCGAGCCGCGCGAACACCTCGTCGCCGACATTGAACTTCGTCACCTCGCCACCGCACGCGGTGACGACGCCGGCGACATCGGAGCCGAGGACCGCGGGTAGCTTCAGCGGCACCGCGAGCTTGACCTTGCCCTCGCGCAGCTTCGCGTCGAGTGGGTTCAGGCCGGCGGCCCTGATGTCGATCAGGACATCGCGCCCACCGACGACCGGTGGCGGCCGGTCCTCGATCCTCATCGCCTCGGGACCACCGTAGCGACGCAGGACGAGCGCCTTCACGGTGCGACCTCGACGGCGATCGAGGCGAGCGCGGCGCGGATCGACTCGGGAATCGGCGTCGGCGTGCGCGTCGTGCGGTCGACGAACACGTGGACGAAGTAGCCGTGTGCGGCCGCGCGCGGATCATCGTCGGAAAAGATCGCGATCCCGTACGTCACCGCGCGATGGCCGAGCTTGTCGACGCGCACGCCCGCGCGGATCGGCTGCGGATACGTGAGCGCCGCGTGGTAGGTGCACTTCGACTCGACGACGAGCCCGATCACGCTCGCGTTCGCGATGTCGAGTCCGCCTCGCTCGATCAGGAACCGATTCGCCGCGCTGTCGAAGAAGCTGTAGTACGCGACGTTGTTGATGTGACCGTAGATGTCGTTGTCCATCCACCGCGTCGTGATCGGCGTGATGTACGGGTAGGTTTCGATCGTCGGTCGTTCGGGTGGCATCGGATCACCAGTAGGTCAGGGCGCGCTCGAACAGCTCGTGCAGGCACGCGGCGTCGACCTCGCACGGCGCGTTCGCGAGGAGGCGCTGTTGAGGCATCGTACCGGCGACGAGATCGGCGATGTCGGTCGCTGCGTAGCCGACACCGGCGAGACCGTTCGGGATCCCGATCGACCGCGCGAGCTCGATCACCCTCGCCGCGAGCAGGTCGCCGGCGTCGTCGGCGTTCGCGCCGCGGATGTCCGCGCCGAGCAGGCCGGCCGCTTCGAGGTGGCGATCGGCGCAGAACGTGCCGAACGCGCGGAACACCGCCGGCGCACCGACGGAGACCGCCATGCCGTGCGGCACGATCGGTGTCTCGGGATACCCGTCGGGCGAGAAGTCGCGCACGCGTCCCGCGACCGCATACGCCATCGCGTGCGGCACGTGGACGCCCGCATTGCCGAACGCGATGCCCGCGAGCGTCGCCGCCCACATGATCTGCTCGCGCGCCTCGGCGTCCCTCGCGTCGTGCACGGCGCGGCGCAGGTACGTGTTCGCAAGCGTCATCGCCTCGCGGCAGCCGAGGTCGCTCCACGGGTTTCGGCCCTGGCTCATCGGCCGCGCGGTCGCCGCGTTCGGCGCGGCGCGCTGCAGGTACGGTCGGGCCGTGTACGACTCGAGCGCGTGGCAGAGGACGTCCATCCCGCTCGCCGCGACGACGCTCGCCGGCAGCGTGCTCGTCGTGCGCGGATCGACGACGGCCTCGCTCGGCCGTAGCCGCGGCGATGCGATGCCGGTCTTCGCGTGATGCGCGAGCCAGTCGAAGATCGCGATGCCGGTGACCTCGCTGCCGGTCCCCGAGGTCGTCGGGCAGGCGATGTGCGGCGCGAGCGGACCGGGCACCGGCCTCGCCTCGCCGAGTGGCGCGTTGACGTAGGTGCGCAGCGGCGCGGGATGGCTCGCGAGCAGGTTCGCCGCCTTGCACGTGTCGATCACCGAGCCGCCGCCGAGCGAGACGTAACCATCGGCCTTCGCGTCGCGCGCGAACAGCGCGGCCGCCTCGAAGCTCGCATCGGTCGGCTCGATCGCGACCGCGTCGAACACGGCGACGTCGAGCCCCGCGGCGTCGAGCGAGCGCGAGACCTCGTCGAACCACGGCAACACGCGCAGCCGCGCGTCGGTGAACAGCGCGACCCGCCGCATGCCGAGCGCACGGGCGCGATCGCCGACCTCGTCGAGCGAGCCACGGCCGAACGTGACGCGCGATGCATCGACAGTGAATGCGGTCTCGCATCCCGCCGCAGCTGCGACAATGTGTCGACACGTCATGCGTCGGCGAGAATCGCAGCTCGCCTCGCCGCAGGGAAGCGAGCGCGCGACGCTTCGCCGCAGCCTCGGGCGCGCTCCCGGTGCATCGCAATCGCATGAACGAAGCGTTCCTCCGCAACCTCGTCGGCGTGGTCCTGACGATCGCCGTGATCACCGCGCTCGGGCTCTGGTACGGAATGACGCGGTCGGCGATGCCGAAGCACTCGTTCGCGCCGGAGCAGGCGGCCGCGAAGACACCCGAGGCGCTGGGCGCGTCGGTGTTCGAGCGCAAGGGCTGCGCGGGCTGTCACTCGGTCGACGGCTCGTCGCGCGTCGGGCCGTCGCTGCACCGCGACTTCGGATCGATGGTCGCGCTCGCCGATGGTTCGACGGTCGAGATGAACGAGGCGTACATCCGCGAGTCGCTGCACTCGCCGCGTGCGAAGGCGAGGCCGGGCTTTCCCGACGTGATGCCGTCGTTCGACGGCGTGCTCAGCGAGCGAGAGACGGATGCGCTCGTCGCGTACATCGCGTCGCTTCGCTGATCATCCCGCGTGCGTGTCCTCCGGCCCCTCGGCACCGCGAAGCATGCGCAAGAGTCCACCGAGGACGCCGGCGCCGAGCGCGACGAGAACGATCATCGCGGATGCGCTCGCGAATGAATGCTCCTGCTGGGTCACGGAACCGAACAGCAGGAACGCGAAGCACAAGGGGACCATGACGAGGGCGAGTACGGCTGCCATGACCTTCCTCATTGCTTCGGCCGTGCCAGCAAAATCGGCCAGTTAAGAGCGATTTCGCGCAAGGTCTGCGTAGAACTACGTACGAGGCGGCAGGGCCTGCGCACGGGGCCGATCGTCGTCGAACAGGATGCGGCGCGGCGGCGTGTCGACGTCGTCGAGCTGGCCGGAACGGACCGTCCACACGAACGCAGCGACGGCGCCGCCAGCGATCAGGAGCGCGAGCGGAAGCACGATGTAGAGCGCGATCACGGACGACCTCCTCGAAACGCGCGCGAGCGCAGCGAGCTGCCGAGCACCGTCAGCGAGCTGGCGGGCATCAGGACGGCGGCGATGAGCGGGTGGATGACGCCGGCGATCGCGAGTGCACCGACGGTGATGTTGTAGGCGAGCGAGATGCGGAGGCTGCGGCGAATCGTCGCGAGCGTCGCGACCGCACCTTCCGCGGTCGCCGCGATCGCCGCGATCGAGGGCGAGCGAAGGACGACGTCGGCGGCCTCGATCGAGATCTCGGCGGCGCCCGACACGGCGATGCCGCACGTGGCAGCGGCGATCGCGGCGGCGTCGTTCACGCCGTCGCCGACCATCGCGACCGGGCTCTGGCGGCGCTGCGCCTCGACCCGCATGCGCTTGCCCTCCGGCGAGACCTCGCCGGTGCAGCGGTCGGCGGGCAGCCCGAGCGCGGCGCCGACCGCACGGGCGACGCGTGCATCGTCGCCGGACAGGATCTCGAGGTGCCAGCCGAGCCGGGTGAGCGCGTCGACCGCGGCGCGCGCATCGGGGCGGATCGGATCCGCGAGTCCTGCGATCGCGACGATCGTACCGTCGACCGCGATCGCGATCGGCGTCTCGGCTGCGCGTGCGGCCTCGGCGATCCAGCGCTCGATATCGTGGCGCGACTCGCGCGCGCACTGCTTGCGCACCCATGGCGGAGAGCCGACGATCACGCGGCGTCCCTCGACGGTTCCGGTGATGCCTCGGCCGAGCTCCTCGCGGACCTCGGTCGCGGTCGCCGTCGTCTCGGCGCATGCGGTGATCGCTCGTGCGATCGGATGTGCGCTGCCGCGTTCGAGCGCGGCGGCGAGCGGACGCGCGTCGGTATCGCCTCGCCACGACGCGACCGCGAGCTGGCCGGCGGTCAGCGTGCCGGTCTTGTCGAGGTACATCGTGCCGGGCGTCGCGAGGCGCTCGAGCGCATCGGCGCCCTTCACGAGGATGCCGCGGCGTGCGGCGCGGCCGAGCGCGACGGTGACCGCGAGCGGGGTCGCGAGTGCGAGCGCGCATGGACAGGTGACGATCAAAAGTGCCATCGCATGCTCCGCCCCGAGCGCCGGCGAGACGAAGCTCCACGCGACAAACGTCAGGATCGACGCGACGGTGACGGTCGGCACGAACCGGCTCGCGATGCGATCGACGAGGCGCTCGATCGGCGCCTTGCGCGCGGACAGCGCCTCGATGCTCGCGACGAGCGCGCCGACGCGTGTCTGCTCGCCGACGGCGGTCGCGCGCACGACGAGCGGGCCGGCGACGTTGACCGTACCGGCGTGCACGGTGTCGCCCGGTGCGACATCGACCGGGCGCGCCTCGCCGGTGAGCAGGCCGGCATCGATCGCGGAGCGGCCGCGCTCGACGATGCCGTCGACGGCGATCGTGTCGCCGGCGCGAACCTCGATGCGATCGCCCTCGACGATCGACTCGATCGCGACCTCCTCGATCGTGCCGTCGGCGGAGACGCGGCGCGCACGGCTCGGCGTGAGCGCGAGCAGCAGCTCGGCGGCGGTCGATGCGCGGCGCTGGTGGCGCAGCACGATCCAGCGCGCGACGAGCAGCAGGAACACGAGCATCGCGAGGCTGTCGAAGTAGATCTCGCCGACGCCACGGATCACGTTCGCGCTGCCCCACGCGAGGCCGGCGACGATCCCGATCGAGAGCGGCAGGTCGAGGTGCATCGTGCGCGCGCGCAGCGCCCCGAGCGCGGTCCTGAACATCGGCGTCGCGGCGAAGCCGAGCGCGGGGACCGCGACGAGCATCGATGCCCACCGGAAGAACGTCGTGTCGGTGGCGCTCATGCTCGCGAACAGACCGGCGTAGAGCGCGATCGCGAGCAACATGAGGTTGCCGACCGCGGCGCCGGCGACGCCGAGCTTGACGAGCAGCGCGCGGTCCTCGCGGCGGCGCTGGGTGTCGCGCTCGACGCCGCGATACGGATGCGCGGGATGGCCGATCCGATCGAGGTGGCGCGCGACCTGCGCGAGCGAGGTCCGGGCCGGATCCCACGTGACGTCGGCGCGGCTGCGACCGAGGTCGACGCGAACGTCGTCGACGCCGGCGAGGCAGCGCGGCGTCGCCTCGACGAGCCACACGCACGCGGTGCAGCGCAGGTCGGCGAGGTAGAGCGCCGCATGCGCCTTGCCGTCGCCAGAGGTCCGGACGTGGACGCGCTGGAACGCCGGATCGTCGAGCTCGGTATAGCTCTGCGATGTCGTCGTCGCGGGCGCAGCCTCGTCGCGCAGCGCGTAGAACTGCTCGAGGCCAAAGCCCGAGATCGACTCGTGCACGACCTCGCAGCCGGCGCAGCAGAACTCGCCCGTGCGGCCGGCGGGAATCGGCAGGCCGCAGTGAGCGCAGCCAGCGAGCGCGACCGCCGCGGTCACGAGGCACCGCCGTGGCAGGACGGACAGTGGGGCGCTGTCACCTGCGCCGTGCCCGCATCGTGCCAGCGCAGCGCGAGCGTCGCGGTACCGAGCGCGATCAGCGCGAGCGCGGTGACCGCCGGCATGCGCGCGCGCAGCCGCGCGAACACGGGGCCGGCGAAGCCGAGCACGCCGACCATTGCCGGGACCGTGCCGAGCCAGAACGCGGCCATGACGAGCGCGCCGGCGCTTGCGTGCGCGGTGCTGCCCGCGGTGACGACGAACGCCCACAGCCAGCCGCACGGGATGAGCCCGGTCAGCGTACCCATGAGCCACGCGCGCGTCTGCGGCTTGCGCGTCCTCAGCTGGACGAGCGCCGACGAGAACGCCGGGCGCTTCGCGGTGCGCTCGCGTGCGAGCCAGCGAATGCCGAGCGCGCGCGCGGCGTGGACGAGGCCGACCGCGATCACGGCACCACCCGCCGTCAGCATCGCGATCCGCTGGACGCCGGAGAGGCGACCCGCGAGATCGAGCGCGCCGCCGAGGAGGCCGGCGAGCGCACCGAGCAGGCCATACGTCGTGAGCCGGCCGAGCGAGTGTGCGAGCGCGAGCCGCATCGAGCGCGCGCCGCCGTGCAGGCCGACGAGCGGTCCGCACATCGCGACGCAGTGCAGGCTGCCGAGCGCGCTCGTCGCGACGATGCCGGCGAGGAGGGCAGGACTCATCGCGCCTCGGTCTTGTAGGACGGCAGCACGCGAGACTGGTCGCTGCCGTTCGCGACGACCATCAGGACGATCGCCGCGATCATGTTGATCGCGAGCAAGCCGATGATCGCGATGAGCCACTTCGTTCCGGGCTTCATTTCGTTCCTCCATCGGGACCGAGCAGCGTCACCGTGATGATGCGGCTGAATCCCTCGGTGTCATGGATCTTCAAGTACGCGCGGCGCTTGCCCGCGACGAACGACGTCCGCGGCACGTCGACAAACAACGGCACCTCGAGCGACTTGTGCGGCGCGAGCTCGTACGACGGCTGCGCGCGTAGCGACGCGTCCGGCGTGTCGACGAGCACGATGAAGTACTTCTTCGGCGCGTCGGTCCCGTTCTCGAGCTTGATCCGCGCCT
Source organism: Kofleriaceae bacterium (assembly GCA_013368795.1). GTDB lineage: Bacteria > Myxococcota_A > Polyangia > Haliangiales > Haliangiaceae > JABFXX01. The sequence goes on from JABFXX010000231.1 coordinate 50,250, forward strand.
GCGCCGAGATCGAGCCATCGGGCAGCTCGACGAAGCTCGGCCCGTTCACGCGCTCGACCCACACCTCGGTGCCGGTCCGGCGCGCGACGACGAACGCGAGCATGCCCGCGCACAGCACGAGCACCGCCGGATAGACGATCGTCCGCAGCCGCAGCAGCGCGCGCGGCTTGCCGGCGAGCTCGTCCTGCGATGTATAGCGGATGAGGCCGCGCTTGCGGTCGAGCTTGTCCATCACCGCATCGCACGCGTCGATGCACTGCGCGCAACCGACGCACTCCATCTGCAGGCCGTTGCGGATGTCGATGCCCGTCGGGCAGACCGCGACGCACGCGCTGCAGTCGACGCAATCGCCGACGGTGCTGAGCACCGGCAGCTTCTTCTTCTTGCCGCGCGGCTCGCCGCGAGCTTCGTCGTAGCCGACGATCAGCGACTGGCGGTCGAGCAGCACCGACTGCAGCCGGCCGTATGGGCACGCGACAATGCACATCTGCTCGCGGAACCAGCCGAAGTCGGCCAGCATCAGCGCGCTCGTGCCGAGCACGATGGCAAAGCCAACCGGGTGCTCGAGCGGCGAGCGGAACACCCAGGTCTCGAGCCGGTCCGTGCCGACGAAGTATGCGAGGAACACGTTCGACAGCGCGAACGCGAGCGCGGAGAACACTGTCCACTTGACGACCTTGCGCACACGGCTCGTGTGCTGACCGCGATAGCCCTCGAGCCAGCGCTCGATCGGGCGGAACACGTGCTCGAGATACACCGTCTGCGGGCAGCCCCAGCCGCACCACACGCGACCCCACAGCGCGGTCACCAGGAACACGGCGATCGCGATCGTGAGCCCGACGAGCGCGAGCACGAAGCCGTCGCTCGGCCGGAACACCGTGCCGAAGAAGTCGAGCTCGCGGTCGACGAGATCGATCATGAACGCGGGCCGACCGCCGATGCGAATGCGCGGCAACAGCACGAACAGCGCGATCAGCGCGTAGCCGACGATCTGGCGGCGGCGCATGAAGCGGCCGGGCGCCGGCTTCGGCGTGATCCAGCGCCGGGTGCCGTCGCGGTTGAGCGTCGACAGCACCTGCTCGGGGGCGAGGTTCGTCGTCATGGCGCCTTGAACGGGTCGACGGGATGGCCCTGCGGCTCCTTGCCCGGGACGTTCGTGTTCCGCAGCGAGATCGCGAACGCCGCCGCGGCGAGCACGTCGGTCGCCGGCAGCTGCTCGCCCCACGCGAGCATCGCGGTGCCGGGCGCGCCGTTGGACACGGTGTTGTAGATGTCCATGCGCGTCGAGCCGTGGATCTGGAACCCGTCGGTCAGGTTCGGACCGATGAGGCCGTGGCCGTCCTCGGTGTGGCAGCTCGCGCAGCGCGTCTTGAAGATCTGCTTGCCCTTCTCGACCGTCTTCGGATCCTTCGACTCGCGAGCGAGCACGTTCTCGTCGACGTTCGCGGCCTCCGCGGCCTCGCGCAGCGCCTTCTTGTCGTTGTACTCGGCGAGCTCGCGCGCGTACTGCTGGTCCGGCGTCGAGCCCCACGGCGCGACGTGGAACCACACCCAGTAGCCGGCGGCGAACACGATCGCGGCCCAGAAGCCGGTGAGCCACCAGCCGGGCATCGGGTTGTCGTATTCCTGGATCCCGTCGTAGGCGTGATCCATGAGCGGCGCGTCGTCGGTCGTCGTCTCGGCGACCCCGGACTCGGCGGTCGGAAGGTGAACGGGAGGTGTCACGGGCGATCTCCTGCGTCGTCGGCGAGTGGGAGCTGAGCGGCGTGCGCGTGCTCGGCAGCGCGGCGCTTGCCGCCGTGGCGGACCGCGACCGCGGCGAACACGGCGACGAAGAGCACGAGCGCGAGCTCGGCGAAATGGGTCGGTGTCAATGCAGACACCAGCTCGGATAGCCGGATCACTGGATACCTCCTTGCGTGCTCTTGCGGATGTCGACGCCGAGCCGCTGCATGTACGCGATGAGTGCCATCACCTCCTTGCTCTGCATCCCTGCCGGACCGCCCTGCGTTTGCAGCTGGCCGGCGAGCGTCGTCGCCTGATCGCGCGCCATTTGCGCGCCGTGCTGGAGCGCCTCCGCGCCGTACGGCACGCCGAGCATCGCCATCGCGTCGATGCGGCGCTGGATGACATCCCACTCGATGTCGTCGTGGAGCAGGTGCGGGTAGCTCGGCATGACCGAGCCCGGCGACGTGTTGCGCGGGTTCTCGAAGTGCCGCAGGTGCCAGAGCTCGTCGCGCCGGCCGCCCTCGCGCGCGAGGTCAGGGCCCGTGCGCTTGCTGCCCCACTGGAACGGATGGTCGTAGATGAACTCGCCGGGCCGCGAGTACTCGGCGGGCTTGCCGTTCATGCCGTAGCGGACCGTCTCGTCGAGGAACGGCCGCACCATCTGCGAGTGGCAGTTGTAACAACCCTCGCGGATGTAGATGTCGCGGCCGTAGAGCTCGAGCGGCGTGTACGGCTTGACGCTCGCGATGCGCGGCACGTTGTCGCCGATGAGGAACGTCGGCAGGATCTCGAACAGCGACGCGATGACGACCGCGAGCGTGACGAGCACGGTGAACAGCGCCGGCAGGCCCTCCCACTTGCGGTGCCAGTGGGTCTTCGCCTCGGCCTTCGCCGCCGCCTTCACCTCGCGGATCATCGGCGGCACGCTGACCTCGACCTCCTCGTACGTCGCCGGGCGCGACTTCCAGGTCTTGTAGATGTTGTAGGCGCCGATCGCGAGGCCCGTGATGTAGAGCGAGCCGCCGATGGCGCGCAGCCAGTACATCGGCACGAGGCGCGTCACCGTCTCGAGGAAGTCGGGATACATGAGGCGGCCGGTGTGGTCGAACGCGCGCCACATGAGGCCCTGCGTGATGCCCGCGGCCCACATCGCGACGACGTAGATGACGATGCCGATCGTCGCGACCCAGAAGTGCGTCGTCGCGAGCTTCTTCGAGTAGAGCTTGGTCTGGTACAGGCGCGGGACGAGCCAGTAGATCATCCCGAACACCATGAAACCGACCCAGCCGAGCGCGCCGGCGTGGACGTGGGCGATGTTCCAGTCCGTGTAGTGCGACAGCGCGTTGACGCTCTTCACCGAGAGCATCGGGCCCTCGAACGTCGCCATGCCGTAGAACGTGATGCCGACGACGAAGAACTTGAGGACCGGGTCCTCGGCGACGCGATTCCATGCGCCGCGCAGCGTGAGCAGGCCGTTCAGCATGCCGCCCCACGACGGCATCCACAGCATCACGCTGAAGATCATGCCGAGGGTCGAGGCCCACTGCGGCAGCGCCGTGTAGTGCAAATGGTGCGGGCCCGCCCAGATGTAGATGAAGACGAGCGACCAGAAGTGGAGGATCGACAGCCGGTAGCTGAACACCGGCCGCTCCGCTGCCTTCGGCAGGAAGTAGTACATGAGGCCGAGGAACGGCGTCGTCAGCACGAACGCGACGGCGTTGTGGCCGTACCACCACTGCATGAACGCGTCCTGCACGCCGGCGAACAGCGAGTAGCTCTTGAACATGCCCGCGGGGATCGCGAGGTTGTTGAAGATGTGGAGGACCGCGATCGTGATGATCGACGCGATGTAGAACCACAGCGCGACGTAGAGGTGCTTCTCGCGGCGATCGCGCACCATCGCGAAGAAGTTGACGGCGAACGCGACCCACACGACCGCGATCGCGAGATCGATCGGCCACTCGAGCTCGGCGTACTCCTTCGCCTGGGTGAAGCCGAGCGGCAGCGTGATCGCGGCCGCGACGATGATCAGCTGCCAGCCCCAGAAGTGGAACTTCGACAGCCACTCGATCGGTCGCGCCTTGAGCAGTCGCTGCGACGAGTAGTAGACGGCCGCGAAGATGCCGTTGCCCGCGAATGCGAAGATCACCGCATTCGTGTGCAAGGGACGCAGGCGGCCGAACGAGAAGTACGGCGCGAAGTTCAGGCTCGGTAGCGCGAGTTGCAGCGCGCACCACAGGCCGACGAGCATGCCCACGGCACCCCACACGATCGTGGCGGTGACGAACTTGCGGACGATCGCGTCGTCGTAGCGAAGACTGGCGTTCGACATCGCCCGCGCTGCATCGCAACTCCCGTGCCCGCGCGTACGTGCCCTCCCGTACGCATTGCGCGCAACTCTTGCGTCGATCAGGGGTCGCGCAGCAACCGGTGCGCGAGTTCGCGTACGGGAGCCCGCGTACGCGTGGCACGCCCGGTGCTCTCACGCGGCGGTCATGGAAACTCGCCAGCGCAGAGACTCATGGGCCATCCCCTTCGAAGTGATCCTGTGGACCACCTACGGCGTCGGGCTGATCATGGTGATGGTCGTCGTGCTGATGCACTGACGCGCTAGCTGTCGAGCACGTCGTTCAGCGCGTCGAGCAGCTCGTCGATCTTCACCGGCTTCGTCAGATAGCGGTAGAAGCCGGCCTCGCGGGCGCGGCTGGTGTCGCGCGCGAGTGCGGCGGCCGACAGCGCGATCACCGGAATGTGCGTGGTCTCGGGCCACGCCTTGAGGAGCTTCACCGCATCGAACCCACTCATCCCGGGCAGGTTGATGTCCATGATCACGGCAGCTGGCTGCTGCGCGCGGACGAGCTCGACGCCGATCTCCGCCGTCGGTGCGGTCAAGAGCTCGACCGCCGGGAGGTCGGACATCAGCTCGCGCATGAACGCGATGTTCGACGGGTTGTCCTCGACGTAGACGACCTTGTGCGCCGCAGGCGCCGCCGCGAGCGCGCTGCCCTCGGCGACCTGCGGTTTGCGAGCCGCCTCCGTATCTGCGGCCGCGACGTGGACCGGGATGTCGACCCAGAACTCCGAGCCGCGGTCGACGACGCTCGTGAAGCCGACCGAGCCCTGCATGAGCTCGGCGAGCCGCTTGCTGATCGAGAGACCGATGCCGGTGCCCTCGATCGGGCCCGTCTCCTGGCCGGCGCGCTGGAACGGCTCGAAGATCTTCGCGCGCTTGTCCTCCGGGATTCCGAAGCCGTCGTCGACGACGCTCAGCCGGACGTGGGAGTCGCGCGGCGCCGCACGAAACGCGACGTGACCGCCCTGGCGGTTGTACTTGATCGCGTTCGACCCGAAGTTCATCAGGATCTGCGCGAGCCGCGTGCGGTCGGCGACGACGTCGGCAACCTCGGTGATCTCCGAGGCGAGCTGGATGCCGGCGCGCTGTGCCATCGGCTCGAGCGTCGTCACGACCTCGGCGACCATGTCGCGAACGCCGACCGGCTCCGTCGAGATCGCGATGCCGCCGGCTTCGATCCGCGCGAGGTCGAGCACCTCGTCGATGAGCCGCAGCAGGTGCTCGCCGCCCGATAGCACGTGACCGAGGCGTTCGAGCTGGCGCTCGCTGAGCGGCTGCTTGCGGTCGCGCTGCAGGAGCTGTGCGAACCCGAGGATCGCGTTGAGCGGCGTGCGCAGCTCGTGGCTCATCGAGGCGAGGAACTCGCTCTTCGCGGCGCTCGCTGCCTCGGCTTGCTGGCGCGCGCGGCGCAGCTCCTCGGCGCGCAGGATGTCGTCGGTGATGTCGACGATCAGCGAGACCGTGCCGTGCTCGGCGGTCGCGCGGTCGGTGATGCGAAGCGTGCGGCCGGTCCGCGTGCGCAGCTCGAGCGAGCCCGTCGGCTCGCGGTGGTAGTCGAGCCAGCGCCGGCGCAGGTCGGCGGCCGCCTCGGAGCCCGGATCGAGCAGCGGCAAGATCGCATCGGCGAGCTCGTCGAACCGGCGGCCGACGATCGCGCCCGCGATCGAGGCGCCGACGAGCTGGCGGAACGAGCTGTTGACGAGCACGACCCGGTCTTCCTCGTCGTAGAGCGAGAACGCATCCTGGATGCTGTCGACCGACGACAGCAGATACGCGTTCGCGCGGCGGGCCTCCGCCTCGATCCGCTTGCGATCGCTGACGTCGCGGATCGCGGCCGAGAACAGCGTGCCCTGGTCGACCTGGATCGGCGACAGGCTGATCTCGACGGGGAACTCGGTCCCATCGCGGCGGCGGCCCGAGAGATCGAGACCGGTGCCCATCGGCCGCGACCGCGGTGCGCCGGTGTAGCCGGCGACGTGGCCGGGATGCCGGCTGCGCAGCCGCTCGGGGATCAGGATCTCGATCGGCTTGCCGATCAGCTCGCCGCGCGAGTAGCCGAACATGCGCTCGGTCTGCGCGTTGACGAGCACGATCGCGCCGCTTCGATCGCACACGACGATGCCATCGGGCGCGGACTCGACGAGCTCGCGAAAGCGCAGCTCTGCCTTGGGATCAGTCTCACGCAGCATCGAACCTCACGACGAAGATGGTCCCCGGATTTGCGTCCTCGATCCAGATCGAGCCGCCCTGCGCCGCGGTCGCGACCTTGCAGAATGCGAGGCCGAGGCCGTGCCCGGCGCGACCGCTCGTGCCGCGGACGAACCGTTCGAAGACCTGCGCGCGCAGCTCCTCGGGGATGCCGGCGCCGGCATCGGCGATCCGGATCTCGACGCGCGAGTCGACCAGCCGCGCAGAGATGCGGACGCTCGAGTCCTCGGGCGCGTGACGGATCGCGTTGTCGACGATGTTCTCGATCACCCGTCGCACGAGATCGGCGTCGGCCTTTGCCGCGAGCGCAGGGGCGTCGACCTCGAGCGTCACGTTCGAGGCGCGCGCGCGTACCTCCATCGCCGTCACGATGTCCGCGACGAGCGGCGGCAGGACGACCCGGTCGAGCTTGGGCGCGAGCGCTCCCTCGTCGTCCTTGCTGAGATCGAGGAGGTTGCCGATCATCCGCGAGAGCGCGCGCGTGTCCGACTGGATCTGCGACGCGGCGCTGCGCCCTCGCTCGGTCGCACCCGGATCGCGGGCGACGCGCTGCGCGTTCAGCTCGATCGCGTGGACCGGGTTCTTGAGGTCATGGACGAGGAACGCGATCAACTGCTCGCGCTGGAGCTGCAGCCGCATCACGTCGTCGCGCTGCTTGCGGATGAGCTCGTACAGCTCGGTGCGCTCGGCGGAGATCCGGCGCAGCTTCATCGCCGCCTCGACGCGCATCACCAGCTCGTTGGGCCGGAATGGCTTCGTGATGTAGTCGTCGCCGCCGGCGAGCTTTGCGCGGTCGAACGTGTCGACGTCGCGCTGCGCCGTGACGAACAGGATCGGGACGTCGGTGCCGCCGGGAAGCGCTCGCATCCGCTGGCAGGCGACGACGCCGTCCATCCCGGGCATCCGAACATCGAGCAGCACGCAGTCGGGATGCTCGCGCTCGAACGCCGCGATGCCCGCCTCGCCGCTCGGCGCGAGGACGACACGGTAATCCTCGTCCTCGAGCGTGGCCTGGGCGAGCGCGCGATTCTCTGCGTTGTCGTCGACGACAAGCACGACCGCCTGACTCATGATCGCGGCAGACCTTAGCAGACGCGCAGCGTAGGCATGTCGGCTGCACTCGCCGAGCGGTGTTTCGGGGCTAGACGCCACCCGGTCGAAAATCTTGCATCGAAACGCGCAATTCCTGCATGCCGTTGCGGGCTGACGCATGTTTTGCACGTTTTGAGTCGTAACTAGTTGGATTGTCCTGGCACGATCGTCGCTACGAGGTCACTTATGGCGCGCACAGGACGGATTCTGGTGGTGGACGACGAGGCAAATGCGAGGACTGCCCTCGCAGAGCTTCTCCGAGACGAGGGGTACGAGGTAGAGACCGCGGCCGACGCGTTCAAGGCCCTCGGCAAGTTCGAGTCCTTCTCGCCGCACGTCGTCATCACCGATCTCAAGATGCCCGGCATGGACGGCATCGACCTGGTCAAGAAGGTCCGCGCCGCAGACGAATCGGTCGGCGTGATCGTCATGACCGCGTTCGGCGCTGTCGAGTCGGCGATCGAGGCGATGCGCGCGGGTGCTGCCGAGTACCTGACCAAGCCGGTCAACTTCGACGAGCTGCTCGTCGTCATGACCAAGGTGCTCGAGCAGCAGGAGCTGCGCCGCGAGACGCGCCAGCTGCGCCAGCGTATTCGCGATCGCGTCGCGCCCGGCAACATCGTCGGCCAGAGCCCGCCGATGCAGCGCGTGTTCGAGGTCGTCGACCAGGTGGCGCCGAGTCGCGCGACCGTCCTCATCACCGGCGAGAGCGGCACCGGCAAGGAGCTCGTCGCCAACGCGATCCACCAGCGGTCGCCGCGTGCGAGCGGGCCGTTCGTCAAGCTGCACTGCGCGGCGCTCGCCGAGTCGCTGCTCGAGAGCGAGCTGTTCGGCCACGAGAAGGGCTCGTTCACCGGCGCGATGGCGCGCAAGGATGGCCGGTTCTCGCTCGCCGACGGCGGCACGCTGTTCCTCGATGAGATCGGCGAGATCTCGCCGGCGATCCAGGTCAAGCTGCTGCGCTTCCTCCAGGAGCACGAGTTCGAGCGCGTCGGCGGCACGCAGACGCTCAAGGTCGACGTCCGCGTGATCGCGGCGACGAACCGCAAGCTCGAGGAGGAGGTCGCGAAGGGCCGGTTCCGCGAAGATCTTTACTACCGGCTGAACGTCGTCGCGATCGAGATGCCGCCGCTGCGCGACCGTCGCTCCGACGTGCCGGTGCTCGCGAAGTTCTTCCTCGACCGCTACGCGAAGGAGAACGGCAAGGAGCTCGCCACGTTCTCGCCGCAGACGATGGAGCTGATGATGGCGTACGACTGGCCCGGCAACGTCCGCGAGCTGGAGAACGCCGTCGAGCGCGCGGTCGTGCTCGCGACCGGCAGCCAGATCGAGCCCGCGAACCTGCCGGCGAACATCCGGCCGCGGTTCACGCCGCAGGGCATGCCGCCGATTCCCGGCTCGACCCTGGTCGAGCTCGAACGCTATGCCATCATGGAGACACTCAAGGCGACCGGCGGTTCGACGTCCAAGGCCGCCGAGATGCTCGGCATCAGCGTCCGCACCATCCAGTACCGCATGCACCAGTACAACGAAGCGCCACGCTCCGACGTCTCTGTCGTATCGAAGCAGGCACGTCAGGGATCCGGAAAATCGTGACGCTGCTGGAGGAGCTGCTGGCGTACGTCGCTCTCGATGACGCGGACCGCACCCGGCTCCGCGCTCTTCACGAACGACTCGCGCCCAGCTTCCCGGCGATCGCCAATCTTTTCTACGACGCGATCAACGCGAGCCCGGGCGCGCGCAGCGTGCTGCATGGGCCGGCGCAGATCGCACGCCTGCACGGCACGCTCGTCGACTGGATGTCGACGGGGTTACTCGGACCCTACGACGATCGGTTCTACGAGAAGCGCTCTCGCATCGGCCGCCGCCACGTCGTGATCGGGCTCGAGCATCAGTACATGTTCGCGGCGATGAACACGCTGCGCACGGCGTATCACGATCAGATCATCGTGCTCTATCCGTCGGACCAGGCGCTCGCGGTCATGCGCTCGGTCAACAAGCTCCTCGACGTCGAGCTCGCGATCATGGTCCAGCACTACCACCTCGACTCCGAGGAGAGGCTGATCGCACGCGAGCGCACGATCCAGGGCGATCGGATTCTCGCACTGCAGACGATGTCGGCGGGGCTCGCGCACGAGCTCCGCAACCCGCTCAACGCCGCGAAGCTGCAGCTCGAGCTGCTCGAGCGGCGGCTGCGCAAGCAGAGCGACGAACCGCGGCTGCTCGAGCCGGCGGAGCTCGCGCAGAGCGAGATCCAGCGCCTGACGAACCTGCTCGGCGACTTCCTCGCGTTCGCGCGGCCGTCGGAGCTCAACCCGGAGCGTCACGACGTCGCCGCGATCGTGCGCCACGTCGTCGAGCTCGAGCGGCTCGGCGCCGAGCGCAAGGGCGCCAAGCTCGAGGTCATCGACAGTCCGCGCGAGCTCCACGCCGACATCGATGCGCCGAAGATGCACCAGATCCTGCACAACCTCGTTCGCAACTCGGTCGAGGCCGTGCCGGCGGGCGGTCACATCGCCGTCGGCCTCGTATCCCATCCGACCTCGTTCAAGCTGCGGGTCGAGGATGATGGCCCCGGGATTCCGGACGCGGTCCGCCAGCGCATCTTCGAGCCGTTCTTCTCGACCAAGGAGGGCGGTACCGGGCTCGGCATGTCGATCGTGCACAGCCTCGTGACGCTGCACGGCGGCGTGATCGAGCTCGACACGAGTCCGCGCGGAACGCGCTTCGACGTGTCGATTCCCGTGCGCAGCTAGCGGCCGATCATTCGCGCTTGCCGGGAAGCTCGTCGTTGTCGACGAGCCAGCGCACGATGTCCTTCGCGGAGATGACGCCGATCAGGCTGCCTTCGCACGACACGATCAGCACGTGATGCAGGTCTTCGAGCGTCATCAGGCTCGCGGCATGCGCCACCGTTGCCCGCTCGTCGAGTGTCAACGCGAGCGGCATCATGACGTCGCGCGCGGTCTTGAGCGTCCACGCGGTGGCATCGGCATCGAGGTGCTCGACCAGGTCTGACTTCGTCACGATGCCCTGCGGACGACCTCGTTCATCGATGATCGGAAGGCAGCCGATGTGCTCGCCGAGGAACAGAGCGGGCAGGGCCGACACCCCGAGGTCCGGGTCCGCGCAGACCAGGCGCCGCGACATGATCGCGGTCACCGGAACGTCGTGCGCGATGGTCACCCGGCGCGGCGGCCTCGCCAGCTCGTCGTGACCGCACGGATGGACGTCGCGTACCCGAAGCCGTCCCTGTCCGTCGTACACACGTTGTGTCGTTGCCATGCCGACCTCCTGAACGGGGAGAGAGCAAGGTTCGAGCCTGCACATACCGGCCATCCCGCACGCCGAACCCGCAACTCCTGCGCTGCTCGCTCCGGCGAGGCGAGCATCTGCGCGATCCGGATCGCAGGATGCCCTCCATGATTCGGGAGATGGCGTACGTAGGATTGCGCGCAGGCGTCGCGCAGGATTCTCGTGGACGCGCAAGGGCTGCGCATTTGTGGGCCGGCGTCATCGCGTTCTCGCATAGATACGGCGTCGCTCTCGGGCGCAGGTTCTGCAGAACCGGCAGGCAAATGCGTCGCCTCTGGTTGGGCCTCTCTCTCGTCTTGCTCCTGTCGTTCGGCATCCTCGCGTGGGTCGGCTCGCGGATCTATCAGCTCGCGCCGCCGATCCCCGATCGTGTCGTCACCACCGACGGTCGCGTCGTGTTCGGGTCGGGCGAGGTCGAGGCCGGTCAGGATGTCTGGCGGTCGTTCGGCGGTATGGAGCTCGGCTCGATCTGGGGCCACGGCTCGTACGTGGCGCCGGACTGGACCGCCGACTGGCTGCACCGCGAGCTCGTCGCGGTGCTCGACCAGTGGGCGACCTCGGCGAGCGCGAACAGCTACGCCGCGATGGGAGCGGAGGACCAGGCCGCCTTGCGCGAGCGACTCCGCCGCGAGACGCGCCTCAACACCTACGATCCGGCGACTCGCACCATCACGGTGTCGCCCGAGCGCGCGCAAGCGATCGACGCGAACGTCGCGTACTACGCCCAGCTGTTCGCACAGGGCAACGATGACTACGCGCTGCCGAGCGGGACGGTCACCGAACCCGCGCGCGCACACGCGCTGTCGGCGTTCTTCTTCTGGTCGGCGTGGGCCGCCGCGACCGATCGCCCGGGCGACACCGTCACGTACACGAGCAACTGGCCGCACGAGCCGCTGATCGCGAATCGGCCGACGCCCGATTCGATCGTGTGGACCGGCGTCAGCATCCTGATGCTCCTCGGCGGCATCGGTGCACTCGCGTTCTGGCACGCCGCGAAGCGCAAGGAGGAGGTGCCCGACGTGCTGCCTGCGGCAGACCCGCTGCTCGGCTCGTCGCCGACGCCGTCGCAGCGCTCGACGGTGAAGTACTTCTGGGTCGTGTGCGGCCTGCTCGTGCTGCAGATCTGCATGGGCATCATCACCGCGCACTACGGCGTCGAGGGTAACGGCCTGTTCGGCATCGCGCTCGCGAAGGTGCTGCCGTACTCCGCGGCGCGCTCGTGGCACGTCCAGCTCGGCATCTTCTGGATCGCGACGGCATGGCTCGCCGCTGGCCTCGCGATCGCGCCGTCGGTCGGCTCGGAGCCGCGCGGGCAACGCCTGCTCGTCAACGTCCTGTTCGCGGCCCTCGTCCTTGTCGTCGGTGGTTCACTCGCCGGCCAGCTGCTCGCGATCAACGGCCAGCTCGACGCCAGCGGCGTGTGGTGGTTCGGCCACAGCGGCTACGAGTACATCGACCTCGGCCGCATCTTCCAGTACGCGCTGCTCGCGGGTCTCGTCCTCTGGGTCGTCCTCGTCGCGCGCGCCCTGTGGCCGGCGCTCAAGCGCCGCGACGTGCAGCGGCCGCTGCTGATCATGCTGCTCATCTCGACCATCGCGATCGGTGCCTTCTACTTCGCGGCGCTCGGCGCGGGACGGCACACGAACCTCGCGATCGCCGAGTACTGGCGCTGGTGGGTTGTCCACCTCTGGGTCGAGGGCTTCTTCGAGGTGTTCGCGACCGTCATCATCGCGTTCCTCTTCGCGCGCCTCGGCCTCGTCCGCTACGCGACGGCGGGTCGCGCATCCGTCCTCGCTGCCTCGATCTTCCTCGCCGGTGGCGTCATCGGCACGCTCCACCACCTCTACTTCAGCGGCACGCCGACGGTCGCACTCGCGCTCGGCTCGGTGTTCAGCGCGCTCGAGGTCGTCCCGCTCGTGTTCCTCGGCTACGACGGCTGGGAGAACTGGCGCCACACGCGCGCGACGCCGTGGATGCGCCAGTACCGGTGGCCGATCTACTTCTTCATCGCGGTCGCGTTCTGGAACGTCGTCGGCGCCGGCCTGTTCGGCTTCATGATCAACCCGCCGGTCGCGCTCTACTACATGCAGGGCCTCAACACGACGCCGGTCCACGGCCATACCGCGCTGTTCGGCGTGTACGGCATGCTCGGCCTCGGCCTCGTGCTGTTCACCGTCAAGTCGGTGCACCCGAACCTCGTGTGGCCGGAGCGCCTGCTCAAGATCGGCTTCTGGGCGATCAACATCGGGCTCGGCGCGATGGTGCTGATCAGCGTGCTGCCGGTCGGCCTCCTCCAGACCTGGGCGGCGATCGACGTCGGCTACTGGTACGCGCGCAGCTCGGAGTTCCTGCACACCGGGCCGATGGAGACGTTGCGCTGGCTGCGCATCATCGGAGACACGGTGTTCGCGATCGGTGCCATCGTGTTCGTCGTGGCCATCGCCAGGATGACCATCGGACGGCGGCGCGAGGGTGCGAACCTCGAATCCACGCACCCGGCCGCGTGATGCGGTCGCTCTGGCCTCGCGAGCACGGCGCGTACGCCCAGCTCGGTGTCCCGCTCGCGACGGCGCTCGTGCTCGCTAAGCCGACGCCGGCCGCGATCCTGTTCACCGCCGCGGCGTGTCTCGCATTCCTCGCCAACGAGCCACTGCTCGTCGTCCTCGGTCACCGCGGTGCACGCGTTCGCGCCGAGGCGGGAGGACGCGCGCGACGCCGGCTCGCGGTGCTCTCGGTGGGCGCCGCGCTGTGCGGCGCGACCGCGCTCCTGCTCGCACCTCGTGCGGCGCTCGTCGCGTGCGCCGTGCTCGCGGTTCCGGTCGCCGCGCTGGTGGCGATCGCGTGGCGGCGGGCGGAGCACTCGCTCTGGGGCGAGCTCGTCGCGGCGCTCGCGCTGCCCGGCGCGAGCGTTCCGGTGACTGCGGCCTCGGGCGTTCCACTCGCCGTCGGCGTCGAGCTGTGGCTCGCGTGGTCGCTCGGCTATGCGGCGAGCGTCGTCGCGGTGCACGATGTCATCGATAACCGCCGCGGACGCACGCGGCTCGCGATCGTCCACGCCATCGCGCTCGCCGTGCTCGCCGTCGCGGTGACTGCGGTCGCGTTCGCCGCCCGGCCGCTCGCGGCAGTCTCCGTCCCGCTCGCCGCGTCTGCTGCGATCATCGCGATCGTGTCACCGTCTCCGCGCAAGCTGCGCGCGCTCGGGGTGGTCCTGGTGGTCGCATCGATCGCCAGCGCCATCCTCGCGGCGACCCGATAGGCGGCCTCGAAAGGCAGCCGGGGTACTGCCGTACCGACGATCCCGCACCCCGATCACGCAGGCCCTGCGCCGATCGGTCGAAAGACATCGCCGTTTGCGCGAACCGCACGTCTGGACCCGCCAATCCGCTGGCTCGCGCAGTGCAATTCGCAGTGAGCATGCATACACCTGTCGAGATCACGTTCCGTGCGATGGACGCGAGCCCAGCGATGGAGACCGCCGTCCGCAAGTGGGTGGAGCGGCTGGAACAGGCCTACGACCGGATCGAGCGCTGCGCGGTCGTCGTCGAGCAGCCGCATCGCCACCATCGCCAGGGCAACCAGTTCGCGGTGCACGTCTATCTGACCATCCCGGACCGCACGATCGCGATCACGCGCGATCCGAGCGCGGATCAGACGCACGAGAACGCGTTCGTCGCGCTCGACGACGCGTTCCGCGCGGCGCGCCGCCAGCTGCAGGACCATGCGCAGATCGTCCGCGGGGAGATCAAGGCCCACGCATGACCACGGGGCCGCTCGCACGAGCTCGCGCGTCCTGGCACGATCCGGGAACGCATGGGCCAAACCAGACGTATCTTGGTCGTCGATGACGAGGCGAACGCGAGGACCGCGCTCGCCGATCTCTTGCGTGATGAAGGCTACGACGTCGAGATCGCGGCCGACGCGTTCAAGGCGCTCGGCAAGGTCAAGGCGTTCTCGCCGCACGTCGTGATCACGGACCTCAAGATGCCGGGCATGGACGGCATCGAGCTCGTCAAGAAGCTCCGCGCCGAGGACGAGTCGGTCGGCCTGGTCGTGATGACCGCGTTCGGTGCGATCGAGACAGCGATCGATGCGATGCGCGCAGGAGCCGCCGAGTACCTCGTCAAACCCGTGAACTTCGACGAGCTGCTGATCGTCCTGGGACGCGTGTTCGACGCACAGGCGCTGCGCCGCGAGTCGCGCCAGCTCCGGCAACGGGTTCGCGATCGCGTCGTCCCGAGCAATATCGTTGGCCAGAGCCCGCCGCTGCAGCGCGTGTTCGAGATCGTCGACCAGGTCGCACCGAGCCGCGCGACCGTTCTCATCACCGGCGAGAGTGGCACCGGCAAGGAGCTCGTCGCGGCCGCCATGCATCATCGGTCGGCGCGGGCGAAGGGACCGTTCGTGAAGCTGCACTGCGCGGCACTGGCCGAGTCGCTACTCGAGAGCGAGCTGTTCGGTCACGAGAAGGGTGCATTCACCGGCGCGATGGCGCGCAAGGATGGCCGGTTCTCGCTCGCCGATGGCGGCACGCTGTTCCTCGACGAGATCGGCGAGATCTCGCCGGCGATCCAGGTCAAGCTGCTGCGCTTCCTCCAGGAGCACGAGCTCGAGCGCGTCGGCGGATCAGAGACGTTACGCGTCGATGTCCGGGTGGTCGCCGCGACCAATCGCAAGCTCGAGGAGGAGATCGCACGCGGGAGGTTCCGCGAGGATCTCTACTATCGGCTGAATGTCGTCGCGATCGAGATGCCGCCGCTGCGCGATCGTCCGACCGACATTCCGCTCCTGGCGAAGTTCTTTCTCGATCGGTTCGCGAAGGAGAACGGCAAGACGATCACCTCGGTTTCGGAGAGCGCGATGGAACGTTTGATGTCCTACGATTGGCCCGGAAACGTCCGTGAGCTGGAGAATGCGATCGAGCGCGCGGTCGTGCTCGCGACGGGATCTTCGATCGAGGCCGCGAACCTGCCCGCGAGCGTCCGGCCGCGGCGCACGCCGCACAGCGTTCCTCGCATTCCCGGATCGACCTTTGCCGAGCTCGAGCGGTACGCGATCACGGAGACGCTGAAGGCCACCGGAGGTTCGACCTCGAAGGCTGCCGAGATCCTGGGTGCGAGCATTCGAACGATCCAGTACCGCATGCAGCAGTACAGCGATGCAGCGCGATCAGGGGTCGACGCGAAGGCCGACGACGTCGACGAATCGTGAGGTACTCACTTTGCTGCGCGATGCTTCGCGGCCGCTTCCAGATCGTGCGCCGCGCGCCGCTGCAGCTCGGCGACAAGCGCAGGATCGCGGACGATGATCGAGAGGGTGATGCCTTCCCCGTCGCCACGCGCGTCGAACGCCAGACCGGGTAGGTCGAGCGGGCAATCATCCATTCCCGCCGGCGCCAGCATCATCCACGCGCGGTGACAGCGCAGCTCGGACAGGAGCGCATCGGGAGACACCGTCGGCGTCAGGTACACGATCACACCGGTCGCCGTGTTCCAGCCTCCGGTACCGTAGCGCTGCAAGGGCGAGACGGTCGTCTGGTCGGCGGGGCGCGTCCCGCATGCCTCTTCGTACGCGGCCTGGAGCGCGGCGGCCTTCGTGCGATGGATCGCGGCGAGGCGCTCCTGCTCGGCCGCCGAGTCCCACGACCGGAACCACGGAATGCTGTGGCCCGTCGCGGTCGCGGCGGCGAACGTGTCGGGCCAGCGCGACTCCTCCTTCGCGGCGCTCTCGTGCTGGGCGGCGACGTCGAGATGCTCGCTCGCGTGTAGACCGCGAGGGCCACCGGCGGGCGGCTGCGGTTGCGTCGTTGCACACGCGGCGAGCAGGATGAACGCGAGCGCGCGCATCACGCGACCTCGTGCAGGGTTCGACGTTGTCCTGCTCTGCGACTTTCACCACCCAGGTGCTGCATGCTCGCGGGCGATTGCACGGGCTGCACCAGCCCAAACGCTCGATGTTCCGTCGAGCTCGCGCAGGGCTTGCGAATGGTGGCTGTGCGGCGCAGCGCTTGCGCGAACCAGGTGCGGGAGCCCCGGTACGCAGCTTGCTGCTGGGAGGAGCATGCGGTCCCGCTATCCGTTTGGAATCCAGGCCGCGATTCCCGTCGCGTTGCTCCTCGCCGTCGTGTCGCTGGGCGGACTGCTCGTGCCCGCGATGTACGCCCGCGAAACGCCGGCGTGGGTTGCCCAGGCCGTCGGCCAGGACTGGTTCGATCTGCTCGTCGTCGTGCCGTGGCTCGTGATCTGCGGCATCGCATCGCGTCGCGGCTCGTACCGGTGGGGCGTGCTGCTCGCAGGGACGTACGCGTACACGGTCTACGAAGCGCTGATCTACGCGTTCGCGATCCACTTCAACGCGCTGTTCCTCGTGTACTGCGCGACGCTCGGCGTCGCCGCGTTCGGCCTGATCGCGCAGCTGCGCGTCCTCGGCCAGCGCAGCGTCTCCATCTCGCGACGTCCGGCCAGGGCAGCAGCGGCGTTTCTGGTCGCGGTCGGCGTCGCGTTCGCGCTGCTGTGGCTCGCCGAAGACATTCCGGCGGTGCTGAAGGGGCCGTCACCCGCGCTCGCGGAGACCGGCCTGCTCACGAACCCGGTGCACGTGATCGATCTGTCCTTCGTGTTGCCGGCCTTCC
>JABFXX010000133.1 GCA_013368795.1 Kofleriaceae bacterium
GAACGTCGAGCTGACGATCAACCGCGGCGAGTTCGTCTCGATCAGCGGCCCGTCGGGCTCGGGCAAGTCGACGCTGCTCGCGATCCTGGGCCTGCTCGACGTGCCGACGGTCGGCGAGTACCGCATCGACGGCACCGACACCGCGAAGCTCGATCCGGTGAAGCGCGCGGCGATGCGCAACAAGTCGATCGGCTTCATCTTCCAGGCGTTCAACCTGATCGGTGACCTGACCGTCGAGGAGAACGTCGAGCTACCGCTCACCTACCGCGGCATGCCGGCGGCCGAGCGCAAGAAGAAGGTCGCCGACGCGCTCGAGTCGGTGCGCATGTCCCACCGCGCCCGCCACCTGCCCGCCCAGCTCTCGGGCGGCCAGCAGCAGCGCGTCGCGGTCGCGCGCGCGGTCGCAGGAGATCCTCTGATCCTGCTCGCCGACGAGCCGACCGGAAACCTCGATTCGAAGAACGGCGACGCGGTGATGGAGCTACTCTGCGGGCTTCACGCAAAGGGCGCGACGATCTGCATGGTGACCCACAACCCCGACTACGCGAAGAAGGCGACGCGCGTGGTCCATCTGTTCGACGGGCGGGTGGTCGAGGACCGCCGCGGCTCGTAGGCTAGCTTTCGTGGCTCCGCGCCTTCTCGTCGCCGACGACCAGCCCGACGTGCTCGAGGCCGTTCGCATGCTCGCGCGCGCCAATGGGTTCGAGGTGCGCTCCGCGACCTCGCCTGCCGCGGTACTCGCGCTCGCCGAGGCCGAGGACTTCGACGTCTGCCTGATCGATCTCAACTACGCGCGCGACACGACGTCGGGCACCGAGGGCATGGACCTGCTCGCGCGACTGCGCGATCTCGATCCGACGTTGCCGGTCGTCGTCATGACCGCGTGGGGCTCGATCGAGGGCGCCGTCGAGGCGATCCGGCGAGGCGCACGCGACTACCTGCAGAAGCCGTGGGAGAACTCGCGGCTCGTCGCGACGCTGCGTGCCCAGCTCGAGCTACGCGTCGCATTGCGCGCCGCGAACCGCCTCGACGCCGAGGCCGCGCGCACCCGCGAGCACGAGCTGCCGGCGATCGTCGCGAAGTCGCGCGCGATGCAGCAGGTCGTCGCGCTCGTCGAGCGCGTCGCGCCTGCCCAGGCGAGCGTGCTCATCACCGGCGAGCACGGCACCGGCAAGGAAGTGATCGCGCGCGTCATCCACGCGCAATCGTCGCGCGCGGGCAAGGCATTCGTCGCGGTCAACGCGGGCGGCCTGTCCGACGGCGTGCTCGAGTCCGAGCTGTTCGGTCACGTCAAGGGTGCGTTCACCGACGCGCGCACCGATCGGATCGGCTGCTTCGAGCTCGCCGATGGCGGCACGTTGTTCCTCGACGAGATCGCGAACATGCCGCTCGGCCAGCAGGCGCGTCTGCTCCGCGTGCTCCAGACCGGCGAGTTCCACCCGGTCGGCAGCTCGCGGCCGAAGAAGGTCGACGTTCGCGTGCTCGCGGCGACGAACGCCGACATCGCGAAGGCGGCCGCCGAGGGCAAGTTCCGCGAGGACCTCCTCTACCGGCTCAACACCGTCGAGATCCGCCTGCCGCCGCTGCGCGAGCGCCGCGAAGATATCGCCGACATCGCCGGCGTGTTCCTCGCCCGAACTCGCCGCCGGCTGACGCCCGCCGCGATGGAGGCGCTGCTCGCGCACAGCTGGCCCGGCAACGTGCGCGAGCTCGAGCACGTGATCGAGCGCGCGAGCCTGTTGTCGATCGAGGACGAAATCTCGGCCGACGCACTCATGCTGCGCACGCGCACCGACGGTGCCGCACCCCGCCTCGAGGAGATGACGCTCGAGCAGGTCGAGCGCTACCTCATCGAACGTGCTCTCGCCGCCCAGGGCGGCAATGTCAGCGAAGCCGCGCGTGTCCTCGGACTTTCGCGCAGTGCGCTCTATCGCCGACTTGCCTCTCTCGGAGTGCGCGGGAGCTAGACTCGACCAATGCGGCGACCCTGGCGACACGAGGACGAGATCCTCGCGCTCGTCATCGCCGCGATCGCGATCCCGGCGGTGATCGCGCTGCCGCTCGTGTGGTTTCACGACTACGAGCTGAAGACGAAGATCACGCTGACGCTCGCGATCGTCATCGGCTCCGGCGGGATCGCCGTCGCGATCCGCGCGCGCGTGATGCGCCCCCTGCAGACGCTCGCGAACCTCACGGCGTCGCTGCGCGAGCGCGACTACGCGGTGCGCGGCCGCCACCCTCGCAGCGACGACGCACTGGGCCTCGCGATGAACGAGCTCGCCGAGCTCGCGAACCAGCTGCGCGCCGAGCGCTGGCGCGACGAGGAGACCGCGGCCGGCCTGGTGCGCGTGATCGAGAGCCTCGACGCCGCGGTGATCGCCGTCGACGACACGAACGTCGTCCGCATGGCAAACCGCACCGCGGAGCGGCTCGTCGGCCGTCGGCTCGAGGGCAGCTCGCTCGCCGAGGTCGGCCTCGGCGAGCTCTCGGCCGTCGACGCGCCTCGCACGATCGAGCTCGCGTTGCCGAGCGCGAGCGCCCGCGGCACCTGGGAGGTCCGGCCGAGCGAGGTCCGGTTCTCCGGCATGCCGCATCGCCTGCTCGTCATGACCGACGTCCAGCACGCGCTGCGCGCCGAGGAGCGCCAGGCGTGGCAGCGCCTCGTCCGCGTGCTCGGTCACGAGATCAACAACTCGCTCGGCCCGATCTCGTCGATCGCCGAGACGCTCCGCACCGGGCTCGCGCGCCCGCAACGCGACGCCGATTTCGACGACGATCTGCAGCGCGGCCTCGAGGTCATCGAGCGTCGCGCCGCCGCGCTCGCCCGCTTCATGCAGTCCTACGCGCGGCTCGTCCGGCTGCCGCCGCCGCGCATCGTCCGCGTCGATGTCGGCTCGTGGATCGAGCGCACCGTCGCGCTCGAGACCGCGCCGACGAAGGTCGCGATCGTCCCGGGCCCATCGATCTCGGTCCCCGGTGATCCGGACCAGCTCGACCAGCTCCTCATCAACCTGCTTCACAATGCCGTCGAGGCGAGTGCGGAGACCGGCGGCGGCGTGCGCGTCACGTGGGCGGCCGCGCCGAGCACCGTCACGATCACGATCGAGGACGAAGGACACGGCGTCGCCGACACCGCGAACCTGTTCGTTCCGTTCTTCACGACCAAGCCGAACGGCTCCGGCATCGGACTCGTGCTCGCGCGCCAGATCGCCGAAGCACACGGCGGAAGCCTCGTGGTGCGCAATCGCAAGGCCGCGCGCGGCGCCGAAGCTGTCATCACGTTACCGAGTCGTGCGGTCGCATCGCTCGCATCCTGACCGCTGCTCGTGACGCGGCGCGTGCCGTAGACCTACGTATTGCCGCCTCGCGTGTGTAGCGCCACTGTGTCGCGACACATGGAGGGGAACATGACCGAGGAAATGTTCGATGGTAAGGGAGGCTTGAAGCTGTTCGCGCGAAGTTGGCGCCCGTCGCGTACTCCCCGCGGCGTCGTCGTGATCAATCACGGATTCAAGTCGCATAGCGGCCTCTACACGTGGGTCGCCGAGCGACTGGTCGAACGAAACATCGCGGTCTACGCGCTCGACATGCGCGGCCACGGCAAGTCCGAAGGCGAGCGCTACTACGTCGACAGGTTCGACGACTACGTCGCGGATCTCGCGACGTTCATCTCGCACGTGAAGAAGCGCGAGCCGGACTTGCCGGTGTTCCTCGTCGGTCACAGCGCCGGCGGCGTCGTCGCGTGCTCGTACGCGGTCGACCGCCAGGATCAGATCGCCGGACTCATCTGCGAGAGCTTCGCCCACGAGGTGCCCGCGCCCGACTTCGCGCTGTCGCTGCTGAAGGGGCTCTCCCACGTCGTGCCGCACGCCCACGTCCTCAAGCTCCGGGAGGAGGACTTCTCGCGCGACCCCAAGTTCGTCGCGACGATGAAGAACGATCCGCTCGTCAACCACATGCCCGGACCGACGAAGACCGTCGCGGAGATGGTGCGCGCCGACGAGCGACTCCGGAAGGAGTTCGGCAAGATCACCGTGCCCGTGATGATCATCCACGGCACCGCCGACAAGGCGACCAAGCCGAGCGGCAGCCAGAAGTTCTTCGACCGCACGGGCAGCAAGGACAAGACGCTCAAGCTGTACGAGGGCCACTATCACGACCTGCTCAACGACATCGGCAAGGATGTCGTGATGGCCGACGTGACCGAGTGGATCACGACGCGCCTGCCGCTGCCCGTGCAGTGATCACCGTTCCCGGATCCGCGGCTCGCACGCTCGCGCGACGACGTTAGCCGATATACGCGTCTGAATGATCTTGCGGGGGAGGCTGTGGCCCGTAGCCATTCAAGCTCGCCAGCTGGTGCTCGATCGAAGTGTCGTACGTCTGCGCGAGCATCATCGCGAGTCCGTAGAGCGAATCGGCATCGCGCGTTCGTTGCTGGGAGGACGCCGTGGCGGTCTCCAGACTTTCGTTGGCGCGTCGCTCTCGAGTCTGCTCGTCACACCGGGCGAGCGCTTGCTGGAACGCGACATCACCGGAGCGCAAGCGTTGCATTGCCTCGTCGAGTGCCTTCGCGACCTGAAACGAGGCGTCACCCAAGCTGATCCGGGCCCCCAGGTCGGTGTACGCCGCCAGCGCTTCGCGTAGGTGCTGGAGCACCGTGTCGGCGTCGTCGTCGATCCGACCCTGGACTCGATAGTCGAACGCTCGGCGTAGATGCCCCTGCACTCGCTCGAGCACGGCCGCTTCGTCTCGGACCTGCAGTTGCTCGATCTCGTCGCGCGCCTCGGCGGACTCTTTCGCGCTCTTCTCAGCTCCGATGGCGGCCTGTTCTCGCGCGCTCTTTGCGGCATCGAGGTTCACGTGCTTGCCGACTTCGATTCGGCGCTGGAGCTGCGCTTCTCGATGCTGTTGCGTGGCCTCCTTGGCGTTCTGTTGCATCGCCGGCGTCGGTCCGCTCTGGACGTGCTCGGGATGCTGCGTGCGTTCCTTGGCCTCGCGGTCGAGGATCACCTTGTACTTGTCGATCTCGGCGGTCAATTTCTGCAAGTCGATCGGCGCGGTCGGAACGTAGGGCGAGTTCGGTGCCACGCCGGTCAGGATCGTCGCGAGCTTGGGGTCGGCCAGCATGTCGCGTAGCTTGGTCGCTTCCTCGATGATCTGTAGTCGCCCCGCGTCGCGCTCTTCGCCATGTACGGCCTCGCGGTTCTCGACGTTGCGGCGCAGGTCGACCAGGCGCTTCATGATGGCGCGCAACTGGAACTGACACGTCAGACAGGAAGGAACGTCGACGTTCCCGGAGTATTGCTGGTCGGTGCCGGCGTCGTCCTTGACGGTGACTTGGTGAGTGGAGGCGTCGACCCAGATCTCCGTCATCGCCATCGGCGTGTTCCCGGTCAGCACGGCGGGGAAATCACTCGTGATACCGCGCGCACCATCGAGCGCTTGCGGCGCCGCGCACACGCCGAGCGGGTTGCCCCGTTCGTGGGTGTGATTGTCTGTGACCTTCTCTTTGTGTCGGTGGTCGCGCTGGATCTGCTGCGTCGGATTGCCGTGGAGCTCGGCCTGAGCGTCCGCCTTGAAGTTGGTTTGTATCGTGCTGTAGAGAGCGTCGTCGGGCGTGACGGGAGTCCAGC
>JABFXX010000487.1 GCA_013368795.1 Kofleriaceae bacterium
GACACGTAGAACGCGCCCGTCGCATCGGCGAGGGCACGGCCGACTGCCACCGGATCGCCGAGATTGCCGGCGACCTGCTCGACACCGGCGGGGAGCAGGCCCGGGCGCGGTGTCCGGACGAGGGCACGAACGCGGGCGCCGCGCTCGGTAAGCGCGCGCACGACCTCGCGGCCGACGGTACCGGTCGCGCCGGCGACGCAGATGAGCTGTTGCTTCATGCGCGGCCAAGTGACGTGACGCCGCACTTCGTTACACCGTCTGGAAATCCGTTCACCGCCTGCGGGAGCCGTGGTACGGGTACCCATTCATGAAGACGATCACGCATTGGATCGAGGGCAAGGCATACGAGAAGGCGGCGGAGCGACACGGCGACGTCTTCAATCCCGCCACGGGCGAAGTCCAGGCGAAGGTCGCGTTCGCGACGCCGGCCATCGTCGACGAGGCCGTCGAGTCCGCGTGGCGCGCGTCGCAGTCGTGGCGCTCGGTCTCGATCGCGAAGCGCACGAAGATCCTGTTCGCGTTCCGTCAGCTCGTCGACAAGCACCAGCACGAGCTCGCGAAGCTCCTGACGCTCGAGCACGGCAAGGTCACGGGCGACGCGCTCGGCGAGGTCAACCGCGGCCTCGAGGTCATCGAGTTCGCATGCGGCATCGCCGACCTCGCGAAGGGTGAGTACAGCGAGAACGTCTCGACCGAGGTCGACACGTACTCGATCCGCCAGCCGCTCGGCGTCGTCGCCGGCATCACGCCGTTCAACTTCCCGGCGATGGTCCCGATGTGGATGTATCCGATCGCGATCGCGTGCGGGAACACGTTCGTGCTGAAGCCGAGCGAGCGCGATCCGTCGGCCTCGATGTTCTGCGCGCAGCTGCTCGCGGACGCCGGCCTGCCGCCGGGCGTGTTCAATGTCGTCCACGGCGACAAGGTCGCGGTCGATCGCATCCTCGAGCACCCGCGCATCGCCGCGGTGTCGTTCGTCGGCTCGACGCCGATCGCGCAGTACATCTACGAGACCGGCACGAAGCACGGCAAGCGCGTGCAGGCGCTCGGCGGCGCGAAGAACCACATGATCGTGCTGCCCGATGCCGACATGGAGCTCGCGGCCGATGCCGCGGTGTCCGCCGGCTATGGCTCCGCGGGCGAGCGCTGCATGGCGATCTCGGTCGTCTGCGCCGTCGGCAACGCCGCCGACAAGCTCATCCCGCTCATGCAGGAGCGTATCGCCAAGCTCAAGGTCGGCGATGGCTTCGAGAAGGGCTCGGAGATGGGTCCGCTCATCAACAAGGCGCACCGCGACAAGGTCGCCGGCTACGTCGACGCGGGCGTGAAGGAGGGCGCGACGCTCGTCTCCGACGGTCGCACGCTGACGGTCTCCGGCCGCGAGAAGGGCTTCTTCCTCGGCCCGTGCCTGTTCGACAACGTGAAGCCCGAGATGTCGATCTACAAGGACGAGATCTTTGGCCCGGTGCTCGGCGTGGCGCGCATCGGCACGTACGACGAAGCGATCAAGCTCATCAACGAGAACCCGTTCGCGAACGGCGTCGCGATCTTCACGAATGACGGCGGCGCTGCGCGCAAGTTCCAGCACGAGGTCGAGGTCGGCATGGTCGGCATCAACGTGCCGATTCCGGTGCCGATGGCGTACTACTCGTTCGGCGGCTGGAAGGCGTCGCTGTTCGGCGATACCCACATCTACGGCCGCGACGGCGTGCACTTCTACACGCGCACGAAGGCCGTGACGAGCCGGTGGCCCGATCCGCGCCACCGCGGCGTCGACCTCGGTTTCCCGACGAACCGCTAGTGTAGGCACCTCTCGCTGAGGTCACTCGTGCCGGGTCGATCGTCGACTGAGGTCGATTGACCGAGCGCGCGCGCGAGCGTCCTCACGCACTTAGCGAGGCATGGTCGCTGCACTGCGGCCGTACAATGGGGATGACCGACCGCTTTGCGCCTGGGTGGCGCATCGGCGACTACACGATCGAGCGCGACCTCGGTGACAGCTACGAGGCGAAGCACGTGGTGTTGCCCCGTCGCGTGAAGCTCGATGTCATGCAGCCGCAGTTCGCCGGGCTTCCGCCGGTCGCCGTGCGGATGATGCGCGAGGCCTGCATCCTCGAGGCGATGCGGCATCCGGCCGTGCCGCGCGTCTTCGAGGTCGGCGTCATCGCCGAGGCGCGCACGAACCGGCCGTGGGTCGCGTCCGAGCTCGTCGAGGGCGAGGTCGCTCGCGGCCCGCTGGCGCCGTCCGAGGTGCTCGCGCTCGTCCGCGACGTCGCCGATGTGATCGCGCACACGCACGAGCGCGGCGTCGTCCATCGCCGGCTGCGCCTGGACGCGATCGTCCACGGCGATGGCACCCGCGGCTTCCCGCTGTGCGTCGTCGACTGGAGCGACGCGCGTGCCGACGAGAGCGACGAGGCTCGCGCCGCCGACGTGCTCGCGCTCGGCCTGCTCGCGCTCCACGCGTTGACCGGGCAACCGCAGCGCGTGCCCCGCCCTGCCCGCGAGCTCGCGCCCGGCGCACCGAGCCGGCTGTGTATGATGATCGACGACCTGGTCGTCGACAACCCGATGAGTCGGCCGTCGGCCGCCGAGGTGCGCGCCCGCGCGAAGCTGATCGTCGAGACGCCGCACGAGGATGACGAGGCGATCGTCGAGGAGCGCGTCGTCCTCGTCGACATCTCGCGCGGCGTTCCGCCGCCGATCCCGCAGCTCGACACGCGCTGGACGCCGCCGCTCGGCGTGACAAGTGCGCCGCCGAAGCCGATGCCGCACAGCGTCGGAATCGGCATGCTCAAGCCGCGCTGACCCTGCTGACCCGAGCTGGCAACGATCGGCGATGTCGATTGTTGCAATTTGCTATGCACGATTCGTAGACGTTCACGTTCAGCGAAGTCGATAGTGGCGCCGCTCTATGCGCATACCGCGTCTGCTGCTATCGATATCGGTCCTCGCGTTCGCCGCATGTGGCGGGGGCACCTCCGAGAAGCCCGACGAGTGTGGAGACGGAATCGTCTCCGGCGATGAGGCCTGCGACGACGGAAATCGCGTCGACGACGATCAGTGCAACAACAGTTGCCAGGTCGTCGGGTGCGGCGACGGCGTCGTGTCGTTCCAGGAGGCATGTGACGACGGCAACACGATCGATGGCGACGGTTGCGATAGCAACTGCACGCAGTCGTACTGCGGCAACGGCGTCATCGCCCCCGACGAGGCGTGCGACGACGGCAACACGATGTCCGGCGACGGCTGTGACGCGAACTGCCAGGTGTCCGCGTGCGGCAACGGCGCGGTCGGCGGCAACGAGCAATGCGACGACGGCAACCTGACCGACGGCGACGGTTGCGACTCGAACTGCAAGACGACGGCGTGCGGCAACGGCATCAAGACCGGCGCCGAGCAGTGCGACGACGGTAACTCGGTGAGCGCTGATGGCTGCAGCTCGAACTGCGTCGTCGAGACGCTCGAGATGGAGCCGAACGACGACGGTATGGTCTCCACGGGTGGCCTGCAGGTCGCCGGCAACGACTTCTCGATCGACGGCGCCGACGCGAACGGCGCGATCACGACCACGACGACGATCGCCGCTGCGCTGACGCCTGCCGGCGACGAGGACGTCTTCAAGGTCACCAACACGGGAACGACCGCCGTGTTCCTCTCGCTCGACACCTGGAATCTCGCGAGCGGCTTCGGCATCGGCACGTCGTGCGGCACGTCGATCGATACCGGTATCAACGTGCGCAACGCCGCCGGCTTCGCCCTCACGACGAGCAACGACCGGTCGAGCACCGACCGCTGCGCCGGTCTCGTCTACGCACTGCTTCCGAACACGACCGTCTACGTGCACGTCACCGAGAACGGCGACAACGCCATCGTTGCGAGCTATGCGCTCGATATCGTGTTCCGGCCGGTCGTCTGCGGCGACGGCGAGGTCGGCCCGGGCGAGCAGTGCGACGACAGCAACGCGACGGCCGGCGACGGCTGCAGCGCGACCTGTCAGATCGAGAACGCGTTCCTCGAGATGGAGCCGAACGAGGACGGCACGCCGTCGATCGGTGGCAGCGGCATCAACGGCAACGACTTCAGCAGCGCAACCGCGAACGGCCCGATCACGACGACGCGGACCGTGCTCGCCTCGCTCTCCCCGGCCGGCGACGAGGACGTGTTCGCGATCTCGAACCCGGGCACGCAGATGCAGCAGGTGAACCTCGACACCTGGAACATGGCGACCGGCTTCGGCGTCGGTATCTCCTGTGGCAGCGCGATCGACACGGCGATGCACGTCCGCGACGCCAACGGCAACTCGATCGTGTCCAATGACAATCGCGTCGCGGCGGATCACTGCTCGTCGATCACGACGTCGCTCGCCCCCGGCCAGACCCGCTACGTCCACGTCAGCGAGCTCGGCGACAACGCAGCGATCCCGAACTACGCGCTCAAGATCAAGTTCACGCCGGTCGTCTGCGGTGACATGACCACCGGCCCCGGCGAGCAGTGCGACGACGGCAACACGATGTCCGGCGACGGCTGCGACAGCGCCTGCCAGATCGAGCCGAACTGCGGCGACAGCATCCTGCAGCCGACCGAGCAGTGCGACGACGGCAACACGGTCACCGGCGATGGCTGCGACATGATGTGCCAGCTCGAGAACTCGGTCGCCGAGATGGAGCCGAACGAGGACGGCTTCCCGCAGACGGGCGGCAGCGGCATCACCGGCAACGACTTCAGCGTCACGTACGCCGACATGAACACGACGTTCACCGGTTCGGTCACGATCGCGGCGCGCCTCGATCCGAACGGCGACGAGGACGTGTTCAAGTTCACGAACCCACTCACGACCTACGCGATCGTCACGTTCGATACATGGAACACGGCACCGGGCTTCGGCATCGGCGTGTCGTGCGGAACGGCCTCGATCGATACGGGCATCACCCTGCGGAATGCCGCGGGGGCCTCGCAGGCCTCGAACAACGACCGCGTCACCAGCGATCGCTGCTCGAGCGTGAGCTACAACCTGCCGCCCGGCGGCACCATCTACGCACACGTCGTCGAGAACGGTGATAACGCGCCCGTCGCGCGGTACGCGCTGAAGGTCGCCTACGCGCCGGTCGTGTGCGGCGACATGATGGTCGGTCCCGGTGAGGAGTGCGACGACGGCAACACGATGACGGGCGACGGCTGCGACGCGGTGTGCGTCATCGAGCCGGTCTGCGGCAACTCGATGCTCGAGACCGTCGAGCAGTGCGACGACGGCAACGCGACGAACGGCGACAACTGCAGCTCGACGTGTCAGCTCGAGAACGCGGTGACCGAGTCCGAGCCGAACGAGGACGGCACGCCTCAGACCGGTGGCTCGACGACGCTCGGCAACGACTTCAGCATCGCCAACGCGAACGGTCCGATCACGACGACGACGCGGATCGCGGCGCAGCTGAGCCCGATCGGCGACGAGGACGTCTTCAAGATCACGAACCCCACCTCGAAGTTCCAGATCCTGACCCTGAACACCTATAACCTCGCGCCCACCTTCGGCTTCGGGGTGTCCTGCGGAAACTCGATCGACACCGTCGTGCAACTGCGTGACGCGGCCGGTGTATCGCTCGCGAGCAACAACGATCGCAGCA
>JABFXX010000016.1 GCA_013368795.1 Kofleriaceae bacterium
GCGGATTCGCGCCGATAACTTACCCCGGTCCGGAAATGGGCGACTTCGCGCCGAGCACGTACCCCGGTTCGGAAATGGGCAGCGGATCGGTGCCGGCAACTTACCCCGGTCCGGAAATGGGCAGCGGCTCCGCCCCGACAACTTACCCCGGTCCGGAAATAGGCCCGGTGAGGGGCAGCGATTCCGCGCTGAGCACTTACCCCGGTCCGGAGATTGGCAGCGGATTCGCGCCGATAACTTACCCCGGTCCGGAAATTGGGCCGGAAATCGCGGGCGCCGCATGAGCGGCATGCGCCGCGCGGGGCCTGGCCCGCAGGTGTCGACCGGACGATTGCGCGTCGACGCCGGACGAGCGATCGCGAAGCTGCGCGAGTACCAGCTCGCCGACCGGACGGCGTGGATCCTGGAAGGGATTCGCGCGGCGGTCGCGGCAAAGGCGACGAAGATCGTGCTCGAGGGGGATGCGAACGACATCTGGCTCGCGTGGGAAGGCGAGCCACTGGATGTCGACGTGTTGCCGAAGCTGTTCGACGAGCTCGTGAGCCCTGCGGCGGAGGTGGAGCGCCAGCATGTCCGGCTGCTGGCCGCGGGCGTGAACAGCGCGCTCGGCATGGACCCGGCGTACGTCGACGTGTATGCGGTCGGGGAGAGGACGCACGTCGCGCGGTACACGCCCGACGTTCTAGCGGAGCCGGAGGGCGAGCTCGGCGAGACCGCGTTGCGACGGGTCGAGGCGCGCGTGAGTGAGCGGCCGCGCGAGGCGCCCGCGGTGGGGACGGGAGCGATCGTCCACCTGCGGCGGCGGCTCGGGCTGCAGGTGCTCGCGTATGCGTTTGGGAGTCCGCCGGAGCTCGAGGTCGCGCGCCAGGCATGCCGCGACATTGGTGTGCCGCTGCATGTGGACGGCGGCGAGGTGTTGCACCGCGAGCACTCGCGCGATGTGGTGCGCGTGCCACTCGGCGACGGGGTCGATGGCTTTGTCGCGGTGAACGAGCTGGTGATCGGCGCGGCGCAGGTGCATGTCGCCGAGCACGGCGTGATCCTCGCGCGCTATCCGCTGAAGCTGAGCGATGATGACGAGACGGCCGACGACGTGCCGGTGAGGCTGTTTGTCGATGCCGAGCGCATGCCGACGAATGCGTCGCGATCGCAGGTGCGGCGCGACAAGCATCCGATCTCGACGGCGGAGGCACGAGCGAAGAAGCTCGTCGGCGAGGTCGTGAAGCGGCTGGCGGCGGCGGTGAATGCGGGCGACGAGCGGGCACGCGCGACGGCGCTCGCGTGGATCGCGGCGGAGATCGGCGGGCCGAAGTGGCATACGGAGGTGGCGCGGATCGGCGGCGAGCTGCGCGAGCTGGCGAAGCTGCCGCTGGTGCGGAATGCGCTCGGCGAGCCGCGAGGGCTCGTCGGGGAGTGGCGACCGGAAGTTCATGGTGGGCGGACGCCGTATCCGAGCGAGCTCGCGAAGTGGCTCGGCAATGTGCTGTGGGTGCCGCCCGGCGATGCGGCATCGCGGCTACTCGACGGGACAGACATCGACGAGCGCGCGATGCGGCGGGTCGTGCGATGGGCCAAGGACGCGGCCCGCGCGGAGCGCAAGTTCTACTCGCACGGCAAGCGCGAGGCGCGCGTTGTCGCGGCGAGGATGCCGCGCGTGCGGGCGCGGTTGGGTGCGGCGATCGAGAGGAGCGACGTCGCCGATGCGGCATTCGCGGGGTTGAGCGGAGAGATCTGTGTTTACGACGAGGGTCACGGCGGCACGCTCGTCGTGCTGCTCGAGGGACGCGAGCTCGAGCGGGTGTCGATGAAGGGCTTGTTCGCATTCGATGCGGTGATCGATTCGCCGAGCGTGACGCCGAGCGATCGGTACCGTGGCGTCGAGCGCGACAGCGAGTTCAAGCGCGTCGAGAGAGCGATGCAGCTCGGCATCATTCGCGCGCTCGAGGCACTCGCGATCGCGCGCAAGGAGCTCGTCGCGCCCGACGGCTACGAGATCGGGCCGGATCGCGGCACGGATTCCGATGCGCGGCTGTTTCGCTGCGCGTATGCGTTTGCCACGGATCTCGGGCTGCGACTCGACGGCGTGCTCTCGACAGCACCGGCGTGGGAGACGACCGACGGGCGGCGGATCGGCGCGAAGGACCTCACCGGCACGATCGGTGTGACGAGACCGAACAGCTCGCCGCTCACGCCGCACGGCCGCACGGTCGTGGTCGCCGACGACGAGGATCGAACGCTGATCGGCAAGCTTGTACGCGGCCGCATCGTTCGCTACGACCGCGTGCACGAGGGCGGCTTCACTGACAGCCGCATGCTCGCGCAGGAGCTGGCACAGGGGCGGCCCGGCTCGCTCGCGATTCCCGACGAGAACGTCAGCGCTGCGATCGCGCCCGCGAACAAGTCGACGCTCCAGCTTCGGCACGTCGGCGTGAAGCTCGCGACGCACCCGTACAAGTCCCAGTATCTCGACTGCGCGATCGTCGTCGACTCCCACGCGATCGTCCCCGACACCGACTGGAAGGCGACGCTCGACGACGCCGGGCTGCTCGCGAAGAGCTACGGGGCGTGGGAGCTCGCGCTCGTGCGCGCGATCGCGTGGACGATCGCCGGTGAGCGGTCGCCCGAGCTACTCGGTCCGCCCGTGATCGAGATCGGCCGAGGGCTCGGGCTCGCATTGTGCGAGGCGATCGAGCGCGGTGATCCGCAGGCGATGCTCGGCGACGAGCTGCTCGCGAAGCTGCGCGCTGCGCCGATCGTCGACGTGCTCGGTGGAGCGAGGCGCCACGCGATCGCCGAGGTCGCCGAGATGTTTGCCGGCGCGACGCTGCCGTTTGTCGCCGCGACGAGCGAGCCGGTCGCCGGCTTCAGGCCCGTCGTCGCAACCGAGCGCGTCGCGAAGGCGATCGCGAAGCTCTGCGGCAAGAAGGTGAGCGATGCGACGGGCGAGCTCGCGCGCCGGCACAAGCGCGCGCTGTTCGAGACGCGGCTCGCCGAGCACTGCGCGCAGCCGGCCGAGAGCGTCCCGCTGCCCGGCAACGGCAGGGTCGAGGTGGTCGGCCAGTACGTGCGTGGCACGGTCGCGCTCTCCGACGGGCCGTGCACGATCCGCGTGCTCGTCGAGAATCGCCCGCTGACCACGCTCAGGCCTGCGGTGCCGATTCCGGTCGAAGCCGTCGTCGAGCTGGCCGCGTATCACTGCGGCGACACGTTCGAGGGCGTAGATGCGTCGCTGGCCGCGCGCATCTCGACCGACGTGCGCGCGAGCGTGCCTGCCCTGCTCGACGCGATCGCCCAGGCGAGCCCCGAGAAGCTCGCCGATCCGGGCCACGCGCGGACGCTGCTGCACGACTGGGTCGGCAACCTCGAGGCGGAGGCGGCGCAAAAGCTCGTGCGGACGATCCCGTTCCGCACGATCCAGGGCGGGCGCGCGACGATCGAGCAGGCCTCGCAGCCTCGCATGGTGCTGTCGACCGCCGACTGGAACGACGCGTGGCTCGGCTCCATCGACGACGAACCGACGTCCGCGTACGACGAGCCGATCCTGTGCGTTCCGCGGGACGACGGCCAGCTCGCACGCATCCTCTCGGTGCTGTTCGATCACAAGATCGCCGACGCGTCCGAGGAGGTCGCCCGTCTCCAGGCACGACGCCGGATGGCGCGCGGCCTGTTGCCGGTACCGAAGGTCGCCGGCATCGCCCCCGAGCTGCGTCGGTCGCTCGCCGATCTGCCCGAGGCCAAGAAGCTCGGACCCGGCGAGATCGGGCTCGCAATGGACGCGCCGCGCTCGGTCGCGCGCATCCACAAGAACGGCCGATTCGATCGCGCCGTCGATATCGCGGTCGAGCCGCCGATCCAGCTCGCGATCGAGGAGCAAGTACTCGACGTCGATCTCGTCCAGAAGCTCGCGCGCAAGCTCGTCGCCGACGCAGTTCGCGAGACGCCGTTCCTGATCACGCTGACGATGCGCCGCCACCTGTTTCGCGCCGCGCTCGGCAAGAAGCTCGATCCCGACATGCTCGGAGACGTGCCCGTCTGCGAGACGCGCCTCGACTGGTACCCGTGGTCCTCGTTCGCCGAGCAGCTCGCGCATTTCGGCAACGTGTGGGCCGTCGCGACCAGCACGCGCGATGCGTCGCTCGATCCGCGCCGCCTCGTGTTCGTGCTCGACAACGACGCGATCACGCGCGCGACGAAGCACGGTTACCTGGTGATCGAGGCGACCAGCGAGCTCGCGCTCGACGCGCAGGCGCGCAGGAACCGGTCGAAGCCGGCGGCCACGTCGCTCGCACTACCGACGGAGAACGGCGTGCTCGCACAGGTCGAGCTCGACGGCGATGGCACCACCGCGCCCCGCGGCACGGTCGCGATCCTCGCACCGGCGGCGAAGGCAAGTCGCGGCCTCTATCCACACCGCGCGATGCATCCGTTCACGCGCAGCGACGATCCCTGCTCGTGGCCGACGCTCGCGATCGTCGACGACGCGCGACTCGAGCCCGATCGCACGTGGGCCTCGCTGAAGGCCGACGGCACCTGGCAGGCGCTCCACAAAGGGGTGCGCACCGCGAGCGAGCGCGCGCTCGCGACACTGTGCCAGCCGCCGGCAGGCGCGTTGGTCAGCCTGCGCGTCGATGTGACCGCATCGGCCGACATCAAGGAGCTGCGACGCTCGGCGAAGTCGCAGGTGCGCGGCGCGGTCTGGCTCTCCGGCACGCCGTACGAGGACCTGCGCACGATCCAGGTGACGCATCCGACGGGCGTGCGCACGTTCGCGTCGCACGACGAGCTCGCGATGGGCGGCAACGTGCTCCTCCATGCCGATGGCCAGCTCGATCACGAGGCGGTGCTCGAGCAGCTCGCCGGCGCGATGTACGGCAAGCTCGTGCGCGAGCTGCTCAAGGCGCGAGCCGGTCGCTCCGACGACGTCGTCGGCGCGCACGTCGCCCATGCGCTCGCGCTGCAGTCGATCAAGCCGACCGAGGCGCGCGCGATCGAGCTCACCTGCTTCGCGCCGAGGCCACTCGATGCACGCGGCTGGGTCTCGCTCGTTCGCCGCCACGGCAAGGTGCCACTGATCGCGCCCGGTGAGACCACCGACGCCGATATCGCCGTGATCGACGACGGCAGCGCGACCGCGCGCGTCGTGATCGAGCATCTGGGTGATCGTCTCCGCCGCCAGCGCGAAGAGAGGCAGCGCATCCCGACGCCCGCGCCGCCGCAGCCGGTGATCGTGAAATCGCCGCCGGAGAAGCCGGCGCCGAAGCGCCCTCCTCCACCCGCGCCGAAGCCACCGCACCCGCTGCAGGCCCTCGTCGAACGGCTCAGCAAGCGCGTCGGCGAGCTCGGCATCGAGGGTCACGAGTGGGCGATCGAGGATATCGACGAGCCCATGTTCCAGTTCCAGTTCGGCGAGCTCGTCGTCGCCGGCAACAACAAGAGGCTCCGCGCGCTCGCCGCGGCGCAGCTCGCGAACACCGCGTGGTTCGACGACGCGCTCGACGCCGTCGCCGCACACGTCGTCACCGTGCTCAACGTCTCGCTGACGCAGATCACCGACGCGACCGAGGTCGCCGCGCTCCACGCCCTACTCGCACCGCGCCGCTCTCAGGGCTGAT
>JABFXX010000331.1 GCA_013368795.1 Kofleriaceae bacterium
CGCATGACCCTCGGTAACGCGCGGACGCCGCCGACTATTGCCTCTATCGGTCGATCGCGAAATCGGCGGCGAGCACGTCGGCGACCGCGAATCCGATCACCGCGAGCGTCGTCACGACGACGCTGGTCGAGTGACTGGGCGGCGGAGTCGTCACGCAGCGAGGAACGCCGAGGCAGCGATGCGAGACATACCGTCAGCGTAGCTCCAGCGGCCTTCAGGGAGCGGTCACGTTGATCGTGAGTGTGTAATGGCTGACCGCTCCCGGCGCCGCATACGCCTCCACGTAGTAGTTGCCCGACGGCTGGTTCGGGACATACGCGCGACGTCTCTGTGGGGCGGCGGTGACCGGCGAGGCGTTCATGATCGGTGTGAGGTTGTTGTTCAGGATCGAGCCCTCGACGGGGGGATCGCTCGCGGCGAATTCGATCACCATCTCGATGTTGCTCGGTTGAGTGAGCGCCACCAGGAAGCGGTCCTGATCGCCGGCGGGGCAGATCATGGCCCCGGGCAAGATGGCCGAGCTCCGCATCATCGCCACGCCGGTGTCATACGGGTCTTGAGCCTCGTATGGGTCCATGCACGTGGGCGCATCGACGGTTGCGTCGATGGTGGCATCGACGGCGGCGTCGCCGGTCAGATTGGCAGCGTGATCGTTGCAGGCGGCCAACACGACTGCGAGCGCGACAACACCTGGAGTTCGCATGCGCGGAGCATAGGTTTGTGCATGGTACGTGCGACAGCGCCAGTGTCGGACTCGCGACATCGATCGGATCGCGCGCGAACGGAGGTAATGTGCCGCGCGTGCGCTTCGCCGTCATCGCGCGTTCGTCGCTCCTCGTGGTCGCTGCGTGTGGCGAGCCCCACCACGCGCCACCCATCGATGCTCCTGGTGTGCAGGTAACCGGTTGCGACGATCCGACGGTATGGACCGCGCCGCCGCTGCGGGCCGGCCGGATCTCGTCCGAGGTCGGCGTCTGCGACTGGACCGAGCATCCCCTATCGACAGCGTTCCTCGGCTGGGGGCCCGCTGATGGCACCCTCTCGCCCGAGGAGCAGGCGCAGCTCGCGGGCGGGACCGGATGCTGGCGCGTGGTCGATGCGCAACCGGGCTCCGGCTGGACCGCAGGCCAGCAGTTCACGGAATACGGACCTTTGACCGGTTTCGACGTCTATCTGATGGGGTTCAACCGCTCGGTGACATTCGAAGGTCGCATCCTGTACGCCGACGGAACCGTCGCATTTGCGACCGATGCAGCATCCGTTGCGCTGCGCGATCTGCCAAAGGTCCTCGAGGCCGACGCGCGTGACGTGATTGCCGTCATGTCACCCGAGGCGTGGGCGGAGTCGAATGCGGTGGTCCTGTGGGGGCAGCGCATCGCGACCGATCCCGTCGTCGACGGCATCGACCGCGAGTCCGGGCCGCTCGCGGGCCCGCGCACGCTGAATCGCACGGCGGACGGTCTGGTCGTGCGGCTGTGGCGCAACGATGGCAACGGCACGATCACACACGTCGATACGCTGCTTGGGCAGGGCACGACGGCGCGGTTCGTGGGATCGGAGTCGGTCGTGATCGACGACGAGCTGCTCTTCCTCGGTGTTGATAACGGCGTGGCGATCGTCGAGCGCCGGTTCCCGCTCGGCGGCGAGCCGCTCGAGGCGGTGCTAGCGCTTGGCGGTGTGATGCTGCACATGAACGGCGCACTCGTCAGCTACAGCCGCACGGACGGCCTGGTGGCGTCACGCAATGTTAGCGATGGCGTGCTGATCCGTGGCCCGAGGTTCCTCGAGGACACGACGTTTCATGCGCTGCGCGTGTCACAGGGCAGCATCGAGTACGAGCACATCGGGAGCTTCGGCGCGACGCAGGAAGAGCTCGCCGCGCTCGGGAAGCCGTTGGGCATCGGCACTGGCAACATCGTGTTCGGTGCGAACGGCCTGCTCTCTGGCTACGACCGTGATGCCTCGCCGCCGGGGCCGCGCTTCGCGCCATTTTCGGATCTCGTCGGCGACGGTCATCTCGGTCCCATCTCTGCCGGTGCCCGCGCCTACGTGATCGAGCGCGCGGACGGCACGGCCGTGCTCTACGAGCCGAGGTACTTCGGTACCTGCCTCTGACTCCCGGGCCCCGTTATGATGGGGCAATGGCTCACGAGCTCGACTCGACGCTCCTCAGCTTTCCGAGCTACGCCGACCTGATCCAGACCCAGGCATGGGGTAAGGATTCGCGCCCGGTGCGCGCGGATACCGACGAGGCGGCGAAGGCGGTCGAGGTCTCGCAGGGCTCGCGTTACACCGAGGGTCCGGTGCTCGGTGCCGGCGGCATGGGCAAGGTCATGCTCGTTGCCGACGCTCGCATCGGCCGCGAGGTCGCGCTCAAGGTGCTGCATCCCGAGCGCGAGCTCGAGCCGCAGGAACGTGCGCGCTTCCTCCGCGAGGCGCAGGTGCAAGGTCAGCTCGAGCATCCGTCGATCGTGCCGGTCTACGACATCGATCGCCGTCCCGATGGCACCACGTTCTTCACGATGCGCCGCGTGCTCGGCCGCACGCTGCACGCGATCATCGAGGATCTGCGCACGGGCGTCCCCGCTGCGAAGGCGCGTTACACGCAGCGCGAGCTGCTGACCGCGTTCGCGACCGTGTGCCTGACGATCGACTACGCGCACAGCCGCGGCGTCGTGCACCGCGATCTCAAGCCGGCGAACATCATGCTCGGCGACTTCGGCGAGGTGTACGTGCTCGACTGGGGCCTCGCGCGCCTCGTCGACGAGCACGGGGAGTCGGTCGACGAGCCACAGGCGCGCCTGTCGGCGCCGGGTACGTTCCTCGGGACGCCGCTCTACATGGCGCCCGAGCAGATGGCCGATCCGGACGTCGGACCGAGCGCCGACGTGTTCGCACTCGGCACGATCCTGTTCGAGATCCTGACGCTCGAGCGGGCGCGCCATCCGAGCACGCTGTTCGTGCCCGTCGAAGGCCGGCCGAGCGTGCGTACGCCTCACCGCAACATCGCGCCCGAGCTCGAGACGATCTGCGTGCGCGCGCTCGAGATGGAGCCGAAGGACCGCTACGCGTCGCCACGTGCGATGCAGGAGGCGATCAATCGCTATCTCGAGGGCGATCGCGCGCTCGAGCAGCGCCGCGAGCTCGCGACGAAGCACGTGCAGGGGGCGCGCATCGCGCTCGGCAAGTCGGTCGAGCGGAATGCCGATCACGAGAAGGAGCGCGGCGCAGCGATCACCGAGCTCGGTCGCGCGGTCGCGCTCGATCCGCAGAACGCGGAGTACTTCGAGATGCTGGCCGAGCTGATCAACACGCCACCACCGCAGGCGCCGCGCGAGGTGATCGAGCAGATCGATCGCGAGAACCAGGGCGTGATCCACGTCGGCGCGAAACACTCGATGACGGCGACCGCGTCGTGGTGGCTGTTCCTGCCGATCTTGGCCTGGATGGGCATCGAGTCGATGTGGCAGCTCTCATTCATTGCCGTGCCGACGCTGCTCGCACTTCTGGCCGGCTTCACGATGACGCGGCAGCGCGTGATCGGACGTCCGATCCAGTACGTCGCCGTGTTCTGCATGTTCTTCGCGGGAATGGCGACGAGCCGGTTCTTCGGCCCGCTGGTGCTGGTGCCGCAGCTGGTCGCGTCGTACGCGATCGCGTGCCAGGCGCATCCAGAGCGCGGGTTCCGCACGCTCTCGGTTGTGTTCGCGGCGGGCGGCCTGCTCGTGCCGACGCTGCTCGAGTGGTTCGGCGTCTGGCCGTCCTCCTATTCGTTCCACGACGGAACGTGGACGATCGTGCCGCAGCTCATCGAGCTCCCGAAGGGAGGCGTGTTCGTCTTCCTCGCGCTCGCGAACGTGTTGATCGTGATCGTGCCGTGCATGTTCATCGGCAAGATTCGCGAGGAGCTGTCACGCGCACAGATCCGCCTCGCGACCCAGGCCTGGCACTTCCGCCAGCTCGGCGGTCAGCTCATCGGTCGGCCGGACGGCGCGTCGCGCGTCTAGGTCACGCGTAGCGCCGACGCCGGAGCGCGAGCAGTCCAAGTGCGATCATCGCGAAGCTGCCGGGCGAGCCGCTCGTCGAGCAGCCGCCCTCATCGCCGGGCGGGTTGCCGTCATCCGAGCCGGTATCGGAACCCGTATCCGACCCGGTGTCCGATCCGGAATCCGATCCGTCGGTGCCCGGATCCGAGGCGCTCGTATCGCAGACATCCGGGGTTCCGATCGGCATCACCGTACACGCAGCAGGGCCGGTGCAGTGCTGGCTCTCGAGCGTGCCGGCGTTGCAGCGCCACGCCTCGGTCTTGTCGGTCGTGCAGTTCCAGTTGTCCCAGGCGTCGTTGCATTCGCACGTGCCGCCGAGCGTCTCCATGTACTGGCACCACTGCCAGTTGTAGCCGGGGTCGCGGTGGTTCGAGGCGCCGCCATAGTTCGCGCTCGTCTCGCATGCGTCGAGTCCGGCAGAGCAGGGCGCCGACGACTGCGAGATCACCGAACCGTCGGGAATCTGGTAGTGGCCGATGATGTGGCGGCGATCGAGCGGCACGTTCCAGCGCGTGCGGATGTTCTTCACGAGGTCGACGCTCTTCGCATAGAGCGCGCTCGAGTAGCCGGCCGGGTCGGCGGCGCGACCGACGTGCTCGATGCCGATCGACGTCTCGTTATAGTAGTAGTTGCCCGCGTGATAGGTCGTATCCGTCTCCGGACGGAACTGACCGACGCGCGAGCCATCTGCGTCGATGATGTAGTGCACCGACTTGCCCGGATCATTCTGGAGCGTCGCGACCGACGCATTCCAGCCACCCTCGGTGTCGTGGATGACGATCTTGTTGACCGACGCGTTGCCGAGCGGACGACCGATCTCGCACTTGTTCGTGCAGCTCGTGGTGAACCAGATCGCGCCCGGATAGTCGGGCGTGTTGGCGTGCGGCGACAACGTCTCGACCGTCTCGCTGAGCTCGATCTCGGGATGCGCCGCGATCCGAACGCGCTCGCCGCCGCGCGCCGCGAACTCGCCGCCCGCACGAAGGATCGCGAACACGCGGCTCGCGTAGCTCTTTGCCGACAGCGTATCCATGCCGGACAGCTGCTCGAGGGCAGGGCGCCAGCTCGCGAGCGAGGCTCCGGCGCCGGTCTCCTGGCCGAGCCGCGCGAGCACGAGCGTGCCGGCCCGCGTGCCGAGCTCGGTGTCGGCGCGCAACGCGAGCTCGTCGGAATGCACGAGCTCGGCGCCGAGTGCCAGGGTATCGAGCTTGCCGCGGCGAAGCTCGAGCATGCCGGCCACGGGCACGTTGTCCTCGGGATCGACCATGCGCATCGCGGGCAGCGTCAGGCCGCCTTCCTCGACGGCGATCGCCATCACGAGATCTGCGGGCACGCCAGCCTCGGTCGAGGTCGACAGCACGAGCTGTTGAACCGGTCCGGTGGCATCTGGTGCGGCGCATGCGCCGATCAAGAGCAGCCCTGCTAGGCGCACGTTCCTCATCGCGTGCGCACGATGTGCACGAGCGAGACCACCATGCATCTCGCTGGTTGCGCAGGGTTACGTCATCTCTCGAGCGCAACGTGCACACCGTCGTGTGCCCACAAGTGGTTGCGTGC
>JABFXX010000459.1 GCA_013368795.1 Kofleriaceae bacterium
GCTGCCACGCACTTGCGCGTCTCGACGGGCCATTGCTTGTTGATGCAATCTCCGACGGCCTGTGCGAGCTCCTTCTGATCCTGGAGCATAGGAACGTGCTTCGATGCCGTGCGCAGCGCCTGTTCACAGGTATCGCTGGCGGAGCTGCCA
Source organism: Kofleriaceae bacterium (assembly GCA_013368795.1). Classification (GTDB taxonomy): domain Bacteria; phylum Myxococcota_A; class Polyangia; order Haliangiales; family Haliangiaceae; genus JABFXX01. Next base: position 151 of record JABFXX010000459.1, read on the forward strand.
CCGTCCTTGCACGCCGCGAACATCAGGAACACCAATAGAACTGCGACACCCTTCATCAGTCCGATCGTAACAGCTTGTGCTCGCAGAACGCGCTCCCGGCGGCCGAGCGGACCCCAGAAAAAGTGGACCGCCCGGCGCCGTGGTGCGTCCAAGCGGTGTGCGATTTGCCGTCCTCGTCCTCCTGGTGACCGCCGGTACCGCGGCTGCGCATCCGCCGCCACCTCCCCCGGATGACGAGATCGACTGGCGCGATGACCGCGCACTCTTCGAGTGGTCGACGTGGATGCGTCTCGGGTTCGGGGTCGAACGTACGCCGGTCGACAGCATCGCGCGTAGCACGCTGCCGCCACAGCTCCACGATCAACACACGGTGTGGGATGCGGCGCTCGGCGCCGATCTGACGCTTCCGCTGCCGACGGCGAAGGTGCGACTCGGGCCGTGGATCGAGCTGCGGCCGCAGGGCGTGTTCGGCGGTGGAGAGGTGTCGATCGCGGGCGACGATCTCGACCTGTTCTGGTACCGAGGCGAGCGCGTGTACTCGCTGCGGGCCGGCTCGAGCATGAACGACATCACCGGCGCATTCGCGTTCGGCTATCGCTGCCCGTGGAAGCTCGCCGGTCCGTACAACCGCACCACGCGCTACATGATCGGCGTGCGCATCGTCGCCAGCGCGACGCGCTCGATCGACGATCCAGAGGACTTCTCGATGTCGCTCGGTCTCGAGTTCGAGCCCGTTGGCTCCCTGCGCTACGTCGCCGGGATCCGGTCCTGGTACTGACCTGTGAGCGGTGGCCGACTCCCGGCGTTGCAGGGAGCGTGATCTGCAACCTCGCCCGTCGGGCCATGGTCGTTGATCTCAGCGCCCGACGAGACGCGCCACCGCGGTGAAGTGCCACGCGCACGCGACGATGACGAGGACGTGAAACACCTCGTGATATCCGAACACGCGCGGGCTCGGATCCGGCCAGCGCACGATGTAGATGATCGCGCCGATCGTGAACAGCACCCCGCCGACGGCGATCGACGCGAACGTGAACGCGTCGGTCGCCGTGCGGAGCTCGGGCAGATAGGCGACGACAACCCAGCCCGCAGCGACGAAGCACGATGCGGTCAGCGCCCGCGGCGCATGCGGCCAGAGCAGCGCGCGCAACACGCCGGCACCGCAGACGGCCCACGCGATGACGACGAGCTGTCGGCCATCCTCACCGCCGATGCCGAGCAGCGAGAACGGCGTGTACGTGCCGGCGATGCAGACGAAGATCGCCGCGTGATCGGCGCGGCGCAGCCAGCTGTAGACGCGCGGTGACCAGTCGGCGCGATGGAGTGTCGCGCTGACGCCGAACATCGTCGCGAGACACGTGCCGTAGACGGCGGCACAGGCTCGTGCCGCGGCGTGGTCCGCGAGCGCGACGAGTAGCGGGCAAGCGAGCACCGCCGCGTAGAACGCGAATCGATGGGAGACGCCGCGATAGAGCGGCCGCGATCCGATGCCAGGCAGCACGGCGCGACGGTGCCACTTGCATGCGGTCGCGGTCGGCCATCGTTTCGTCAGGAGGTCGTCATCGAGTGACCGCTGAGCCTCCGGATGCAGCGCTCGTCGCGCTTCGATGCTGCGAGCGTCAGCGCTTCAGGATCATGACCGTCAGCTCCGCGCCTCCTGGCCTGCTGAGACCGCCGACCTTTGCGTCCACGCTTCCCGGGACCCCGCGCACCTTGATCGCGAACGTGTACTGGTGGCCGGGCACGAGCGGATACGCGAGGTTCACGTTCCAGTTGGCGACGTTGACCGGCGGTGCGGCGATCACCCGCTGGTACCCGCCGCCTACCAACGCGTGACCGTCGACAAAGAGGATGACGTCGGCTGCCGAATACTCCTGCGGTGACGTGGCCGTCGTCGTCAGGGTGCCGGAGGACATGATCACCGCCACCGAATCAGGCGGCGCGGTGAACGTCGTGCTGAGGCCTGGTACGAGCTTGAACTGATTCTCGCTTTTCAGGTAGCCGGTCTCGATGTCGAAGTAGTTCAGATCGTCGTCGGTCCCGATCGCATCCGCGGCTTTGAGCACGAGCGTTGCCATTCCCGGCGCGCTCACGACCTGCTGCCCGGTGGTTCCGCTCGGACCCTGCGGGCCTTGAGGTCCCTGTGGACCCTGCGGACCCTGCGGACCCTGGGCGCCGGTCTCGCCCGTGGCGCCGGTCGCGCCCGTGGCGCCGGTCGCGCCCGTGGGGCCTTGTTGCCCGGGAGCACCCATTTCGCCCTGTTCGCCCGCAGGTCCTTGCGGACCTTGAATGTCGGACTCGTCTGGTTCGTCGACCGAGTCATCCGGGCTACACGCGACAACGAGAAGTGAAGATAGGACGAGTGCAAAGCGGCTAAGCGACATATGCCGGTCCCCTGTGCACCCCTCGTTCCAGGCCGAAACGTCCCGCATCCTCGTCGGAGGCTTCGCGAGCGTGAATCGCGCGTCACACCACACCTTTGGGGCGTTCATAGCCACTGCCACCACCTGCCACTGCGTGCCGCCCTCGCTTGGAAGAAGTGGTAGACCACCGCGACGACATGGCCAAAGCGAAAGCGACTCCCAAGGCGAAGGCGACCCCCAAGGCGAAGGCGACTCCCAAGGCAAAGGCGAAACCGAAAGCCGAAGCCTCGGCATCCACGCAGATCGACAACTACATCGCGGATCGTCCCGACTGGCGCGGCAAGATGCTCGCGAAGGTCCGCAAGGTGTTCGTCGGAGCCGATCGCCAGATCATCGAGGAGTGGAAGTGGATGGGCAGCCCGGTGTGGTCCCATCCGAGCGGTCAGATCGCCGTGGCCAACGCGCACAAGGACAAGGTCAAGGTGACCTTCACCAACGGCGCGAGCCTTCCGGATCCGAAGAAGGTCTTCAACGCCGGCCTCGGTGGCGGCAAGTGGCGCGCGATCGATCTCTCGGAAGGCGACAAGCTCGACGAGGCGGGTCTCAAGGGCCTCGTCAAGGCCGCGATCGACTTCAACGTCGCGCGCAAGAAGAAATAGGCGCTACGACAGGTGCCGCAGCTTGTCGGGATTGCGGACGCTGTAGATCGCGATGATCTTGTCGTTCGCGATCTCGAGCGAGACCGTCTCGATGCCCGCGCTCGTGCGAACGACAAATCCCGGCTGGCCGTTGATCTGAACGCGCTCGAGATCGTCGGGCATGATCCAGCTGCCCTTGTTCGAGATCCCGGAGAGGAAGCGCAGGAGCTTGTCCTTGCCGTAGATCGGGTTCAGCGCCGCCACGCGCTTGCCCCCGCCGTCGGTGTAGAGCACGGCGTCGTCGGCGAGCACGCGTGCGATCGCTTCGACGTCACCCGCGACCAGCGCCGCCTGGAACGCATCGGTGAGCTTCTCGCGCGTCTCCGGTGATGCCTCGAAGCGCGGGCGCTCGTCGCGAACGTGCTCGCGTGCGCGCGCGGCGAGCTGGCGGCACGCGGCCTCGCTCCGGCCGAGCGTCTCGGCGATCGCCGAGTAGTCCATGTCGAACACGTCGTGGAGCAAGAACGCCGCGCGCTCGAGCGGCGACAACCGTTCGAGCGTCAGCAGCAGCGCGACCGAGAGATCGTCGGTGAGCGGCTCTGCGGGCGACGTGACGACCGGCTCGGGCAGCCACGTGCCGACGTACTGCTCGCGCCGCGACACCGCCGACTTCATCCGGTCGAGGCACAGGCGCGACACGATGCGCGCGAGGTACGCGCGCGGATGCTCGACATCGCTGCGATCGCCCGACGTCCACCGCAGAAACGCGTCCTGCACCACGTCCTCAGCCTCGGCGAGCGAGCCGAGCATCCGGTAGGCGACGCCGATCAGGAACTGACGATGTTGTTCGAAGTCCTCGGTCATGCGACGGCAAGCTTGGGGGCGATCGTCGTGCCTTCGACCTGAAGGCGCTGACACGCGTGACCGTAGCCGGTCGCCCACTTGAACGTGGGATACAGCTGAGCGGCGCACAGCGCAAATCCGAGCGACACCATCGCGCGCTTGCCGTAGCGGCGCTCGAGCTCGGCGCGGGTCTCGTCGACGACGATCGAGTCGCGCGCGATCACCGCACGCGCGAACCGCACGCCGAGGCGCGTCGGTTCGGTCATCTCGTCCAGGTTGCCGCGCAAGATCCTCGAGATCGTAGCGCCCGGCACGCCCTGGCGCAGCGCCATCGTGATTCCGAGCTGCGCGCACGGCCCGCAGTCCGCGGCGACCACGCCGGTGAGCCCGACGGCGGTGTAGACGTCGAGCGGGACATCCTTGCGGTACTGGCCGAGCGCAGTCGCGCGACCCCACTTCCTGAACGCGTCGAAGTCGGTGTCGAGCAGGTCGTGCATGTAGCTCGCGTCGTATCCGAAGTCCTTCTCGAACGCGGCGAGCTTCTTGTGGATGAACCGTTTCAGCATGCCCAGGAGACGAGGCAGCCCGTCTCCCTGTGACATGGCCCGGCTAACCCCGCGCAGGGCTGCGAGGATCTCTCAGGGCTGAACCGTGCACACCGGGTACGCGAGCACGCCGCGCACGTTCGCCGGCGCGCCGGCGGTGCCGAACAGGCCTCCGTTCGCGCGGCCGACCTGCATCGTCAGCTCCGCGGTCGATACGGCGGTGTCGCCGACGTTGCCGCCCCCGTCCGTGCGAAGGCCCGGCGACATGACGCCGGTATCGACATAGATGCCGATCGTCTCGCCGGCCGACATGAAGATCTGATCGATGAGCGGGATCGAGGTGACCACGCCGTTGCCGAGCGAGGTCACCGACGTCGAGCCGACGCGCTCCCAGCCATCGACCGAGGCCTCGTGGCCGACGAACGAGCCGCGGCGGAAGTAGACATCGACGTCATGCGCGCCGGACGTGAGCTCGAGGTCGAACCGATCGCGGAGCAGGACATCGCTGTTCGCGACGAGGTCGAACATCACGCCGTTCGACCGGCCGCCGGTGTACGAGACGCGGCTGCTCAGCGTCGAGTCGGGCGCCGGGACGAAGTAGTGAATGATGCCGTTCCAGATGCGCGGCCGGAACAGCCCGCCGGTGCCGGCGGTGAACGGATACTCGAGGCCAACGCCCTCGCGGAACTGCATGTTCGCGTCGGACGTGAACACCCCACCTTCGTTGCTGCCATTGGAGTAGTTGAGGCCAATCGTCGTATCCTTGCTCGTGACGTAGAACGAGTAGGTCTGGCCGGCGGGAATCGTCACGTTGACCGGCACCGGGACCGGGGTCGGGGTGCCGAACGGCTGCGCGGCAACCGCCGCCGAGCCGATGAACGTCCACGCGGCGCTGTTCGTCTCCGAGCCGGCGTAGCTGCCGGGCTTGTAATAGATCTCGATCGTCGTGTTGCCCATCGGGTGGGCGTCGAAGCCGGTGATCACGATCGTGTTCACCGCGGTGACGTCGAACATGTTGCCGCGATGGTTGTTGCCGGCGGACATCGTCGACGCGAGGCTCGC
>JABFXX010000004.1 GCA_013368795.1 Kofleriaceae bacterium
CGCTGTCCGACGCCGGGCGCTGGCGCGACGCGACGGCGGTTGCCCGCGAGGCAGTCGCTGCGGCCGGCGCGATCACGCACGAGCCGACGCGCGCGGCGGCGGCATTTTTGCTCGGCGAGGCGCTCGAGGGCGATGGCGCGGCCCCCGAGTCGGAGCAGGCGCTGCGCGATGCATTCGCTGCCGCCGAGCGTGGACGCGATGACCTGCTCGCGGCGCGCGTGGCGACCGAGCTGGTGTTCGTCGTCGGTCAGCTGCAGAGCAGGTATGACGACGGCCTCGACTGGGTGTTTCACGCCGAGACCCAGCTACGCCGCGCCGGCGGCGATCCCGAGATCGAAGCCCGCCTGCTCGGCAACCAGGCGCACATTCGCTACGGCAAGGCCGAGTACAGCGCGGCGCGCGCGCTCTACAACAAGGCTTACGAGATGCGCGCGAAGCTGCACGGGGCCGAGTCGCTCGTCGCCGCGAAGGCGCTGCACAACGTCGCCCGTGCGGCGATGGCGGAGGGCGACAACGCGGGCGCGATCGAGCTGACGCGCCGGGCGCTCGCGCTCATCGAGCAACGCATCGGGTCGGAGCACCCTGACCTCGCCAACGCGCTGAGCGGCCTCGGCACGATCGAGCTCAATCAGGGCAAGTACGCCGACGCGCTCGCGACGATCGATCGCGCGCTCGCGATCGCGGAGCCCTCGCTCGGCACCGATCATCCGATGGTCGGTCAGCTCGCGATCGTCCGCGGCGTCGCACTCGAGCAGCTCGGTCGCGCGGCCGATGCGGCGGCGTCGTACACGCGCGCGCGCGACCTGTTTGCTCGCGACGGCCGCGACAAGCGCTTGCTCGCCGAGTCGCTCTCGGGCCTGGGCCACGCGCAGAGCCTGCTCGGCGATCGCGTCGCCGCGCGCGCGAGCTTCGTGCGTGCGCTCGAGATTCGCAAGGAAACACTCGGCCCCGAGACCGAGGCGGTCGCCGGCTCGCTCGAGGATCTCGCAGGTCTCGACGCCGAGCTCGGGCATCACGCCGACGCGCTCTCCGGCTATCGCAGCGCGCTCGCGATCCGCGAGAAGGTCAACGGTCCGGACTACTTCGAGCTCGCTTACGCACATGCCGGCATCGGCAAGGCCGAGTACGCGCTCGGCCACACCGAGGCCGCGGTGTCGTCGTTGCGCCGCGCGGTCCAGCTACTCGCGGGCTACGACGGCGACCCCGAGAGCCTCGCCGACATGCGCGTCGCGCTCGCGAAGGCCGAACGCCGCACGCGATGAAGGGCCCGATCCGACTCTGTTCGTGGAACGTGACGAGCCTGATCCCGTGGCTCGAGCCGAGCCGCGACTTCGGCGCGCACGTCACGGCGCTCGGTGCGCCGCACATCCTCTGCCTGCAGGAGGTGCGCGTACGGCCCGGCGACGCCGACGCGGTCGCACGGATGCGAGATCGATTGCCGGGGTATCGCTGCGAGTTCTCGCTGTGCAACGACCCGCGCAACGTCAAGTTTCGCGGCGGTCGCGCGTACGGTGTCGCGACCTACACCCACGACAGCCTCGGGACCGTCGTCGGCGCGACGCCCGCGTGGGATCGCGAAGGCCGCGTTCACGTCACCGCGCTGCCCGACCACGGCCTCGCCGTCGTGAACCTCTACGCGGTCAACGGCACGTCGAAGCCGTACCTCGATCCGGACAGCGGCGAGCCGCGCGGCGATCGACACGCGTACAAGCAGCGGTTCCAGGAGCAGGTCTTCGATCTCGCCGGCGAGCTGCGCGCGAACGCGAGCGTCATCCTCGCCGGTGACTGGAACGTGTCACGCAGCGCGCTCGACGTGACGCCTCGCCTTCGTACCGAGGAGCCGCACGCGACCGCGCGCGCGAAGCTCAACGACCGGCTGGCGAAGGACGGCTGGATCGACGTGCTTCGCCACCGCGAGCCGGAGGCGCGCCGCTACACGTGGTTCGGCCGGACCCGAACGGGCGCGCTCGACGCCGCGCGCGTCGACTACATCGTCGTCTCGCCTGACCTGCTGCCGCGCGTGATCGATGCCTCGATCCTCGACCGTCGCGAGCAGCGGCCAGGCACCGACCATGCGCCGCTATCGCTCGCGATCGCGCGATGATCCGTACGCGTCTGCGTCACGGACAGCGGCGCTCGCGGTCGCCGACGTAGTGGCGTGCTCGTCACCGCGTGCCATCGCGCGCTAGAAGACACAGCGTCCTTCGAGCGCAGCGGTCGTCCCGGCGGCATGTCGGATGCAGCGTCCGTTCGGTCATGACTTGGCTGCGGCGCATCGCGACCGTCGCGCTCGTGCTCTGCGCATCCCGGCCCGTCGCGGCGGATCGCCGGAACGGCCTGTACCTCGAAGCGCTCGGCAAGGGCGGGCTGTGGGGCCTCGGTTACGATCGACGTCTCGCACGGCGCGTCTCGATCGGCGTCGTCGGCTCCGGCTTCTCGTCGGAAGGTCAGCGCTACGTCTCGCTGAGCCCCTATCTCGGGCTCTACCTCGCGCGCCACGGTCGCAGCGCGTGGTTCGCGGACGGCGGCGCCATGCTCGTGCGCACCTGGGCGGACTCGCCGGTCCCGGAGTGGCCGGGCGAGACATCGAGCGGCGCCGCAGGGATCATCTCGAGCGGCTACGAGTTCCGCGGCCGGCTCATCTTCCGTGTGTTCGTACACGGCGTGATCGGGAAAGGAGGCGCGTTGCCATGGGTAGGACTTGGCCTGGGCTGGGCATTCTGATCCTCATCGCCGCGAGCGCCGCATGTGACAACCTCGATCACGAACCAGTTCCGGTGTGGACGCCGCCGGAGGAGTTCGACGGACCGTTCGGACCCGAGATCGAGCAGGTCGCGAACCCGCCCGCGCCGGGCGAGACGTTGCGGCTCGTCACGTACAACGTGCTCCGAGGCGTCGACGTCGACGAGGACGCCGAGTTCTTCATGAGAGACCCCGATCTCTCGAAGGCCGACGTGATCGCTCTCCAGGAAGCGCAACGACCGGCAGGCTCGCTCGAGGCAGATGCAGCCGCGCTCGCGCATCGCCTGCAAATGGGGTTCGTGTTCGTACCCACGTTCGATTTCGACGGAGAGCTTCACGGCATTGCCTTGTTGTCGCGGTTTCCGCTCGACGACATCCGGGTGATGCGCCTGCCGGATAAGACCGAGGTCGACACGATCTCGCCGACCGCGCAGGCGGCGCTGCGAGCGTCGATCGAGACGACCGCGGGGCCGGTCGAGATTGTCAACGTCCACCTCGATGTGGCCCTCAACATGCCGGAGCGAATCCTCCAGCTGCGTCCCGCCGTGATCGATGAACCGTCGCCGGTCGCGGTGCTTGGCGACTTCAACACGAACGACTACATCTGGATCGGGGAATCGATCCCGCTGCTGCCGCTCGACGCAGCCGCGGACACGTCGCAGGCCGACGCGCTCGATGGCTACATGCGCCGGATCGATTACGACACGCCGACCGCCGCGTTTGGTTCGACGTGGTTCGGGTTCCCGGAGAATCAGCGCCTCGATCACATCTACACGCGCGGTCTCGCGACCGGAGCGGGCGGGGTCGTGCGCGACCTCGAGACCTCCGATCACCGGCCGCTGTGGCTCGACGTGAGCGCGCAGCTCTGAGCGCTCAATGCTTCGCCGAGCCGGGCGCGGTCTGCTTGCCCGCCTGTGCGGCCTTCGTCGTCTCGGGCAGGATCTCGTTCATGAGTCCCTCCATGCGACTCTTGAAGCTGCCGCCGAGGACGGAGTCCTTGCCGTCCATCATGGCCTGGAAGCCCTGCTTCGCGACGAGCGCCGGGTCGTCCTTCTTTGCCGTGCCGATCTTGGTGTCCATCAGATCGGCGCGCTCGAAGAAGTTCGTGTCGGTCGCGCCCGGCTGCAGGACGGTGACCGTGACGCCGGTGTCCTTCAGCTCGTAGCGAAGCGCTTCGCCGAGCGACATCACGAATGCCTTCGTCGCACCGTAGACGGCCTGGTACGGATTCGGTGAGGTGCTGACGACGGAGCCCGTGATCAGCACGCGGCCCGCGCCGCGATTGACCATGACGGGCAACAGGCGCTTCGCGACGTGCACGGTGTGGTTGCAGTTGAGCGCGATCATCTGGAGCTCGGCATCGAGGTCCGTGTCGGTGAAGGGACCGCCGACGCCGACGCCCGCATTCAGGATCAGCGCGTCGATCGGGCGGTCGACCTCTGACACGAGTTTCTCGCAGCCGTCGCGCGTGGCGAGGTCGGCTCGGACAGGGCGAACGATGGCGCCGTCTGCGGCAGACAGCCTCGCCGCCGCCTCGTCGATGCCGAGGTCCTCGGCGCAGATGAGGACGTCGAACCCGTGCTCGACACATTGCTTCGCGAGCTCGAAGCCGATTCCCGAGGACGCGCCGGTCACGACGGCGAACTTGCGTTTGTTTTCGGTACCCATGTTCCTTCCTTTCACCGGTACAAGCAGCAACGTCCGTTCCTCGACGCGGCAGATGTCATCGGAGGAGCTTCTTTCGCCTCGTGTGACAGGCGCGCACGCTCTGGCCAGGCCTGCTGGAGCCACGCGTGCGTGGCATGACGGAATGATCGGTACGTCGAGTGCAGTCATTTCGCGTAGACGGGCGTGTCGACCAACCTGATCCCACGTTTCTCGCTCAGCGAACCTGGCGTTTCCGACCCCAAGCACTACCGGCGGCGGGTCACCTGGCTCGCGATCATTCATGCCGCGCTGTTTCTGACGGCCCTCACCGGTGACGTCCTCCTCGCGTGGCGTGGCGAGTTCTTCGTCACGCTCGCCCAGCGCTCGAACGTCGAGACGCTCACGATCGCATTCTTTCTGGTCCTGTTTGCGTACTTCGCATTCGTGACCGCGCCCGGCGCGCTGGGGGCGGTCCGGATCGGTTGGTTCCACGTGCGCGCGCGCCTCGCGCGCGATCGAGCTCGTCTCGAAGCGCAGCGAGTCGAGGCGATGGGGAAGCGCACGGCGAGTGCGAGGGCTGCGTTCGACAGGGCCGTCGAGCTCGAAGGCGCACCGGGCAAGCCATGGGAAATCGAGATTCGCGACGAGGTCGCATCGCTCGGTCGGCTCCGGTTCGACGGCGTGCGCGTCGAGCAGCTCGGCACGTTCCGCGCCTCGAACACGTTCCTCGGTTACGTCGAACAGAAGCTGCGAGACCTGACGCGGCACGAGATCTCGATCGTGCAGTGGGCTTCGACCCACGAGCAGGAATATCTAATGTACGTCGCGTCGACCGAGGCGTCGCGCTCGCTCGGGGCAGCGCTCGGCGTGACCGCATGGCCGACGCTGGTCCTCTCGGAGGACACGCGCAAGCAACTCGAGCGCGAGGTCAGCGAGGTCTGTGGCGCGCTGCGCGACGAGGCGTTCCTGCCAGACTGGGAGTTCGAAGGCGAGCACAAGCTCCCGATCATCCCCGAGCCGCTCGGCATCATCAGCCTCAGTCGATCGGAGCGGCGCGTCGACCCGCTGTCGTCGATGACGGCCGCGCTGATCACGATCGGTCTGGTCGTCGGCTTGATCTGCTTCTTCCTCGCGAGGCCACCATGGATACCAGGACGCTAGCAGTTCTCGTCGCGGTGCTCGCCTCGTGCTCCGGCCCTCGCCCGCGTGCGGAGGTGATATCGGTCGCGCCGTCGCCGGTCCCGGGTCATCAACGCGTGACGCTCGCGCTCCGCAACGAAGGCCCGGGGCACGGCGACGTCGAAGTCGAGGTCACGTTGACTGCTCCCACCGGCCGGACGCTTCGCGAGCGCCGCACGATCGAGCTCACCGACCACATGCAAAGGGACCTCGTCGTCGACATTCCGGCGCCACCCGACACCTACATCGCGAGCGCGAGCGCCAAGTACCCCGACTAAAGGTCTGCGCCATGTAGTAAGCTGGCAGTTCATGGCGCGCGAGCAGTACACGGAGCGTCAATCGGAACCACAGGCAGTCGCCCCGGCGGCGGCACCGCCGGCCGAGTCCTCGTCGACGGGAACGTTCGTCACGCAGGGGCCGATTCCGCCGGTCGAGACCAGCGGCGGGCCGGCGACGTCGACAGCCTCCGAGCGGGCGTTCGGCACGGCCGACACGGGTCCCGAGCCGGGCGGCTTGCGCGGGATCATCTCGCGGCGCGAGCTCGTCGTCGGCGATCCGGCCGATCCGGCGAGCGGCTACATCGTCGTGTCACAGAAGCAGGGCGGCGCGAAGTGGAAGACCGCCGACGGCAGCTTCACGGGGACCGCCGACAAGAACGGCCTCGACACGCAGTATCGGCTCGGCGAGCACGACGCGCTGCACGGTCACGTCGGCAAGGACAAGACCGCGACGCTCGCGTGGGAACGCGACGGCAAGAACCAGGGCGAGCTCTACGGTCGCTACGGCAGCGCGCACGACTACGAAGCGGGCGCACGTCGCCAGTTCGAGCTCGGTGGGGGCACGTTGACCGCGGGCGCGCGTCACCGCGTCGATGCCGCCGGCGCGACCGATGGCGTGTTCGGCACGTATCACAAGGGCGCGACCACCGCCGACGCGAGCCTCGGTGTCCGCGATGGGCAGTTCGCGGGGAGCGGATCGATCGCGACGACGCTGGGCCGCGATCAGCTCAGCGGCTCGATCGCGCACGACGGACGCGGCACGACGCTCGACGCGCGCGACCTCCACGATTTCGGCCGCGGCTACACGGGCGTCGCGCAGATCCATCACGGCCCGGAGGGCACGACGGGCATGCTCGGTGGCGCGTACAAGGACGCGAACACGCAGATCGACGGCAACATCACGCGCGGCCTCGATCGCACGTCGCTGCATCTCGGCGGCACGCAGCAGGTGTCTCCGCAACTGTCGGTGTCCGGCGCGCTCGACCACGTGCGGCCCGATCACGGTGCGAGCCAGTCGACGCTGAGCCTGTCCGAGCGCTATCGCTCGGGCGACGTCATCCACGGCGCGAACCTCGAGCTCGGTCACGGCGCGCGCGACTACATGAAGGCGACCGGCTCGCTCGACGCGAAGCTCGCGCCGAACATCTATGGCGGCGTGTGGGGCGGAAGCGAGATCGAGCGCGGTCATCAGGCGAGTGCGCAGCTCGGCGCGAGCCTGACGTTCTCGACGAACGAGAAGTCGGCGCTGACGCTCGCCGGTGTTCTCGATCAGGACGGCCGCCTCGAGACGCGGCTGCAGTTCGACCTGTTCAAGTCGAAGATCGAGAGCATCGGAGATCTCGATCGCGAGAAGAAGAACGCGCTCGTCAGCGTGTTCCTCTCGTACTCGCAGGCCGGCAACCGGCACACGCTCGATCAGCGCTTCGGCGAGCCGCAGATCCAGACGAACGTCGGCAACCAGGTCACCGCCGGCATCAAGATCAAGTTCTAGTCCGTACCCGGGAGTAGCGTCGACAGCGGGCGATTGTCGAGCCATCCTCGAGGGTGATCACGTTCGCCGACGTCTCGAAGCGCTTCGAAGCCGGAGCGTGGGCGGTCCACCATGTCGACTTCGCGATCGAGCCCGGCGAGCTCGTCGCGGTGCTCGGCGAGTCGGGCAGCGGCAAGACGACGCTGCTCAAGCTCGTCAATCGCCTGCTCGAGCCCGACGAAGGTACGGTCAGCCTCGACGGCAAGGACGTGCGCGAAACCGATGCGGTCGCGCTTCGCCGCACGATCGGCTACGTGATCCAGGAGGTCGGGCTCCTCCCGCACCTGACGATCGGAGAGAACGTCGGGATCGTGCCGCGGCTCGTCGGCTGGGACGATGCCGCGATCGGCGAGCGCGTCGACGAGCTGCTCGAGCTCGTCGGCTTGCCGGACCTCGGCGAGCGATCTCCGGATCAGCTCTCCGGTGGCCAGCGGCAGCGGATCGGGCTCGCCCGTGCGCTCGCGGCGCGGCCGCGGTGGTTGCTACTCGACGAGCCGTTCGGCGCGCTCGATCCGGTGACGCGCCTCGCGCTGCAGGGCGAGCTCCGGCGGCTGCATCGCGAACTGAAGCTGACAACCGTGCTCGTCACTCACGACATGGTCGAAGCATTGACGCTCGCCGATCGCGTCGCGGTGATGTATCGCGGCCAGCTTCGCCAGGTCGGCACGCCCGCCGAGGTCGTCGCGAAACCTGCCGACGAGTACGTCGCGAGGCTGATGGGCATGGCGCGGCATCAGGCAGAGCAGCTCGGCGGAGTGATCGCGTGAGCGAGCTCGTGCGCGGCCTGCCGCCGCTGCTCGCAGCTCATCTCCAGCTGGTGGTCGTCGCGCTGACCGCCGCGATCGCGATCAGCTTGCCGCTCGCGATCGCCGTCGCGGGAACACGGCGCGTCGCGTCCTCGATCGTGGGCGTCGCCGGTGCGATCCAGACGATTCCGGGGCTCGCGCTGCTCGCGCTGATGGTCGCGGTGCTGGCGCGGACGCGCGGGCTCGGCATTGGCGTGTCGCCGTTCGGGTTCCCGCCGGCCGTGATCGCGCTGACGCTGTACGCAATCCTTCCGATCCTTCGCAACGCGATCACCGGATTGCGCGGCGTCGATCCTGCCGTCGTCGAGGCCGCACGGGGGCTCGGCATGACGCGAAGCCAGCTGTTGCGCTACGTCCAGCTGCCGCTCGCGGCACCGGTGATCGCCGCCGGCGTGCGCACGGCGACGGTGTGGACGGTCGGCGCGGCGACGCTCGCGACGCCGGTCGGCCAGATCTGCCTCGGCAACTACATCTTCGCCGGCCTCCAGACGCGCAACTGGAACATGATGCTCGTCGGCGTCGCCGCGTCGGCGGGGCTCGCGATCGGCCTCGACGTGATCCTCGGCGCGATCGAGCGCTCGCTCGCGACGCGGAGGCGGGTGTGGCCCGCGGTCGCCGGCCTCGTCGCGGTCATCGTCATCGGTCTCGTCGCGCTGCCGCGCATCGGCACCGGCGACGTCGAACGGCCGACGATCGCGCAGCACGCGACCGCTTCGAAGATCACCCATGTTCGCGTCGGCGCGAAGACCTTTACCGAGCAGTACATCCTCGCCGAGGTGCTGCGGCAGCGGCTCGCGAGCGCGGGGATCAGCGTCGAGCTGGTCGAGAGCCTTGGCTCGACGATCGCGTTCGACGCGCTCGCCACCGGCCGGATCGACGCGTACGTCGAATATTCGGGCACGCTGTGGATCAACGAGATGAAGCGAACACCGGGGGTGCCGCGCTGGCGCGTGCTCGTCGAGCTCGAGGCCTGGCTCGCCCGCGAGTACGGCATCCGGAGCATGGGCACGCTCGGCTTCGAGAACGCGTACGCGCTGGCGCTCCGGCGCGCGACCGCCGACCGCCTGGGCGCGAAGCAGATCGCAGACCTCGCGACGCGCGCACCGCGGCTCTCGATCGGCGGCGACTACGAGTGGTTCGGTCGAGGCGAGTGGTCGGCGGTGCGCGGTGCGTACGGGCTGCAGTTCGGCAGAACCGCGACGTTCGATCCGGCGCTGCTCTATGACGCGGTGTCGACCGGCAAGGTCGACGTCATCGCCGCATTCTCGAGCGACGGCAGGATCGCCGCGAACGACCTGGTCACGCTCGCCGATCCGTTGAACGCGCTGCCACCGTACGATGCGATGGTGCTGGTCGGAAGTCGGATTGCCGACGATGCCGGCATCGCGTGCGCGCTCGAACCGCTGCGAGGCGCGATCACGGTCGACCTCATGCGGCGCGCGAACCTCTTGGTCGATCGCGAGGTCGACAAGGCGACGCCGGCGGAGGCGGCGAGGTGGCTCCTCGCCGAGGCGCACGTCCGCGACGGCTGTCTCAGCGAGGATTCGCGAGGAAGCCGCGCGCAGTGATCACGAAGCCATCGCGTCCGCCGTGCGAGGTGCCGGCGAGGTCACCGGTCGTGTGGCCGACGAGGACCGCGGTACCGCACGCGTCGAGAGCGATCGCCGTGGGGACGTCGTCGCCGGTGCTGCCCCACTGCTCGTAGGACTTGACGGTGCCCTCGCTATCGAGCGACAGGAAGACGACGTCGCGATCGGTCGAGTCGCCGGTGGTCGCGTCGGCGGCGACGAAGATGTTGCCGGCGTCGTCGAGCGCGATGTCGTCGACGTGATCGTCGCCATCGGTGCCGAGCTGCGCGATCCAGAGCGATTCGCCGGTCTCCGCGTCGAGGCGGCCGACGACGATGTCCTTGCCGCCGTGCGCCACATCACCGAGCTGTCCGCTCGTCGTGCCGGCCCACAGGATGTCGCCATCGGGCAGCACGCGAATCGCGGCGAGCTCGTCGCTGCCTGAGGTCGAGATGCGGTGGCGCGTGGCGGAGTTGGACTCCTCGGTATAGATCGCGACGAACATGCCGGGGGTGGCGCCCGCGGCTGTCTGGCCGCCGGCGATGACGGTGGTCCCCGAGACATCGACCGCGGTGTAGCGCTCGACATCGGCGC
Organism: Kofleriaceae bacterium; assembly: GCA_013368795.1. Taxonomy (GTDB): domain Bacteria; phylum Myxococcota_A; class Polyangia; order Haliangiales; family Haliangiaceae; genus JABFXX01. The sequence continues at coordinate 10,346 of JABFXX010000004.1, forward strand.
TCTGGCGGATCGTGTGCCAATGTTGCGCGCCATCGGTCCTGAACGCCGAGAGGAACGGGTCGATCCAGGTCGACCCATCGGCGACCAGGCGCTCTTCGTGACCGGCGAGCGCGATGTAACCACTGCCAACGGCGAGCTGCTTGGGGAACTCCTGGCTGCTGTAGGCGCCGCGATACACCGGCTCGAAGCCCGACGGGCCGAGGCTTCCGAGCAGGGAGTCGAAGCCGCCGTGAGCGAAGAGCTCGGGAATCGAGCCGTTCGTGCGCCCGGCGACCCAGACGTGCTTGGTCGTGGGATCGATCGCGATCGCCTCGAACGCATCGGAGCCGAGCGTGTCGAGCGTCGCGCGCTTGCGGAGGCCGTACCTGGACTCGAGCACGACGCCGCGCGAGCCGATGCCGCCTCGGCTGTCTTCGAAGCCGGCGATCAGGATCGTCCCGTCGGAGGTCACCGCTACGTCGCGGAGCTCGTCGTCGCCGGCGGTGCCGTACATCGCGGCCCCGTCAGTCGACGCAATGCACCGCTCGGGCTGGAGGTCGATGCCGCTGGTGTCGCGGATGTCGCGGGTGTCGCGGTCCGGCTCTTCGGTCGGGTCCTCGGGGGTGGGCGACGGGGCGGTCTCGTCGGTACAGGCGGAGAGGAGCGAAATGGCAGTGAGGTTGGCAAAAGCGAAGCGAGAAAGGAGCTGCATAGGTCCGCGCACCCAGAGCACGGCGCATGCCACGGAGCACCGCGCGCAACTGCGCATGGTGGCGTTCCCTCTCGCGATCTCGCGAACGTCGGTTCACACCACACCCCGGCGCAGTCCGTTCGCGACCGCAGTTTGCCTGCATGTCGATTGCACTGGGAGGGCTGCGGAGAATGACCATGAAAACCAACCGCACATTCAAGATCACGGCAGTCACGTTCGCGCTCGCACTTACGAGCTCGATCGCGGGCGCGCAACCCAAGAAGCACGAGGAGAAGTTCTGTTCATCGCTGACGTCGCTGAACCAGGACCTCACGAAGCTCAAAGAGATGGGACCGAGCTCGACGGTCGGTGAGCTGAAGGCCTCGCTGCGCAGCGCGAAGAAGCACAGCGAGGAGGTCGGCAAGGAAGCTCGCAAGATGAAGTCGCCGGAGGCGAAGCAATTCACCGAGGCCGCGAACCAGCTGACGAGCCGGAGCAACATCTCGGACGACATGACCATCCAGCAGGCGAAGTCGCAGATCCAGGATGACGTGCAGAACCTGGAGCAACATGCGCAGGCGCTCGCCCAGGAGTCGGGTTGCCCGGGCGCGATGCCTCAGCGAGGCGCGGGCGGCACACAGCGCGAGCCCGGTGGCGCCACGCCGCAGCCGCAGACGCCGCCGACCAAGTAGGTCTCGTTCCGTACCGATAACGACGGAGGCTCGATGCTCGGCAGTGGTCCGGGCATCGAGCCTCCTTTTGCGATCACGGCATGTCGTAAACGTACGCGCGACCGATCAGGAAGTAGAGCCGCGGGAAGTCCGAGATGGTCCGGTAGACCGGGCCGATCTGATCGCGCAGCGTCAGGCTGATCGGGTTGCCGTTCGCGTCGTAGTTGACGTGATCGACCATGATGATGTGCTGGCCGCGGCGCCAGTTGTCGACGTCGAATGCGGTGTTGTTGTTCGCGCCCGAGATGTTGCCCGTATAGACCGGGCGACCTTCGGCCTGGCGATCAGCGATCCACTGCAGGAGCTGCGGCACCTGGCTGTTGATGTAGTTGTTGATCGCGCCCGCCGGGCGGCCTGCGTTGTGCCACGCGATGATCGCGTTGGCGTCGTAGATCGGATCGATCGTGAAGTTCTCGTCGTTGTTCGCGCCGAGGATCACGGGACCCGGGCCCGAGCCGTTGCCGCCGCTGATCGACGCGTACGCGCCGTCCTGACGACGGAAGAACGCGAACGCTTTCTCGACGATCGGAACCCAGAGCGCCTGCTCGACGAGGCCGAGCTTGGCGTACTCGGGCTTGCCGGTGACCTCGTCGATCCAGAGGTCGGCATCGACGCGAACGTATTCAGCCGCGCCACCCTCGGTGCGGAAGAAGCGGACCGCGTACGTGCCGTCATCGAGGTCGACGACGAGCTTGCGGATCGAGTCGGGCGTCGCGTCGGCAACCGCCGCGAGCGGGCCGAGGATGAAGCAGTCGCCGACATTGCCCTGGAGCACGTCTTCCTTGTTCGGGCCCGTGCTCGCGAACAGCGGCCGATCGTCGAAGTTCGCGAGATCGACGTCCCAGTTCGTCGGGAACGGATCGGCGAGGTCGAAGCTCGTCAGGTCCTTCGCGACAGGGGTCGTCGACGAGCCACCGTTGTAGCTATAGCTGTAGAACGCGGCGACCTTGTTGACGTACGACTCGTTCAGCTCGATCGCGGACGCGTCGCTCACGGTGTCGGTCGTGTCGACCCAGAAGAGGTCGTCGCTCGTGCCGCCGGAGACGGTGTCGTAATCGCCACCGATCGTGACGAGCGTATCCTGGCTCGCCCCGCCGCTCAGCGAGTCGTTGCCGCTGCCGCCGTAGAGCGAGTCGCTGCCGTTCTCGCCGTAGAGCGCGTCGTTGCCGCCGTGCCCCTTGATGAGGTCGTTGCCTTCGCCGCCGTAGAGCCAGTCCGATCCGCCCGAGCCCCAGAGCGTATCGTTGCCGCCGTAGCCGCGGATCGTGTCCTGGCCGTAGCCGCCGACGAGGAAGTCCGCACCCGAGCCGCCGTTCAGCGTGTCGTTGCCGTCGCCGCCGTATGCCTCGGCCGGGATGCTCGTGCTGTTGGTGAACGTGTCGTCGCCGGCGTTGCCGTAGAACACGATCTTGGTGACCTCGCTCGTCGAGTACGAGGCGCTGAACCCGCCGCGCGTCGCGGTGATCGTGCCGCGCAGCGGTGCGCTCACCGATGCCGTGTCGTTCCCGGTGCCGCCGGTGATCGTGAGCACGCCGCCGGGCGCGAGCTCGATGCCGGTCGAAAACAGCGGCAGCGTCGGCGAGACGGTGATGTCACCCTCGTACCGGTCGTATGTCGGACCGCGACCAGCCGCGGCGGCAGCGACGGACGGCAGCGCGATCGTGAAGAGAGCAGTCGCCAGGCGCGACGAACAAAAACGCTTCGATTTCCCCATACCGGAATCACTCCTGTGGTTCACGGAAGGGGTAGAGCCCGCACTCGGCGCGGTGTGACACGAAAAGGTCGCTCGTCGCCCGGCATGTAGGTATCGCCGCCGGTGGAACAGTGCGTCCCGGCGGCTCGGTTACGTCCCGGGTTCCTCGTCGGTGACTTCCTTGAGGAAGACGCGAGGCGCCGCTAACGTGGTCGTCGATGAACGCTCGCAAGCGCGTCCTGATCATCGAGCCGGACCCGGCGGCGCGCGAAGCCACGCTCAGCTACTTGACGAGCTGCGGCCACGAGGCGCTCGCGGTCGCCGACGAAAGGGCCGCGGTCCTGACGGCCGCGTCGTTCCGCCCGCTGGCGATCGTGGTCGATCCGCTGGTGTCGCGCTATCCGCGCTCGTTCGTCGACGTGCTGCGGCAGACGGTCCCTCACGACATCCTGGTCGTCGCGACGTCGGCGACCCGGCTCCACGACGCGTGGCTCGAGGTGTTCGATATCTCGCTGCTGAAGCCGTTCGCGCTCGACGAGCTGCATACGCTGCTCGCGACGTGGTCGTTGGTCCACGCCGCGTAGGTACGCGTAGCGGACTCCGGAGGTCACGATCCGCCGAACAAGCGTGCCTCCGCGTAGCCGCGGCGCGCGTGTGCTGGCGATGTGGCGCTGACAATCGCGATCGCCGCCTGGTCACGCACCTTGCAGTCGAAGGGGCAGGCGGAGGTCACGATGCATCTGTCGAAGAGTCTGCGCATCGCTACGTTCGTGGGCGCTGCGGTGGTAGGGGCGATCATCCTCGTCGCGCGCCTCACGCTCGCCGACCAGCCGGCGAACCAGCAGGTCGCGGCACGTGGCGCGACGAGCTACATGCCGGTCGCTCAGACCGAGCCGTTCGGCAAGCTGGTCGCGCGGATGAAGCGCGCCAAGGCGGGGCTCGAGAAGGAGCACCAGCAGCTGCTGGCCGCGCGCTATGACCTCTCGAACCACGCGGCCGCCGGCGTGACGATGTTTCGCGGCAAGCCGATCCAGGAAGGTCCGCGCGCCAAGCTCGCGAAGGGGACGACGTGGGAATCGCTCGCCGCGATGAGCCCCGCCGATATCCGCGCGAAGAACCTGTTCCCGCAGGGCTTCATGCCGCTGCCGCATCCTCATCACGCGGAAGGCGGCATGCTGTTTCCGCACCTCCAGATCGACGAGATTCGCAAGCAGGAGGGGCGCGACCTCGCGCGCTTCGACCTCGACTTCGATCTCCCCGATCAATTCCTGCCGGAGTTCCCGCCGCCGATCTTTCTGACGACGCGCCCCGACCTCGGCGATGTCTCGCAGGGCAAGGTAGTCACGCTCGCGAACTTCATGGCGATGTTCGACGGCATCCTCAACCCGAAGCAGCTCGAGGGATTGAGGCTCCTGCTCACGGCGTTCCCGCAGCAGCAGTTCAACCAGACCGAGGACCGGCGGACCGAGGTGGCGAGCCGCGGCGTCGCGTGCTTCGACTGCCACGTCAACGGTCACACGAACGGCGCCACTCACCTCGTCGGCGACATGCGCCCGCAGGAGTTCCGGCATCGCATCGATACGCCGAGTCTGCGCGGCGTGAACATCCAGAAGATCTTCGCGTCGCAGCGCGCGATGACGAGCGTCGAGGACTTCACCGAGTTCGAGCAACGCGCCGCCTACTTCGACGGCGACCCGGTGATCGCGACCAAGAAGGGCGTCAACATCCTCGAGCGCGGCTCGCAGGTCCACTTCATGGCCGAGGTCCAGAAGCTGTTCGACTTCCCGCCGGCGCCGAAGCTGCGCTTCGACGGCAAGCTCGATCCGCGGCTGGCGTCACAGTCGGAGATGCGCGGCCAGACGCTGTTCTTCGGCAAGGCGCAGTGCGCGACCTGCCACCCGGCGCCGTATTACACGGACGGCCTCATGCACAACCTTCGCGCCGAGCGCTTCTACGACATGAAGCTCGTCAACGGCGAGATGATGGGTGCGGACGGCCCGATCAAGACGTTTCCGCTGCGCGGCATCAAGGAATCGCCTCCGTACCTCCACGACGGCCGTCTGCTCACGCTCGAGGACACCGTCGAGTTCTTCAACCTGATGCTCGAGACGAATCTGAACAAGGAAGAGAAGCGCGACCTCGTCGCATTCATGCGCGCGCTCTGACGCTCACCGTGCTTCGGTCTGGCGCTCGATCACGGCGGCCGCATCGTCGAGCTGCTCGCGGATCCAGCCGACCATGTCGTCGAGGGTCAGGATGCCCTGGAGCGCACCGCTCCGATCGATGATCGGAAGCCGGCGGATCTTGCGCGTCCTCAGCACGGCGAGGACGGTCTCGACCGGATCATCCTCGTAGGCCGTGACCAGCTCCGACATGATCTCGCCGACCCGCAATGCGAGCGCTTCGGGGGTTCCGCACGCGAGTGCGCTCGCGACCAGGTCGCGGTCGGTCACGATGCCGATCGGGCGAGCGCCGTCTTCGACGACGACGAGATCGCCGACATTCTCCTCGGCAAGGCGCCGAGCCGCGTCGACAACGGTCTCGTCTCGGTCTGCGGTGATCACGCGCCGGATGCAAAGCTCGCCGGCAGTCATGCTGCGACTCGTTGCAACGGTGGTGCCGCGCGCTCACCAGACGAGCCGGAGATGGTCGTTCTCGACCGCCGCCGACGTGCCGAGCTCCTTGCCGCAACGCGTGAGCGTCGCCTCGAGCCACGCGATGGCCTTGGCATCCGCGCGCCGCAGCTGGAGACGCTGCATTCGCGTCGGGAACATCACGAGCCGACCGAGCTTGCGTGCGCGATCGAACGTCGGGATGTAGAGCAGGCCGAGGTCGCCGCGAAACTGTTCGTGGCCGTGGATGCCTTCGTAGTCGGTGATCAGGTCGCCGCAGCCGTAGAGGATGAGCTGGCCGCTTCGGACCTCGATACCCTTCACGTGATGCGACGAGTGCCCGTGCACGACGTGCACACCCGCGTCGACGAGCTGGTGCGCGAACCGACGATGCGCGTCCGGTACGCCGTAGCCCCAGTTGCCTCCCCAGTGGAGCGACACGACCACGAGCGTGCGATCGTCCTGCCACGGCTCGATCGCCCGCCGTACGGCCGCGAGCGCCGCGTCGTCGAGCACGCGGATGAAGTTGACCCCGGGACGATCGGGGCCGGCAGCCCACCACGGCGGAACGCCGGCGTCGAGCACCCCGATCGAGAACACGGCGATCCTGCGGTCGTCGAGATCGATGACCGCCGGCCGGGTCGCCTCGTCGAGATCGCGACCGGCGCCGCAGCGCTTGATGTGGAGTCGATCGAGCGTATCGAGCGTGTCGAACAGGCCGCGCTCTCCCCAGTCGAGGACGTGGTTGTTGCCGAGCGCGCAGACGTCGACGTGCGCGGCCGCGAGGCTCGTCGCGTTCTCGGGGCTCACGCGGTAGTTGATGCCCTTGTCGCGGTCGTAGTCCGGCGACCGCGTGATGCTGGTCTCGAGGTTGACGATGCGCGCGTCGGGCCTCACCTCGTCGAGGATCTGGATCGCGTCGCCCCAGGGATACGCGGGCGGTGCGCCCCACGGAATCTCGCCGGACTCCTGCTCGGCGAGCGCCACGTAGTCGCGTGCGTCGTCCATGTACGACTCGTGGAGCGTCGGCTCGCAGGGCTGGGCAAGGATCTGATCGACGCCGCGGCCGAGCATCACGTCGCCGCAGAGGAACATCGAGAGCGAGGACAGTTGCCGATCAGAGCCCCGGTCGCTCGACATCGGTGACCGCTTGCACGACGTCGACCGCCGTGCGCTGCGGGCCGAGCATCAGGTCATCGACCGAGAGCATGCCGACGAGGTGGTGTGCTCGGTCAAGGACGGGCATGCGCCGGATCGCCTGGTCCTTCATGACCTCGGCGACTTCTTCGATCGTCTGATCTTCGATCGCGTAGGTGACCGGCGCAGTCATCACGTCGCGCACCGAGGTCTTCGCCGGGTCCTGGCCGGCGGAGGTCGAACGGATCACGATGTCGCGATCGGTCACCAGGCCGATCAGCCGTTCACCGTCGCAGACGGGCAGTGCTCCGACGTTCTCGTCGTCCATCTTCTTCGCGACGTCCTGCACCGTGGAGTCGGCGGTGACCGTTCGGACGCTCGTCGTCATGATGTCGTGGACCTGCATCGGCATCTCCTCGATCCGCCGTGGTGCATTGCCTGTACCAGCTTAGTAGAGGCAGCCGATGTCGGCGCGCAGTACGTCCTCGTCGTAGTGGATCGTGAGCGGCGCGGCCTGGTCGATGCGGCGGACGAACAGGCTGCCGAACACCGTCGACGGCGCCGACATCGCGACCGCGGACTTCGGCGCGTAGACGTTCGCGGCGATCTGCGAGTCGCCCGACAGCTCGATCGTGCCCGAGCCGCCGACGTAGATCCGCGTGCGCGACGGGTGCGCGGCATCGCCGGCCATGATCCGCGCGTTGCTCGAGACGAGGCCGCCGATCATGAGGTCGAGCTCGGCGTCCTGCGTGGCGAGCTCGATCGCCAGCGGGTGCGTCAGCGTGAGGTCGCCGTCGACGAGCAGCGCGACGCGGCCGGTGATACGCAGTGACAGCGCGCCATCGCCGCGCACGGGACCGACGTAGTAGATGCCGCACGGCAGGTCGAGCGTGACGTCGCCGGTGTAGTCGGTGAGGCGCGCGGGCGAGAGGCCGATCGACGCATCGTTGTTGTCGTCGCGGTGGTTCGCGACGAACGCCCCGATGTCGACGAGGTCGGTCGGCTCGCACGCGCACGGCGGCTCGATCGTCACGGGCGCGCGAACGGTCGTGCCCGCGGTGACCGTGCCGATCAGCGTCGCGGCGGCTGGTACGGTGAGCGTGCCGCTGACCGCGAGCGACGCGAGCGCGATGTCGCCGGCGACATGCGCGTTGCCGCCCGCGGTGATCGCGACGTTCGTGCCGAGCGCGCCGTTGACGTCGAGGTCGCGCGCGATCGTCGCGTCGACGAGGAAGCTCGCGCCCGTCGTGCCGGCGACCGCGAGCGCGCCGCCGATCGAGACCATCGCCGACGCGGACAGCGCGCCATCGATGCCGACCGCGCCTGCGGTGCCCGCGGTACCGGGCGCGTACGGCGCGACGCTGCCGTCGAACGAGTCGGTGACGAGCGGCGTCGACGTCGCGTAGCCCTCGCACGTGCACAGCGCGCGCTTGAACGTGCGCACCGCGACCGTGCCGGTGCACACGTCGTCGGGGTTGCCGTCGCCATCGCCGACGGTGATGCCGTCGCCGACGAGGACCGGCGGGCCGGTGCCGGTGCAGTACGCGGGGGCGCCGTTGTCCGACGATGAGGCGACGATGTCCTGCGACGCGCAGCCCGCGACAAGCAGCAGCAGCGCGGCCCTCCTCACGGCAACTCCGCGCGTCGCGCCTTCGCGCGTGATGCGAGTGGCGAGCTCGCGTGGTGAGCGAGGAAGTCGTCGAGCGCGGCGGCCTCGGCCTTGCGGTCGTGCGTCGCGTGCGCGGCCTCGGCGAGGCCCCAGCGAGCTTCCTCGGCGAGCGCCCCGGATGGCGCGATCGAGAGCGCGCGCCGGAGCCGCTGCGCTGCGCCCCTGGCATCGCCGAGGTGCTCGAGGCGGATCGACGCCGACGCGATCAGCGCGGTCTGCGCGGCCAGGCTCTTCGGTGCCTGCTTCGCGACACGAGCATAGAGTGCGTCGGCTTCGCGCCATTGCCTGGCGATCCGCTTCGCGTTCGCCTCGCCGAGCAGATCGGTCGTGGAGGCCGGGCGCGCGGTCTTGGCGTGCTTGGGCTTGGTTGGCTCGATCGTGATGTCTTCGTCGATGATCGGCTCGGTCGTCGGCTCGGTCGTCGGCTCGGGCGGCGGCGGTTCTGTCGGTTCCGTGCTCGCGGCGACCGAGCCACTGCCGCCGCTGGCGTCGATGATCGCGGCGTCGATCGGCGCGGCGGCGAGCTCGTGGCCGCGATGTCGGCCGCGGCCGACGTAGAGCGCGATCGCGACGATGACGAGCGCCGCACCACCGACGATCGCGAGCTTGGTCCCGACCGCCGCACCGCCGCTCGTGCTCGCGCCGCCGCTGGTGCTCGCACCGTCGACGTTGCCGGTGCCGCTGTTGCCGCCGCCCGGGCCTGGGCCAAAGCCGGCACCGGCGAGCGCCGCGTCGATGATCGCGTCGGCATCCGCTGCGTCGATCGCGAGCGCAGGACCGGGCTGTCCGTCGAGGGCGAGCAATCGCTCCAGCTGTGCGTCGGTCATCACGCCGCTCCTTTCAACGAATCGCGCAGGGTCGCCTTGGCCAGGCGCAGCCGGCTGCGTACGGTCTCGAACGGTGCCGCGACCGCCTCGGCGATCTCCTGCACCGTCATGCCGACCGAGAAGTGCAGGACGAGCGCCTGCCGCTGATCCGGCGGCAACCGATCGAGCGCGGCCGCGAGCTCGCGGCGCTCCTCGTACGGTGAGACCTCGACCGGATCTCGCTCGCGCTCGGCGACATCTTCCGCACCGGGCTGGGTCTCGGCGCGGAGCCGGCGCAGGGTCGCGAACGTGCTGCGCGCGACCACGCGATCGACCCACGCCTCGAAGCGACCTTCGCCGCGGTACGTGCCGAGACCGCGCAGCACGGCGATGAGGGCCTCCTGCGCGACGTCGTCGACGCGGGCGTCACCGCGCACGAGATAGCGGACGAGGTTGCGGACGCGCGGCAAGAGCTCGCGACACAGGGACTGCGCCGCGATGCGATCGCCGGCCGCGGCCGCGCCGACTCGCGGATCGACCTCCATCACCACGCGCCGACCTCCAGCGCGAGCGATGCGCGCGGCTGCACGGGCCGGATCGAGTCGACGACCTCGACCGTCGCGCCGCGCGAGATCGCCGCCTCGGGCGCACCGGCGACGACGTCGACGCCGGCGGACGCGAGGATGCCGACGCTGCCCGCGATGCGCGCGCGCCACGTGACCTCGAGCGCGCCGGCGAATGCGACCGTCGAGTTGCTCGGCGTCGACGCGAGACCGCTCGGCGCCGACTGGGTCGAGCGGTGATAGACGAGGGCGCCCGCGCCGAGGCCGAGCGCGAGGCCGCCGCCGATGCGGCGCTCGCCGCCGAGGAGCGCGCTACTGCGCGAGACGTCGAGCACGACGTCGGTGGCCGCGCGCCACTCGAGCGGTGCGCCGAGCGAGAGCGTTAGCGATGCAGCCCACGCGCCGCGCGCGAGCGTCGTGCGCTGCGTGACTGCGTGAGCGCCGTGGTCGGCGCCGCCGTCGAATGTGGCCTGCCAGCCGAGCGCGGCGGCGAGCGTCGTCGATGATGCGTGCGGCGGAACGGGTGTCACCGGTGCCGCTGGTTCGACGGCCTTTGGCGGCTCGATGGGCTCTGGCTTGACCTCGACGCCGATCGTGCCGCCGAGCGCGATCGAGCGGACGGCGCTGCGCACGGCGATCGCGGCGGCCTCGGCCATCGTCGACTCTGCGGCCGGCGGAATCTCGCGCACGAACAGGCGGTGGTCGCGCGGCGTCGCGATCGCGACTGCGAGCTTCTTGCCGCGTGGGATGAACCAGACGACGACGCGCGCGTCGTGCGCGGCGCCGAGGCGTTCGGCGGCGGCGAGCTGGCCGTCGAGCGCGGGCTCGATCGCATCGCTCGGCTCGAGCTCGAGCGTGACGCCGTCGAGGTCGGCGAACTGGCCGCGCAGCCGCGTCACGATCGTCGCGTCGCGCGCGCCTTCGCGCACGACAACCGTGAGCTGCTCGTCGTCGGCTCGCGCCATGGTCGGCACCAGCAAGACCATCAGCAGTACCGCCTGGGCTCGCACGCAGACATCAGCGTATCAGTTCATCCCGTTCGCGATGAAGCGGGCAAGAAAGCCATGCGGCCCGACACCGCCGAGGGAATTGCACGTCGGGGACGCGGAGCCGATCGGGCAGTCGACGTCGCGGTCGTACGACCAATAGTGAACGCCAGCCAGTTTGAAGTCGATCGCGAACGCGGTCATCTCGTCGGCGTCCTCGAGCGTGAAGTG
>JABFXX010000561.1 GCA_013368795.1 Kofleriaceae bacterium
CGTGCTCCTCGCGCGCTCGCCGGGTCGCTCGTCCTCGCGGTCTCGCAGAGCGGCAGGAGTCCCGACCTCCTCGAGCTCGCCGAGGCCGCGCGTTACGGTGGCGCGCTGCTCGTCGCGATCGTGAACGACGAAACTTCGCCGCTCGCGAACGCCGCCGACCTCGTCATCCCGCTGTGCGCCGGCGAGGAGACGGCGGTCGCCGCGACGAAGTCGTATCTGCTGTCGTGCCTCGCGTTCCTCCAGCTCGCGGCGGCGTGGACCGGCAATCGCGCGCTCCGCGATGCGGTCGCTGCCGCGCCGGACGTGCTCGAGGCCGCGCTGACGTCGCCGTGGGATCTGACGCCACTCGCGAGCACCCGCAGTCTCTACGTCGTCGCGCGTGGGGTCGGGCTCGGGGCAGCGCACGAGATGGCGCTCAAGCTCAAGGAGACGTGCCGGCTGCATGCCGAGGCGTTCAGCACTGCGGAGGTGCTACATGGCCCGGTCGCGCTCGTCGGCGACGGCTTCCCGGTGATCGCGATCGCGCAGCCCGACGAGACGGAAGGCCAAGCGCGCGAGGTGTTCGACCAGCTCGCGTCATTCGGCGCGACGCTCGTCGAGCCGCCGCCGCTCGCAGGCGTTCCAGCGGTCCTCGCGCCGCTCGTCCACGTGCTGCGGTTCTATCTCGGTCTGCCGGCGCTCGCCGCACTGCGCGGGCTCGATGCAGACCGCCCCGCTCACCTGAGCAAGGTCACGAGGACGCGCTAGAGGATGATGACGTCGTTGATCGGCAGCACGCCCTCGCCCGCCGGGTAGCCGTAGCTGACCCAGCCGGTCTGCGTGTCCTCGCTGCCCCAGCCCCACACCCAGACGCCGAACGGCGCGGTCGAGTCCATCGTGTTCACGCCGTTGTTGCAGCCGTTCTGACCGTTGAAGTGATCGACGAGCTTGACGTACGTGATCTCGTAGTCGCCGTTGCCGACCGGTTGCCAGCCGCTGATCGGCGCGTTGCCCAGGCACTTGAGCGTGACGTCGGCGAACTGGCCTTCCTTCTTCTGGCGCACGACCGTGAGCGTCGTGAAGGGATACGTCGGATCGGCGAAGAACACGTAGTGCGTCATGTACTGCTGCGGCGGCACCATGCGAACGAAGTCCGCATCGCCCCAGCCACCCTCGCCCTGCTCGCCGGCGCCCGTCATGTACGTGAACATCATGAACGGGTGCTCGTCGTCCTGGCTGCGCACGGTGAACGGCGTCGCCGAGCGGATCTCGTGAACCTGGCCGAGGTTCACCGATGCCGGGCCGATGTTCGGCGGATCGTAGACAAGGTTCGTCTGGTTGACCGCGCCGATGATGCGGTAGACGCGCGCTTCGCTCGTCGGCTTGCGATCGCCATGCGGGGCCGCGACGTACTCGTGGCCGAGCGCGCGCACCGGCGCGACCATCTGTTCGCCGTGATCGCCGCAGCAGCGATCGATCGACATGATCTGGTGACCGCCGAACACGCCGATCGGCTTGTCGGAGCTGATCGGGCTGCCGGTGAGCGGCGCGATCTGCGTGATCTGCGCGTACTGGCCCTTGTTGAGCGTCATCATCATCGGCACGCCCGCGCCCGTCGCCGGGATGCCGGCGCCGCCGCTGATCGCCGACTTCGGCCGGATCGTGACGGTCGTGTTGTCCTCCATCGCGACGAGGTTCATCGACGGGCCCTGCGGCACCGAGATCGGCGGCGGCATGTCGCTGTCGTACGCGGTGACGCCGACGTAGTTCGTGCCCCATGCGCTCGTCGGCAGGAGCAGCGACGCGCCGGTCGCGGCCGCCTTGCCACCGCCGTACGGCAGCATCTGGTACGCGACGACGGGGAGGTCGGTGGTGATGTGGAACGCCTTGCCCATGCCGTTGCCGGAGATCTGCGCGTCGGTGCCGATCGCGGCGGGCACCGGGCACTGGACGTTCGGCATCAGCGGCAGCGACGGCGGCGCATACGCGAGGAAGAGGATCGCGACCTCGCCGGGCGCGAGGCCCGTCGTCGGGTTGTACTGCCCGTACTGCAGACCCGTGCCCTGGCCGATCGGCATCTTCGCGAACTGCGCGAGGTCGATCTGCTGACCGTTCCACTCGACGTTGATGTGCGCCTGGCCGCGCGACGTGTTCGCGACGAACACCGCGAAGCACGCATCCTGCGGCGGACCGCTCGCCGCATCCATGTCGACGGCGTAGTACTCGCAGCCGATCGACGCGTGGTTCGCCTCGGCGGCCGCACAGCCGTTCATGCACTCGCCGTTGCTGCACGACTGATCCGGACCGCACGCGCGGATCTCGCCGTCGCACGTGACAACGCTCGAGTTGTCATCAGAGCAACGAGGGCAGACATCGCCACCGCCGGTGTCGTCACCGCCGCCGCCGGATCCGTTCCGACCACCGGGACCACACGCGACCGCGAACATCGCTACGAGCAAGAACGTCAGCTTCATGTCTCTCTCCCCGCGCGCACACTACGGCAACGATCTCGCGCTCCGGTAGCGAAAAATGAGCAGCGCTCCGACGAGGATTTGCGTTGTGCGAGCGCGTGCGCAATTCGCGCAACGCATCTCGCGACGCGTGCAGGATCGTTATCTGTGCGGAGCGTCCGGAAGCCAGACGACCTGTAGCGCGCGGTCGACATCGATCACGCCGAGCGCGGTCGCGGCCGCATCGCGATCGTGAAGGTAGAGCTCGAGCACCTCGTACGCGGTGAGCGCGGTCGCGAAGCGCTGCTCGGGATCGCGCGCGAGCAGGCGACGCATGAACGCATCGAGCACGCGATCGATCGTGACGCCCGGCGCGCGCTGCTCGATCGGCGGTGGATCGTTGTCGATCTTCGCGAGCGCGACCTCCATCGACGTGCCGTCGAACGGCGTCTTACCGCTGATCATCTCGTAGATGATGATGCCGAGCGCGTAGAGGTCGGCGCGATGATCGACGCGATCGGCGCGCGCCTGCTCCGGCGCCATGTACACGGGCGTGCCGACGAGCATGCCGGTCGCGGTGAGCTTGATGCCATCCTTCGGATCGTCGGGCGCGCGCAGGATCGCGATGCCGAAGTCGACGATACGCGCGACCTCCTCGCCCGCCTCCTCGACGAGGATCACGTTGTCGGGCTTGAGATCGCGGTGCACGAGGCCCATGCCGTGCGCGTGGGACAGGCCGTTCAAGAGCTGGCCGACCCAGCGCAGCATCTGCAGCCGCGGCACCGGCTGGTCCATCGCATCGGCGAGGCTGCGGCCCTGCGCGTACTCCATCACCATCACCGGCCGATCGTCGACCTCGCCGGCGTCGAGCACGCCGACGATGTTCGGGTGCGCGAGCTTGCCCGCCGCCGATGCCTCGCGCCGGAAGCGCTCGCGCAGCTCGGGCTGACCGAGCAGGTGCTCGTGCATGATCTTGATCGCGACGTGGCGCTTCAGCTTCGTGTGCTTGCCGCGATAGACGGTCCCCATCGCGCCGCGGCCCAGCTCTTCCTCGACGAGATAGCGGTCGAGCACCACGCTTCCGATCACGCGATCATTTTAGCCCCATCGCCGCCTTGCAGGTCTTCGTATACAGGTCGCGAAACTTGTTGTCGGGGTCGGTGACCGCCTTGACGGCGTCGTAGTTGCGCTTGTTGAAGACCTGCCAGAACTCGGCCTCGGGGTAGTAGTTGTGCGCGATCAGCGTCTTGATGCCGCCGAGCTCGCGCAGCTTCTCCTCCATGAGGCGGTGGTAGTTCTTGTCGCCCTTCTGCTTCATCCCGTAGATGGCGAGGTCGTAGAACATCTCGTCGGGCAGCTTCTTCCAGTAGTCGTCGGCGAGCCACTCGTAGTCGTGCACGCGACGATACGGCACGCACCACAGCGGGAAGAAGTCCATCTCCTTCCCGTACCAGTCGAGGAACTCGGGCACCTTGGACGCCGGCACGAACACGTCGAGCGTGACCGTCGGCTTCTCGCGCGGCAGGAGCCAGTGCAGCTTCTCGGCGATCCGCAGCCACTGCGATGACGCGAGCAGCTTGCCGAACAGCAGGCGACCGACGAACGAGCTCGGCCGGACGTTCGTCACGCCGCGGTCGTAGCGGAAGAAGTAGTGCGGCGTCTCGAGGTAATCCTCGGCGCGCGTCGCCGTGCTCTTGTAATAGACCTTCATCCAGTCGTAGCGGTTCGTGTACGGCGCCTTGTCGACGAACGTCCCGCACGACAGCACGTAGAGCTGGGGCGAATGGATGATGCCGTCCATGAAGTCGATGTCGCGCGTCTCGGCGTGGCGCGCGATCGATGCCTGGTACGACGCGAGCGTCGTGTGCTTCTCGTAGACGAGCTTCACGTACTTCTTCGCGGGCACGAGCTTGAACGTCAGCTTCGACAGGATGCCGAGCGTGCCGAACCCGCCGTGGATCATCTGGAACACGAGCGCGCGGTCGTTCTCGGGCGTGCACGTCAGCACGTCCCCCGCTGCGGTGATCACCTCGTACTCGAGGCACGTATCGTGAAATCCGCCGTGGACGAACGACATCGATTCGATCGAGCAGCCGGCGACCGCGCCGCCGATCGTGATCGTCTTCAGCTCGGGCACGACGATCGGGACGAGGCCATGCTTCAGCGTCGCATCGACGAGATCGACGAACGTCACGCCCGACTCGGCGACGCAGATCTTGCGAACCGGATCGATCTCGAGGATCTCCGTGAGGTCGCTGATGTCGATCTTGTCGTCCTGATGCCTCAGATCGCCCGCCTTGGGCACCTGGTGCGAGACGCTCTTCTTGCGCAGCGACAGCGGGCGCGTGCCCGAGTGAGCCTTGAGCTGAGCAGCGATCCTCGCAACCTTCTGCGCATGACGATCCATGGAGGTCCCCGTGAGTACCACGCGCGCACCGCCGCCATCCGGATCGAGACGGGGTACAGTGGCCACGCTGTATGGCCAAGGTCGAAGCCGACATCGGCGTTCAACGCTTCGCATATGAAGGAGATGATCAAGGGCGCCGCCTGGTGTTCCCGCATGCCGAGACGAGCAAGCTCGACGGCCGCTCGGGGTCGACCGGTTACGGCGCCGCCGACTGCGCGTTCGACAAGCTGGTCGGCCGCCTCGACACGCTGAGGTGGACCGCCGAGGCTGCTTCGGTTGGCAGTGCCTGGCTGCGCGACGACGCCGGCCGGGTCGACGTCGCGGTCCAGCGGGCCGAGTTCCCGAGCGGGCTGCGCCTGACCCGGGGCACGGACCACGCGGTCGAGATCCTGTCGCCGCACGTCACGTTCGCGGACCTGCGCCTGACGCTCAGGGGCCCGTTCGGGCGCGCGAAGGAGCCCGACGCGGCGCCACCGCCGAAGCTCGACGGTCCACAGCGCCAGGAGAAGCTGCGCTTCCTCGACAGCCTGTCGGGCCGCATCAACACGACGATGAAGGTGCAGCTCGATCTGCCCGTGATCGGCGTGCGCACGCTCGACCAGCAGCTGCGCATCCCGATCCAGGAAGGCAGCCTCGACTACCGCGCGCTCGACGATAGCCTCGACTGGCTCGAGGGCACGTTCCTCGACATCAAGCACGAGAACCAGCGCCTGAAGGTCCAGTGGAAGGTGCCGATCGTCGG
>JABFXX010000015.1 GCA_013368795.1 Kofleriaceae bacterium
AGCTCGCGCTCGCGACGTGGTGTCGTCGCGGCACGCATGGTCCCGTCGATCTTCGCGAGGCGGCGCGCTGGTACTTCGCGCTGCTCGCGGCGGGCAATGCCGACGCGCTACACGAGCTCCAGCAGATCGCGAAGGACATCGGCGAGGAAGCGCTCCAGGAGGCGGCGCGCGCCGCAGGCGATGTCACGCTCGCGCTGGGCCTCGCGCAGCAGGAATAGGCTAATCCCACCAGAGCGACCACACGGGCCGCTCGAGGATCTCTGCGGCATACGCCTCGAGCGACCCCGCGCCCTGGTAGACGATGTCCGAGCAGATCGCGAAATGCTCCGCTGCGATCGCGAACGCCTGCTCCATCGAGGTCGGCGGGCGCTGCACGCCGAGCGTCAACGTGTTGAAGCCGATGCCGACGACGTACGCGCCAAAGCGCAGCTCCCAGGACCGCAGGACGGCGGCGAGCGCACCCATGTCGAGGTCGTAGTTGACGGCACCCATCCAGCCGAGTGCTGCGACGGCATCGGCCGGACGCTCGACGGCGACGAGGCCGAGGCGACCCGTGAGCTCGGCGGCGACGGCGTCGAGGGCTTGGCTGTCGTCGCCGGCGATCGCGGGTGCGAGGCCCGGGAAGTCCCGCGTGAACGGGTGGACGACGAGCATCGCCTCCGCACGCTCGGAGGGCACCGGGATGACCCATCGCCATTTCTCGTCGAGGACACCTGCGGCGTCGAACAGGTTCGGGTCCGTCGTGCGCGAGGGCGCGAGCTCGCCCGACAGCCACGGGCGACCGCCCGCGTTGCGCTGTTCGGACATGACGAGCGGCCAGAGGCCCGTATCGGCGAACCGATCGGCGAGGTCTCGCCAGAGGGCGCCGACGTTGGCGACCGGCTCGCGACTCACCCACGCGACCGGCTGGGCGGTGGCTCCGGCCATTCCGTAGGCTGGGTCGCCCGCGATCTGCGTACCGGACGGAAGCGCGAGCCCGGCGACGACGACGTTGTCGGCCCCGGGGAGCGTGCCGGCTCGGGGAGCAGCGTAGCGAGTCATGGCGGCACATCGTACGCGGGGGCCTTGGCGGGCGGCCGGGCCGGGTCCGCAAAAGCCCGAGCGCACGCCCGTTCGGGCAGCCCCTGCGGCCCTTGAGTGGGGGCAAAATGCCGCATAGATTGCGCTTCTGCCCATGGGGATCGCTGATCTTTTTCGCCCCAAGTACCGCCACAGCGACGTTCGCGTCCGGACCGAGGCCGTCAAGGCCATGACGTCGGACGACGCTGCCATCATTGTCCAAGTTGCTCGAACCGACCGCGACATCGGTGTCCGCCGAATCGCGATCGGGAAGATCGAAGAGGCGCCCGTGCTCGCGGAGATCGCCGCGGCCGAGAGCGAACGCAGCCTGCGTGATTACGCGGGCGAGCGCGCGGCTCAGCTGTGGACGAGTGCCGCATGTCGCGAGGAGGATGAGGAGGGACACGCACTCGATGCGCTGTCCGGAATCATCAAGCTCGGCGATCAGCGTGCGCTCGTCGAGGTCGCGATCAAGGCGGCGCTCGCAGCGGTGCGCAAGCGCGCGTTTGGCGAGCTGCGCGATCCGAAGGCGCTCGCGGAGCTCGCGAAGGCCGATGCGCCGCAGGACATCCGGCTCGCGGCGGTGGCGCGCATCGACGATGTCGACGTGCTGCGTGCGATCGCGATCGATACGACGCTCAAGGAGGTCGGACTCGCTGCCGTCGACAAGATCGACGACGCGGACCGGCTCGAGAACATCGCGACGAAGGCCAAGAACAAGGCCGTTCGCCAGCGCGCGCGCAAGATCGTCCAGGAGATCCAGGAGGCCGAGCGCGCGAAGCAGAAGCCGGTCGTGCCCGACGAGGTGAAGCGCCGGCGCGCCGAGAAGGCGCAGCTGTTGCGCGAGGTCGAGGGCGTCGCCGACACGTTCGACTTCGAGCGCGCGGTGTCGGTGGTCGAGAACGCGAAGGCCGCGTGGGCGAAGCTCGAGGCGGACGAGGGCGACGAACGGTTCGGCAAGTGCGTCGACCGGTTCTACAAGCGCAAGGAGATCTACGAGCAGCAGGCGCGGAGCGCCGAGGAGCTGCGCGCGATCGAGCGCGAGGCCCAGCGCGAACGCGAGCGCGCCGCGGCAGAGCGGGCGCAGCCAAAGAACGGCGACGCCGCAGCAGCGGAATCCGATGCCGCCGGTGGCGTGCCCGCGGGTGCTGCACCTGCGCCGGATCCGGCGCGCGAGGCCCGCGAGGCCGAGGCGAAGGCGCGCCGCGAGGAGCGCGAGAAGCGCAAGGCCGAGGACGATGCGCGCCGCGCCGAGGAGCAGGCCGCACGCGAGGCGAAGCGCAAGGAGGACGCCGAGCGCGGTGCCGCGATCGCGACCTCGCTCGCCGCGATGGCCGACGACATGGAGAAGCTCGCCGCCGAGGGCAGCAAGGACGGTCGCGCGATCGATCGCCTGCTCCAGCAGGCCGGCAAGGCGTTCGAGCAGATCGGCAAGGTGCCGGGCGAGCAGCGCGACGCGCTGTCCACTCGCTACACGAACGCGCGCGGCAAGCTCGTCGTGCGTTCGAGCGAGCTGCGCGAGGCGCAGGACTGGCAGCGGTTCGCGAACGTGCCGAAGGCCGAGGCGCTGATCGCCACGGCGAAGGACATGCTCACCGAAGAGCCGTCGCCCGAGCTCGGCAACCGACTCCGTCAGCTGCAAGGGCTGTGGAAGGAAGTCGGCCCGATGCCGCAGCGCCGCAGCAAGGAGCTGTGGGAGCAGTTCAAGTCGCTCTGCGATCAGGTCTACGACAAGGTGAAGGGCTTCCGCGCCGTCGAGAACGAGAAGTTCGCCGAGGTCGCGAAGGCCAAGGAGGCGCTGATCGCCGAGGCCGAGTCGCTCGCCGATTCGACCGACTGGCAGAACACCGCGAACGCGCTCAAGGCGCTGCAGGCGCGCTGGAAGGAATCCGGCCACCTGCCGCGCAAGCAGGGCGACGAGCTGTGGAAGCGCTTCCGCGCCGCGTGTGACCGCTTCTTCGAGCGCCGCAAGCCGGAGCTCGATGCACGCCACGCCGAGGAAGCTCGCAACCTCGCCGCCAAGCAGGCGCTGATCGCGCGCGCGACCTCGGTCGCGAACGCGGCGCCGGGCGAGGGCGGCTGGGGCAAGGCGATCGCCGAGATCAAGAAGCTCCAGCAGGAGTGGAAGGAGATCGGGTTCGTCCCGCGCCGCGACGCCGATGCCGTCTACAAGGCATTCCGCGCCGCGTGCGATTCGCTGTTCGCCAAGCGCGACGAGGCACGCGACTCCGAGGCCAACGCACACCGCGCCGAGCTCGACGCGGTGAAGGCCGAGATCGCCGCCGTCCACACCGCCGACGCGTCCGACGTCGTCGCGCGCGCGGTCGCCGTCCGCAACAAGGTTCGCGAGCTCGATGCGCGCGAGCTGTCGCCGCAGCTCGAGGAGATGCTCCGTCACGTCGTGACCGCGCATCCCGACGCCGTGAAGAGCACCGAGCTCGATCCGGCGGCGTCGCGCTCGCGCCGCGAGAAGCTGATCGCGAAGGCCGAGGAGCTGCTGCCGAAGCAGCCCGCCGCGGCCGCGGTCTCCGCCGGTGCCGCGCCCGCCGACATCGCCGCGCAGCTCAAGCAGGCGATGCGGTCGAACGCGTTCGGTGACCTCCGCTTCTCGGGCCGCGATCCCGTCGAGGTCGTCGACGAGCTGCGCGCGCAGTGGAGCGAGGCCGGTCCCGTCCTCGAGGACGCCGACCGCGAGCAGGTCACGCGGTTCGACGACATCGTCAAGCGCGTGCTCGACGCTGCAGGCGCTGCCGCCAAGGCCGACACGCGCGAAGAGCGCGGTGAGCGCGGTGAACGCGGCCGTCGTCGTCGCGATCGCGATCGTCGCCCGGCCGAACAGCCGGTCGCTCGCGACAGCGGCGAGCAGCCCGTGCCGCAGGTGACGGCGGACGAGGCGTCGGTCGCCACCGCGATCCCGCAGTCGGTCCACGATGCGAAGACCTCACCGGGCGGCTGGTCTCAGCCGACCCTGACCGCGCCCGGACCGATCACGAAGCCGCAGCCCGTCGTCACGCCGCCGACCCCCGCGCCCGTCCCCAAGGACGAGCCGAACGCGCACGTGATCCCGCGGCCGGCCGACCCATCGCACCCGGTGCCGCCGGTGACGACGCCCGACGAGGCGCCGACGCCGCCGAAGCGTGCCGAGGGCGCACCCGAGGCTCCGTACCCGCTCAGCCCGTCGGCCGCGATCGCGACCGCGGTGCCGACGACCGCGAACGAGGCCGTCACCAAGCCGGCGGCGTATCCGTTCGAGCCGCTGCCGCCGCCGCCCGTTCCCGCGGAGCCCGAGCGGAAGAAGTCGACGACGCTCGTCCCGCCGATGGACGATCTCGACACCGGCTGGGACATGGGTGACGAGGATCCGACCGCGAGCGCGAAGGCCGATGCGGACGCTGCCGCGGACAACGCGATGGAGCGCCCCGAGGTCGAGGCGCCGCCCTCGTCGTCGGAGATGGCCGGTGATGGCGCCGCTGGCGGCGACGGTATCGACGAGCCCGGCTGGGACTGAGCCGGCCGGGATCGCTCCGCCGCATTTTCTGCGCCCCAACGAGTAGGTGCTCGTTGAGATCGCACGGCCGACTCGCTACGCTGCCTTTGCGCTGGGTGGAGTATGGTTGTGTCGAGTCGGATAAGGACCGTGCTCGTGGTGGACGACGATCAGCTCGTTCTGTCGTCCTTTCGTCGACGCATCGAGGCGTCGTACACCGCCTTGACGGCGACCAACGCGACGACGGCGCGCAGCCTCGCTCGCCAGCGTCCGCCGGATCTCGCGATCGTCGATCTGAACCTCGGACGTGAATCCGGCATCGAGCTGATGCGATCGCTCAAGACCGAGCATCCGTCGACGATCATGGTGCTGATCAGCGGCTGGGCCTCGATCGACAACGCGGTCGTCGCGGTTCGGGCGGGCGCGGATCACGTGCTGCAGAAGCCGGTGACGTTCACCGAGATCCTGTCGCGCATCGATGGGACCTCGAACGGCAACGAGGTCGAGACGCCGACGCTCGAGCGCGCCGAGTGGGAGCACATCTCGCGCGTGATCAGCGACTGCAGCGGCAACCTGTCGCTCGCCGCTCGCCGGCTCGGCGTCTATCGCAGCACGCTGCAGCGCCGCCTGCGCAAGTACGCGCCGCGCGTCTAATCTCTGAGGAGCACGTCGACGATCGCGAGCACGCCGGGCGCGATCTCGAGCTCGTGCCCGGGATGTGCCGCCTTGCCGCCGGTCGCGGTCGCATGCAGCGAGACCTTGGACGGCCGAGCCTCCGCGGGCGGCGCGAGATCGAGGTGGTAGTAGCCGGCGCTGTCGGACTTCGCGGTCGCGAGCGTCTTGCCCGCCGCATCTTGCGCCGTGACAGTCGCCGCCTTGACGCCCTTGTTCTCGGTGTCGACGACACGGCCATGCACGATCGCGCGGTCCGCCGCGGGGCTGACCGGCGGCACGCGTGCGCGCTGCACGTCGAGCGTCGCCACCTGCATCGCCGTCGCGTAGGCATCGAACACCTCGTCGATGCGCCGCAGCTCCGGTGCCTTCTCGCCGTACCGTGCGACGAGGTGGGCGCGCTGGAGCTTCAGCGTGCGGATTTTCGCGGCATCGAGCTTGGCGGCGAGCGCGAGGCTCGCGAGCCGGATCGGTGCGATCGTGCCAGTACGCTCGACCGCATCGGCGGGCAGTAGGTCTGAATCCGTCTTTCGCGTCGCCATGATGACCTCAGGTGGTGACCAGGAAGTACCAGATGTATTGCGCGACGAGAGCGCCGTATCGCTCGGCGATCTGACACGCCTCGGAATTGTTCAGTGCGAGCAGCTCGAGGTTGTTCGCGTCGATGCGCCAGGCCGACTGCAGCGCGCGCACGCCGATGCAGTACGTGGCGATGTTGCTCGTCGCCTGCGCGGCCTGGCCGAACACCATGGCAGACAGGCGCTGGAGCGGCGCCGCCGCGGGCTGGACCTGGTTGATGCGGTTGCCGTTCATGCGCGCGGTCACGGCGACGACGAGCGCCTCGATGAGCACGGGCGCGGTCGTCGCGATCACCTCGACCTGGTTGTCCTGCATACTGACGTCGTCGAGCGACAGCAGGACGAGCGATGAGAGGACGTCGGTCTCGCGCGAGCCGATCAGGTCGAGCGTGACTTGGTTGTCGTTGAACTCGACCTTGCCGGACAGCCGCGTGAAGCGCTGGAGGCCGATGCGAGCGGCGATGTAGTTGTAGTCGCCGATGTTGGTGCTGACGATCGAGCTGTCGACCCTCGCGAGATCGGGCGCACGACCGAGATCGAGCACGAAGACGGTCGCGGCGCCGATCTGATCGAGGCCGTCGAGTAGCGCGGTCCCGATCGCCGCGCTCGTCAAGTCGCGGTCCCACAGCGCGTCGGTGTTCCATCGGTCCGCACCGCTCAACGTGCCAGCGGTGTAGTCGAAGTAGACGTGCCTCGGCTGCGCCTTGCTGCTCGGCGCGGTCCCGGTCGCGCGGACGACGTAGTCGATCGGGAAGAGGCCGGCATCGGCGAGGTGCGTGTAGTAGCCCGCGATCCGCGTCGTGCCCGCGACGATGCCGTGCGAGCTCAGCTGGTTGCGCGAGATCGACATCCCGCCCTCGCCGATCACGTGGAGCGCGCGGCCCAGCGCGACCGACACGATGTTGTCGTGAATGCGGACGGCCGGGTAGCCGCGCCGCGGCGTCTTGTCTGAGGTGCTCGTCGGCGGGACGACGCGAGGCAGCACGATGCCTCCTCGCATGCCCGGGCGTCCGACGTTGGTGTCCGACGTGCGAGGCCCGTTGTCGACGATGCGGTTGTTTTCGATCGAGATGCCTTCGGCGCGCAGCATGAAGATGCCGCAGATCGCGTCGACGTGGCTCGTGCCGTTGTTCTCGATGACGTTGTTGCGAACCGTGACGCGCTCGCCGTCGGCCAGCGCGATCGCGCCGAATGCGACGAGGTCGAGCACTCGCTCGGCGATCGGGTTGTTCGCGCAGCGCAGGTTGCGCAGGATCCGGTTCGACTCGACGAGCAGGCGGTCGGTCGTGATCAGCTGCAGGTTCTCCTCGGAGAAAAACCGCGCGACCGCGATGCCGCTGAACGCCATGTCGGTCAGGTCGTTGTCGATGATGCGGACGTCGTCGACCGGTCCCTCCGAGAGCGGCGTGAGCTCGCCGTCGTCGTCGTCGCGCGGCGGGTCGGGGACCCAATCGACGCCGACGCAGCCCTGGTCCGTCACGATCACCCAGTGCCCGGCGACCGCGCGGACGAGCTTGGCCCGCAGCGCGTTCCAGCCGACCTCGTGCAGGCGCGTGATCAGGATCGGCGGTGCATAGACGATCGAGCCGAGCGTGATCGCGTTGCCGGAGCCTCCCTGCACGCGGTTGTGCCGGATCTCGACGTCACGCGACCCACCGCCGATCTGGATGCCACCGAACGGGCTGTTCGAGAGCCGCGCGGTGATCGCCGCCGTGATCTCGTTGTGCTCGATCTCGATCCGCTCGCCGCCGACGAACACGAGCGCCTCTCGGCCGAGCGTTGCGGCAGCGAACAGCTCGGCGGCGAGGGCGTCGGCAGCGATGTGGTTGCGGCGGATCGTGACCTGCGCGACGTTGACGAGGTCGATCGCGCTGCGATCGCGCACGTGGATCTCGAGGTCGGATAGGACGATGTTCGAGACCGCGAGCCCCGCTGCGTCGCTCGTGTCGGCGGCGACGATTCCTTGACCCGCCGGGTTCACGATCGACAGGTCGCGGATCTCGATGTACGTGCTGTCTTCGATCGTGAACGCGGGCTTGCCGTTGCCGGGCGCGACGATGCTCTGCCGTCCACAGCCCTCGATGATCACGTTCGTCTTGTTCTTGATGAAGACGTTTTCAGCGTACGTGCCGCGGAGCACGCACACCTTGCCGCCGTCGAGCGGCAGCGCGTCGACGGCATCCTGGATCTTGTGGAACCGTCCGCGATCCCCGACGGTGAACGTGCAGCAGCCGCGCACGCGCGTCAGCGGGACGAACGGCGGCCGGCAGTCGTGGAGCACGTCGAACGTGCCGTCGGCGTGCCACCGGATCAGCGCGAGCGGCGTGAAGAAGCGCCGGCGGCCGTGGACGAGCCGACCGCCGGGCGCCTCGAGGTCCCATGGCACGAAGGTCTTCGGCGTCTTCGGCCGCGCGGAGATGATCCAGTGATCGCCCGCGACCCTGGAGGTCCCCGTGATCGTGACGTCGACGCCGGTGCTGCCGAGCTTGGCGTGAGTGGCGATCGAGATCGCGAGCGGCGAGGTGTGATCGTCGCCGCGATCCCACACGCGGACGAAGAAGCCGGCACCGCCGAGCTCGTCGTGATCGCTGCGGCCGAGCCACGCAGTACCGAAGCCGGCGGGCACCGGTGGATCGATCTCGATCGTGTGCGTGACTGGATCGAACGACTTGACGACGCGCGCGAGGTGGCCGACCTCGTCAGCGAGCTTCTCGCCGTTCGGCAGCCGCGCGCTCGGCGCGAGGACCTCGATCACCTGGCCGGAGACGGGCCAGTGCGCCTGGTCGCGCGGATCGGTCGCGAGCGTGATCGTCTTGCCCGCGTTGCCGACCTCAGCCTGGTAGAGCGGCGCCGCGTTGTCGAAGCCCCACGTGAACGTGTCGGCGTCGACGAGCTGGACGCGGATCGTCTGGTTCTCGGCACCGAGGTAGCCGCCCTCGATCGCGGGCGTGCAGAGGTCGCCAGCCTCGCCCTCGAAGTAGTCGACCTCGAGCCGCGCGTCGACCTTGCGCTCGCCGGTCTCGTCGATCGTGCCGCGTCCCTCGGCGGTCCACTTCGACACGAGCTTCGTCCAGGCGCCCGCGCAGTCGCTGCCGCCCGCGCCGATCGCGCGCTGCACGCGCCACATCGTGCGCAGGCGCGTCGACGTATCCGGTCCGCCGAGCGCGACCTCGAAGAGCTCGGTGTCCTCGGTGGCGGTGACGGGCTGCTGCCACGCCTCGACATAGATGAGGTCGAGCTGGCCCTCGGTCGGAGCTTTGCGGTCGGCGTCCGCCTGCTGGAGCCAGTCATCCTGGAGGTTGAAGTGCGCGGTGGTTGGGTTCCACAGCCGCAGGCCGCCGAGGTAGAGCGTGCCGGCGCCGATCTCGAAGTCGACGCCGCCGTTCACGAGCGCGCCGTTCGAGATGCGAAAGCCTTCGTCAGGGCTGCCGACGGGACCGATGACGTCGAGGTTGATCCGACGCTCTTCCTCGAGATGGATGCGCTCGTTCTCGTTGAAGTCGTCGTCGAGCATGACGCGACCCTGCTGCATGCCGACCGCGGCGTAGCGCTTCTCGGGCAGGAATGCGTCTCGCGATTTTTCTTCGTTTGCCATGGTTCACGTCCTCGCTCACGTCTCCCGGATGAACACGGGCACGAGCCCGAACGGGAGGTACTCCTCGACCTTGCGCAGGAGGCTGTCTTCCTTGATCGCGTTGAGCGCGCTGCTCCACGCGCCGATCTCGCCTCCGTCCTCACCACCGCGGCGAATCGCGTCCGGCGCCGACTCGGCGAGCCACGAGTAGCTCGCATCGCCGAACCGCGTCGACCCGAAGACGGGCCCGCCGTCCCACTTCACCCAGCGGTACGGGTGCGGGAGTCTGCTCGCCTCGGGCGCGGAGCTGAACCGGAAGCACCCGTTCTGGGTGTCGGTGATCTCGACGAGCTCGGTGACGAGCACGTCGCTCGCGTCGAGGCGATCGGCCTCGATCCCGCCGAGCACCGTCGTGCGGCGCATCTGGAGGTTGCCGGGGGACTGCACGATCGCGATGCCGCCTGCGTGCTGCGCATCGAGGATCGAGTCCTTGACGACGATCTCCTCGACCTCGCCGGTGCCGGCCGTCGAGATCGCGGACGCGATGCTGCGACTGACCTCGAGCCGTTCGACGGAGCCCTCGATGCGGATGCGCACCGGTGGCAACGCGGCACCGTCGACATCCGTGCCTCCGGGGTCGAGCGTCGAGTGGCGCACGACGACCGATGCCCACGCGCCGCGCAGCACGATGTCGGCCACGGCAGAGGCGCCGAGCCACAGCCCGTCGAGGACGAGCTCGGCGTCGACGTTTGGCGCCGCGGTGAACACCCAGCTCGCGGCAAGGCGCACGTAGGGACGCTGGAAGTTCGCGGCCTGGATGACGAGCTTCTCGATCTGCGACGGATCGCCGGCGACCGCGTACGTCGCACTGTCGGACACCTGGACCGTGGCGACGACGGTCCCTCCGGAGACCGGGAACGTCGCGGCGTCGACGGCACCGCCGGTCGGCACGAGCACGTCGGGGCTCGGCGCGAGCTCCGCGCGGCGATCGTAGCCGCCGGCGCCGATACGGCCGCCGAAGCCATACGAGTAGGCGACTCGCACGCCGTCGGGCTGGGCCGGCGCCGTATCGAGCGCGAACCGACCGCGCTGCGGATCGACGAGCAGGTCCGAGTCGGCTCCGCTGACCGACCAGTCGGCGATGCTGGCCGCCGCCATCCGCGCGCGCGCGACGACCGTCGTGCCGTCAAGGGCGACGCGAACGCCGTCGGGCCACAGCGCCGCCTTCCCGCACTCCGCGACGATCGCGCCGCGGCGGATCATGTCGTAGATCGCGGGCGCGAGGAGGGCGGCCGAAGAGGCGAGCCCTCGGAGCCAGTCGCGCAGCGCGGCCTCGCTCGTGAACCTCGCGCCGGTCGCGCCGCCGAGCTCGGTGACCGCGGGCGCGGGGACGCCGGCCGCGAGCAGCTCCGCGACGAGCTCGCGGCGGATCTCGTACTCGGCGTGGCCGAGGAGACGACAGCCCATCGGTGCCGGCACCTGCCACGGCAGCGCGCTCTGCCAATCGTCCCAAGAGTACGTCTCGTCGCGGAGGCGTGGCACGAACAGCTGCGTGTCGCGGCCCGATGGATCGAACGTGAACGTCGCGCCATCGCTCCGCACGTGAGGGGTCACGCCCTCGAGCGGGATCGACGCGAGCCGGAACAGGTGAAACGAGATCTTGGGGATGTTCCAGCGGCCGGTCTTGCCGTGGCTCTTGCGGACATCGGCCGTGTGCGCGAACGGATCCCATGGGCCGTCCGCCATCTCGGTCAGACGCGGGCTCCGCAGGTCGGCCCAGCCCGGCGAAGGATCGACGCGCTCGGCAACCGGCAAGTCGAGGCGATGCATGAATCGGCCGAGGAACCGGAAGCTCTCGACGACCTTGCCTTCCCACCCGGTGATGTCGGCGATGAGCTCCTCGAGCACGCGCGGCGTGCCCTTGCGGCGGCGATAGTAGATCGTCTTGGCGACGTCGACGCGGCGGCCGCGCTTGTTGAGCGCCGACACCATGCGCGTCGCGACCAGGTCGCCGATGTACGGAACCGCCCAGTCATCGCAGAGGTCGATGAACGCGTCGTCCCACAGCCGATCGTGACTGCGCCGCAGCAACGCCGCTTGCTCGGCGACGAGCTCGATGAACGCGCGCATCGTGCCCGGCCGCTCGGCGAGGCCATCCTCTTGGCGATGCTGCGACGGGACCAGCTCCCACAGCTTCTCCGCGTAGTAGCGCGCGTAGTTGTCGTCGGCCGTCATCCTCAGCTGCCTTTCACCACCAGCGTCGTCGCGAAGTCGAAGTACGCCCCCGTGCCGGGCGACTTGCCGTAGCCGGTGAACGCGGCGCCGTTCCAGGTCAGGCCGCGGAGCCCCGTGACGCCGGCGACGCGCAGGATTCGCTCGACGAGAGCGCTGCGGAAGATCGGGCGCGCGATGCCGAGGCGCGCCGGTGTTAGCCAGCCGTCCTCGCCGGCGAGCGCCTGCTCGACCGCCGCGATCACGTCGGCCGCGATGCGCCGAGGATCGATCTCGAGATCGATCGCGAGCGCGGGCTTGATCGCGGTGGCCGGTGCGACATCGATCGGCGTGCTCGGCTCGGTGATCGCGAACAGGCGCGCCTTGACGATCGAGCCGACGCCGGGACCGCCGACGAACCACACCTTGACGACCGGCCGCTGGCGAGTGCCGTCCCACGCCCAGTCTGCGCGCGCGGTGACGACGCCCGGTGCGAGGAGGGCGGCGACCTCCATGTCCTCGATCGAGATCGCGCGTCCGAGCAGCAACGCCGAGCGAGGCGCGAGCGTTGCGAGCGAGCTCGCGGGCTCGGCATCGGCACCGCCGCCAGCCGGCAGCGGACCGACGGCCGACTTCACCCCGACGACGGGCTTCGCCAGCTGCGTGATCGAGTCCGCGGGAGGTGCGGCCGCGCCGGCACCGAACCGATACCTCGCGACGACGTTTCCGCTGCCGGTCGGCAGGCGCGCACCGCGGATGCCGTCGCCGAACGTGATCGTACTCGCGCCACTGTCGTCCTGGCGCACGACGTAGACCTGCGCGTTGCCGGCGTGTCCGAACAGCGTCGGGACCTCGGTCCACTCGACGCCGTCGACCCACACGCGCAGCGTCGAGGCGACACCGGACTCCGCTGCCGGCGCCGGCACGTACGTCAGCGGCTTCTTCTTCAGCGTGAATGCTTGATGCGAGCGCGAGCCGTCGCCGTCGCCGAGGATCTCCGACGCGACGGTCTCTCCTCGCACGACGGTGATCGTGTTGCCGTACCCGGTCACCGGCGCGGCGAGCGGCGACCACGTCGTACCGCCGTCGGGCGTGATCGCGCCGGTCTCGAGCGCGATGCTGCCGGGCACCGCGGCCGCGCCGTCCTCGACATCGAGCAGCAGGATCGACGTCGTCGTCGGGGCGGTATGGACCGGCGCGCGCGTCCCGATCGCGACGAGCGGATCGCCGGGTGAGAGCGTGCGCTTCGCGGGGCCGAGCACGCGGCCCGCGTCGCGGAGCCCGTAGTACACCGTGAACGTCGCGGGGTCGGTGACCGAGCCCCAGTCCGGGCTCGCCGGCGACGCCTTGCGCGAGATGTCGTCGAGCGGATCTCCGGTGATGATCACCGTGTAGCTCGAGCGGACGGTCTGGCCGGGGACGTTGACCGTGCCCGTCGTGTTCCCGTCGGCGTCCTTGAGCGTGACGGTCGTGGTCGGGGCGGTCGCGCCATCGACGAGCGTCAGCTGGAAGTCCTGCCTGAAGCTCGCGGTCGCCCACCGCTGCTCGCCGTCGTGCTCCACGAGGAACCGCTCGCCGGTCCGGAAGTCGGCGTGCTGGCCGTCGAGGATGAACACGTATGCGGTCCAGAACTTCAAGAACGACGCGATGTCGCCGCCGACGCCCGACGGCAGCTTGAGCGCGGCCTTCCGCGACGCGCGCCGCACGCGGACGCCGCTGACCGCGACACCCGCGCCGGCATCGACGGGCGCGTCGAGCGTGACGCGGCCGACGCGCCGCCCGGCGCCGTCGATGACGCGCTCGAGCTTCTTCACCTTGCGGAGGTGCACTTGCGTCGCCGTCAGCTCGACGAGGATCACGTCATCGGTGGCGAGCCGGATCGTCGCGGGATCGAGCAGCAGCTCGTCGACCGAGCCGACGAGCGTCGCCTGCGCCGGCGTCGCGAGCGGCCACTGGTTCAGTGCGGGATGGATCGTCGCCGGTGTGGTGAGCTCGAAGACCTGTGGCTTCTCGCCGCCGAAGGCACCGGACCGGAATGCCGCGCCGACGGGAACCGCGACGGGCCTCGTGCCGTCCGCGAGCAGAGCGATCTGCGCGCTCGCCGCGACCGCCGGCCTCGGAACGTAACCGAGCGATGCAACGAGCCTGCGCAGCGACGGCCGGAGCTTGGCGGTCCGCACGTACGACTCGTCAGCGATCGCCTTGTCGTAGATCGCGAGTAGCTCGCCGACGTACGACCACAGCTCGAGGAACATCACGCCATAGTCGTCTCGGCTGCGGCCGCGCCAGTCGCCGAGTGCGGGCTGGAAGCGTGCGCGCGCGAGCATCTCGGCGCGTAGGTCCGCGAACGTGACGAGCTGGCGCGGGAGATCGTCGAGCCCCGCCGCGATCTCCAGCGTCGGTGGCCAGATCCGTTGATCGCAGGCGCAGGTCATGCTCCACCTTCCGTGCGCAGCTCGACGGACCCTCGATCGGGGTGCCGCGGATCGTTCTCGATGCGGATCACCTCGTTCGCCGCCGGCTGGTAGTACGGCTCGACGAACGGCCGCGCCGCGAACACGCCGCGCCGCTTGATCGTGATCTCCTTGACCGCCCTCACGCCGGGTACGCGCTGGACCGCGGTCTCGAGCTCGCTGCGATCGAGCGGCGTGCCGAACGTGAAGTGATCGGGGTCGAAGAACCCGACGATCGGCCGCACACCTTTGCGCCCGAGAAGTGCGAGCTTCACCGCCGCGATCACGTCGCCGGGATAGGACGTCGGCGCGACGCAGATGAGGATCTCGAGATCGAGGTTCGCGTAGCGAGGCTCGAGCACCCGCACCTCGCGCCCCGCCATGCGGTAGCGATCGAGATATCGAGTGAGCGCGGTGCGGCGGTCGACCGGAAGCTCGTCGACGTGCGCCGGATCCGCGGCGGTGAACGCGCTCAGCCAGCTGCCGGTCCACCGGAACTGCGTCCCGGCGCGCTGCACCCAGGCGAGCCGCGCGGCAAGCTCGTCGTAGTCCTCGGGCCTGACCGCGCGGTACGTCTCGGCGCGAAACGCGACCGGCGCGTCTCGCTTCGCCTCGAGGAGCGTCTCGGGATCAACGCCACCGGAGGTCGCGAGCGGGTTCGACACCGAGGCAATGAAGCCGAGGCCGAGGTCGCCGAACGACTTCGTGCCGGTCGGATCGGCCCAGCGGAGCGCGTCGGCGGGAAGGTTGCCGCGCGCACCGTTGCCGAGCCGGTAGCGGGCGCGGAAGAAGCGCTCTTGGCCGGCGCGTGCGATACCGCGCGGCGGCATGCGGCCAAACTCGCCGTCGCCGAAGCGGAGCGTCGTGCCCGCATCCGACACGTAGTCGTGGTGCACGATTTCGCCGCCGAGGCGGCGGTAGCCGACCGCGCGAGCCCAGCTGCCGTCGTCGAGCGTGAACACCGTGTCCTCGGGCTCGGCGCTGTTGCTGCCGATCAGCGAGCGCCGCCACTTCCACTTCCACAGCGCACCCTCGGTGTTCGCGGGCAGCGTGAGCTCGACGAGCGCGATCTCGGCGTCGGCCTTGCGCGGGTCGGTGCCGAGGCGCACGAGGCTGTCTCCGAACGCGATCGTCGCGTCGAGCTCGGGCAGGCCCGCGCGAGCGCGATCGTCGGCGACGAGCCGATTCGGCAGCGTGTGCAAGAACGTGGTCGAGCCGTCGGCGCCGGTGCGCTCGATCGCGGCGGGCAGGTTCCGCGTGTTCGGGCCGACCGAGAAGTCGCTCGCCGTCGTCACGCCCGCCGTCACCGGGACCGCGTTGCCGAGCACCGACAGCCACTCGAGGTTCATCTCGAACGGCAGCGGCTCGCGCCAGTCGAGGCGCGTCACGTCGGCGCCCGTGCCGAGCACGCCGCCGAGCGGATCGGTCTCGTTCGCGGCCGCGGTCAGCGTCACGAGCGCGCGCCGGATCGGCATGTCCCGGTTCGCGACCAGCGGCTCGGTGGCGAGGAACACGCGCTCGCCGACGTCGAACAGCGCTGCGACGTGTCCCTGCACATACACGCTCGTCGCGCCGACGGGCAGACAGTTCGCGGGCAGCGGGCGCAGCGCGGCCATCGCGTCCGGCGCCTCGCCGTCCCAGACGTGCGCCGCGAGCTTGTTGCGACGCGCGTTGACGCGGAACGTCTTGCCGTCGAGCGCCTCGGCGAGGCCGTTGCCGACCTCGAAGCCGACGACGCGCCCGCCTTCGCTGCGCGCCCATACGCCCGTGCCGGCGGGGATCTGCCGGAACCCGGGTGGCGTCGGCGCGGCTTCGACGGCCAACCAGCCGCGAGCGCCGAGACCATCGTGCAGGTCGTAGTCGACGAGGCGGACGTGCCTGCGCACTGACCGCCGCTGCGTCGCCGACTCGAACTGCGCCTCGCGGCCGACGCGGTCCTGGTAGTACGCGAGCTCGTCGCCGAGCGCGGCGAGCAGCTCGACGAGCATGACCCCGACGTCGGCCTCGAGCCGATCCTGCCAGCGCGGATTGCGCTGGTTCGCGAAGTCGAGGAGGGCGCGGCGCAGGCTCCAGAAGTCGCGCGCGGAGCCGTCGACGACGATCTCGTCGCGCTCCTCCGGCGGGCAGAGGTGCGGAGGCGGCGCGCAATCGACATCGCTCGGGCAAGCAGCCTTGAAATTGATCGCGATGCTGCGAAAGAATGGATCGATGCGGTTGCCGGCGAGCGCGAGCCGATAGCGCCCGAAATCGCCCGGCCGATCGGTCGTCACGCGGAGCACGGTACGACCGGCCAGCGGCGTGAAGCTGGCGCTCGCGACCGGGAGGATGGAGTCGTCCTCCGCGACGATCGAGACGTCCGCCGTCGACAGCGAGAGCGCCGGGCTGAGCGCGGTCGGCTCGCGCAGGAAGTACACGTCGAGCGTCGTCTGATCGCCGTGGACCGCGACGAAGTCGATGCCGGTCAGCTTGTCCTGCGCGAGCAGCGCGGATTCACGATCGATCGTCGCCATCAGATCGTCGCCTCCACGCGCAGGTCGAGATAGCGGCGCTCCTGCCGCGCGATCAGCACGTAGCGAATATGGACATCGAGTCGCTCGGAGACCGCACTGACCTTGACGTCATCGACCTTGATCGCTGTGCCGAGCCACTTGTCGAGCGCCTGGAGGATCGTCACCTGGAGCAGGCTCGCGGTGACGTCGCTGTTCGGCGCGAACACCATGCGGCGCAGCCCGCAGCCGAAGTCCGGCCGATTGATGCGCTCGCCGGGGTTCGTCAGGAGCACCTGCTTGATGAGCTGCTCGACGTGAGCGGGGTAGCTGGTCTCGTCGGAGACTTTGCCGAGGCCGCGATCGAGCCCGAGCGGGTACTGGATGCTGTGAAAGTCGTCGGCCATCAGTGGACCTCGAATGCGCCGTTGTTGACGCTCACACCACCCGTCGCGACCTCGACCTTGCCGGAGCCGAGCTCGGCGACCACGCCGTCCGATGACACCGTGTGCTTGGCCTGCGCCGCGACCGTCTCGACACTCTTGTTCATCGTCATGCTCGCGTTCGAGCCGTTCTTCAGCGTCGCCTCGTCCTCCTTGTCGTCGAGCGAGAGCGTCAGCGTGTCCGTCTTCCAGACCTTGATGTCGGGCGACCCGCCGAGCGGTGCCTCGTCGTCGGCCCAGAAGCAGCCGGTCCAGATCGGGAACGAGGTGTCGCCGCCCTCGAACTCGACCCACACGCCGGATTTCTCCGGCGGCATCGCGAACAAGCCGACGTTCTTGCCGGCGTACGGGATGCACGGCATCGCCCAGACCTCGAGTGAGCCGAGGACCGACGGGACCGAAACCTTGAGGCGGCCGCGGTTCGTCTTGTCCTGGTTGGACACGACGGTGCCGCGGTACTTGCCGAACCGCCGCGAACGAATGTGCTCGGCGAGCTGAGCGAGAAGATCCATCTCGATCATGAAATCCCCCACGCGTTGCGAACGAGCTCGAACTCCATCTTGTGTGCGGTCCGATCGATCAGGTGACGCACCGACCACACGACGTACGTGCCGCTGTGGCGCGTGCCGAGGCCCGCGACCGTGACGAGCGCGTGCGTGCGCAGCAGGCTGCCGAGCGCGCGCACGCTCGTCTCACCGCGCAGCTTGACGAACCAGCCCGCCTCGATGAGCGCGGCCTCCGACCGGGCATGGAGGTCAGCGGCGGTGTCGACCGGGGCGACGATCTGCACCGAGCGGTGCGCGGCGAGGTCGGCGAGCGCCGTGCTGCCGAGCGGCGACAGCGGCGAACGGTCGACGTGCCCGTCGATCGCGCCCTTGTCGCGAAGGCCCAGCTGATCGGCGATTGTCGCGTTCGGCCGCTCGACGTCCCACTCGAGATCGAGCGCAGCGACGTTCGGCGTCGTGTTGTTGATCTGGAGCTTGACCGCCGGCGTGCCGCCGAGCGCCGGCCGCTTGAAGTGAGCGGTCGTGACGTCGTCGACGGACGTCGTCACCCAGAACCAGTGCCCGTAGCGCTTCGCGAGGCGGCGGAGGAACCGCAGATCGGTGTCCGCCTGGACAAGGACGTGCGTCTCCTCCGAGGTCGTCGTCGCGATCGAGTCGACGTCAGCAGTGTGCCCGTAGCTCGACAGGACGTTCGAGACGGTGTCGCTGATCGCCTGGGCTGGCCACACGACCTGCTTGACGTCGCGGTCCATCGCGAGGGTCGCGTCGGCGCCGATGACCTCGACCCACGAGTCCGCGACGCCGTGCTTGAAGTGAACGCGCTGCGCGTAGACCTCTCCCTTGACGAGCACCTCGGACGAGGTCCCGACCGGCACGACGACCGTGAGCGATCCGCCGGGGCCGATGCGACCGTCGACGAGCAGCGGAAAGTCGCCGTCCTTGATCGCCAGCGGATAGCGCAGGCGATACGTCGTCGGTTCGCCGACGCGCTCGTAGACCTCGACCTGATCTCCGTTGGAGAGGTCCGCGGCCGCGGTCGCGCCCGAGCGTATGGAGACGTTCAGGCCCATCAGGTCCGGTTCTTGGGCGGGATCGGGATCTCGCGAGCCTCGGCGAGCGCATCCGGCAACATCGCATCCGCGAGCTCGCAGATGCGCCACGACTGGGCGCCGTCTCCGAGGTACGCATGCGCGAGGTGATCGAGGCGCTCGGCCTGGTGGCGGCGGTGGTAGCCGAGGAGTGACTCGCCGGGTGCCGCCGGGACGGGCACGACCATGAGCACGCGACCATCGCGCGTCATGACGGGGTAGGGAGCGAGACCTGCGTAGCGGCTGTTGGCGTCGAACATGTGAGCTCCTAGAACGGCAACATGCCGAGAATCGATTCGACGGAGTTGGCGATGTTCGCGACGGCGAGCGCCTCCTTCTGGCCCCGCGTCCAGTCGTAACAAAACGCAGCGATGTCCTTGCCGTCACTGCTGCTCGTCGTGTCCTTCTGGAGCGCGTCCTTCGTGAGGACCTTCATCCCGAGCTGGACCTTGGCGCGCGTCGGATACAGCAGCTGGTTCCACTGCTGCTCCTCGACGGTGAACGACTGGAGCCGCACCGGGACGATGCGACCCGGTCCCCACACGAACAGCGTCACCGGGACCTCGTCACGCTTCGCGAACGCGTCCTTGCTCATCTTGGCGCTGAAGCCGCCCGCGCCGAGCGAGACGCTTACAGATCCGACGAGCGAGCCCAGCAAGGACTCGCCTTGCGGGTACAGCAGCATCTCGAGCGCGGCGAGGCGATCGGCGACCCCCGTGAGGAACGCGACCGGATGCGCTTCCGGAACCTCGAGTGCGTCGCTCGCGTCGAGGAACAGCGACACGCTGAACGTCTCGGTCGGCTCTTGCGGTTGCGAGAGCGTGCTCGTCTCATCGGCGCTCGGCGGCTTGGTCTTGTCGCTCGAGGGCTGCGGCGGGACGTAAGGCGTCAGCGTCCGCGATAGCGACTCCGGGTTGTACTGGAAGATGATGATGTTCGGGATCGGGACGATCGGCATCGTCTTGAACTGCACGATCGCTCCCTTGAGGAGCTTGGGGCTGCGGCTGTGGCTCATCGCAAGGCTCCTTCGAGGGCGTCGGCGATCGCGCCGATCAGTGCGTCTCGGCCACCGCCCGGCGGCACGCGCACGGTCAGCTCGGCGAGATGGACGTTCCCGCGCCGCGTGCAGCCGCGCAGCCGATCCTGGACGCGGCGCAGGACCTCGTCGACGAGCGACGGCGCGTCCTCGCGCGTGACGTCGGGCAGGCTCAGCACGAGCTCGGTGATCTCGATGCGGTGCTCGCCGCTCACGGTGCTTGCACCCAGGTTGGCAGTGACTCGCTGCCGTTGACGATGACGCGCACGGGCAGCTGTTGACCGGGGATCGCCGTATCCGGGATGCGCATCTCGATCTCGGTCGCGCTCTTGATCGCGAACTGTCCCCGGTCGAGGGCACCGAGCGCGCCTTCAGCGAGCGGCGTGCTGCCGATCGATGCGCTCACCGACGTGATCGCGGCGTGGACGAAGGTCTGGCCGGTGACGACGAACACGCCCGCGCTCGACGGTGCACCGACG
Organism: Kofleriaceae bacterium; assembly: GCA_013368795.1. GTDB lineage: Bacteria > Myxococcota_A > Polyangia > Haliangiales > Haliangiaceae > JABFXX01. Next base: position 20,073 of record JABFXX010000015.1, read on the forward strand.
GTGACGCGCGGCGCGATCTGGAACGGCGTCTCGTTCGAGAGCACCGCGGTCTGGTGCAGCGTGCCGTTCGCGAGCGTCGTCGTGCGCGTGACCCGCACGGACGCGGCGAACGTCCCGGGCACGGTCGTCACGAGGCCGATCGTCGGCTGCACCTTCGCGGTGATCTCGTCGCCGAACGCGCTCGCGCCCCACGCGGCGCCGACCTCGGTCGCCTGCGGCACGCCCGGCCCGCGCACGAGTAGCTCGAACGTGCCGCTGCCGAGCGCGCGCCCCTGCAGCGTGAACACGTCGTCGACCGCGACCTGTGCCGGCTGGAGCTCGAACGACCGCGGCGTCGCTTCGCCGGGGATCGTGACCTCGATCGTGTTGCGGCTGCCCTCGAGCCGCGGCAGACCGCCGATGAACGGCTCGATCCCGTACGTCAGCACGCGGCCGGTCGCGCGCTCCGGCTCCTCGGGCTCGAGCAGCACGACCGAGACCTCGTAGTACGAGCACAGGCGCAGCGCCTTCGAGCCCGCGGTCCAGAAGCTGACCGCCTCGTTCACCGGGACGTGGCGCAGCGACAGATGGAGCTTGTTGTCCGCGCCGGTCATCGCCCCTGGCATGACCTTCACGCCACCGACCTCGGTGTCGTCCTTGATGATCGGGAAGTCGTGCAGCGCCTTGGTCGCGATGCCCATCAGGAGCTGCTCGCGATACGGCCCCTCGCTCAGGGTGCTCCTGCTGTGCGCGCTGATGACGTAATAGAGGTTCAGCCCCATCGGCGAGCTCCGCAGCGGCGGCTGCGGGCGGTTGGGCCAGACCCGGTTCTTGAACGCGGCTTCCTCGACGAGGTGATAGAGGTAGATGCCGAGCGCGTTGTCGAGATCCTCGAGCCGGTCCGGCGGCAGCGACGTCACGTTGACCGTGCCCGACGGCGTCACCGGCGACACCGCGATCGCGCGCTTGACGACCTCGACGAGCGTCTTCGTCACGAGTGACAGGTCGAGGAGCGCCATCGCCTAGCTCTGTCCCAGCCCGAAGGTGCGGTGGAGGACGCTCGGCGTCTGCGCCTGCGAGCTCGCGGGCGCGGCGACGCGAACGATCGTCGTCGCCGGGGCAGGGGAGGCGACCGCCTGCGGCCGGACCTCGACGACGAGGCGGCCGATCGTGAGCGCGGGGCGCTCGTCGGCGACGGGCAGCGGCGCGACCGCGGGAGGCGGCGCGGGCAGGACCGGCCTCGCGGCCTGCGGCGGTGGGAGC